>NZ_VSJH01000006.1:0-484981 GCF_008124495.1 Pseudomonas sp. CK-NBRI-02 | reverse complement strand
AGTGAAACGATGCATCGCCGATGGTAGTGTGGGGCTTCCCCATGTGAGAGTAGGTCATCGTCAAGATTCATTTCGCAAAACCCCTATCTGCGTGAGCAGGTAGGGGTTTTGTCTTTGCGCTGCTGCACATGTACCACCTGTGGGTTCGCATAAGGCCCGCTCCTACAGGTGCTAACTCTGTCCTCACAGCAAATATCTTTTGCTCGTCGGCTACCTCACGTCGCTTCATTGTAAGTGCGACAATATTGCTGCCACATTAAGTGACTTCCCCGTACCTACCCTGCGTCAAGGCTTAGGTTCGGGGCAATCCTGGCACCCGGACCGAGCGATGCCAGCGCACCGTGCTGCGCATTCCTGGACTTCACCACCGTCCTATCACTTGAGGTAGCAAGCAAGATGGCCAAGGCCGCCGATGTCGTTGTGCAATGCCTGGAAAACGAAGGCGTCGAGTATGTGTTCGGCATTCCCGGCGAGGAGAACCTCGACCTGCTGGAATCCCTGCGCAAATCGAAGATCAAGCTGGTTCTGACCCGCCATGAGCAGTCCGCGGGCTTCATGGCCGCCACCTACGGCCGCCTGACCGGCAAGACCGGCGTCAGCCTGTCGACTCTCGGCCCAGGTGCCACCAACCTGGTGACCGCCAGCGCCTACGCCTACCTGGGCGGTATGCCGATGATGATGATCACCGGCCAAAAGCCGATCAAGAAGTCCAAGCAGGGCCGCTTCCAGATTATCGATGTGTGCGGCATGATGGACCCCATCACCAAGTACACCCACCAGTTCGCCTCGGCCGACAACATCCCGGCCCGCATGCGCGAAGCCTTCCGCCTGGCGGAAGAAGAAAAACCCGGCGCTGTGCACCTGGAACTGCCGGAAGACATCGCCGCCGAGCAGACCGATGCCATGCCGATCCAGCCCAGCCTGCACCGCCGCCCGTTGGCCGAGCACGTGGCCATCGAAGCGGCCATCGAGAAGCTGCGCAACGCCCGCAGCCCGATCCTGGTGATCGGTGCCGGCGCCAACCGCAAGATGACCGCCAAGGTCCTCAAGCAACTGATCGACAAGACCGGCATTCCATTCGTCACCACCCAGCTGGGTAAAGGTGTGGTGGATGAGCGCCATCCGAGCTTCCTGGGCAACGCCGCGCTGTCGTCCGGTGACTTCGTGCATCGCGCCATCGAAGCGGCCGACCTGATCATCAACATCGGCCACGACGTCATCGAGAAGCCGCCATTCTTCATGGTGCGTGGCGGTACCGAAGTCATCCACGTCAACTTCCGCTCCGCAGAAGTCGACGCCGTGTACTTCCCGCAGATCGAAGTGATCGGCGACATCGCCAATGCCGTCTGGCAGATCGGCGAAGGCTTGGGCGACACCTCGCACTGGGACTTCACCCGCCTGCTGGCGATTCGCGAAGCCAATGAAGCGCAGATCGCCGAAGGCAAGGACGATGACCGCTTCCCGGTCTACCCGCAGCGTCTGGTCGCCGACATCCGCCGCGTCCTGCCGTCCGAAGGCATCGTGGCCCTGGACAACGGCATCTACAAGATCTGGTTCGCCCGCAACTACAAGGCCCACAAGCCCAACACCGTGCTGCTGGACAACGCCCTGGCAACCATGGGCGCCGGTCTGCCGTCGGCCATGGCGGCGCATCTGGTGTACCCAGACCGCCCGGTCATCTCGGTGTGCGGTGATGGCGGCTTCATGATGAACAGCCAGGAGCTGGAGACCGCAGTACGTCTGGGCATGCACATCACCGTAGTGATCCTGCGTGACGACGGCTACGGCATGATCCGCTGGAAGCAGGCCAACATGGGCTTCACCGACTTCGGCCTGGACTACGGCAACCCGGACTTCGTCAAATACGCCGAAGCCTACGGTGCCAACGGTCACCGCGTCGAAAGCGCCGAAGGCCTGCTGCCGCTGCTCGAGCACTGCATCAAGACCCCGGGCGTACACGTGATCGACTGCCCGGTGGACTACAGCGAAAACGACCGCATCCTGAACCAGGAACTGCGTGAACGCGCACTGGCGGTCTAACGACTGACGGCCGGCCGCGGGCAAGCCCCGCTCCCATGGCATTACAGCTTTTGGGAGCGGGGCTTGCCCGCGATTACTGTCGTTCTGCCCACAATTCCCGCTATACCTTTCCCCATGTGCTAGGGTGCACCCAGACTTCTGCCCTAGGACACTCATGATGCTCCCCGCCCTCAGCGAAAAAGAACTCGACCGTCTCGAAGATCTGTTGATCACCTACGGCAACGACTATTCGGTACTCAACCTGGCTGAACTCAACGGCTTTTTCACCGCCCTGGCCAGCTCACCGAATGCCGTCATGCCTGAGCAGTGGCTGCCTTCGGTCGCTGGTGGAAAAGTCCCCAAGTTCAAGAAACCCGCCCATGAGGAGGCCTACACCGCACTGATGCTGCGTTACGCCAACCAGGTGGCTGAATCCTTGGCCGATGATCTTGAGCACTTCGAGCCGCTGTTCGAAGAGAGCGAAGGCGAAGAGGGGTCGTCGATCATTCTCGAGGAGTGGTGCTTCGGCTACATGCGCGGTACCCAGGTGGCCGAGTGGAGCGAGTTGCCGCCGGAGCAGGACCGCCTGCTCAAGGCCATTTCCCTGCATGGGTTGGAGGATAATTTCGAGCTGCTCGACGCGATGAGTTTCGACGAGCTCCAGGCATGCGTGCCACAGGTGGTCGAGGCGGCGCGGGGGTTGTATCTATATCAAAAGCGACAGCGGCACTGAGCATGGATCTATCCGACGCCTGCGATAGCGCGGTTCCCACGATTATTCCACCAGCCGAAATACTGGATTGCTCACAGCACTGATTCTGCTGCTCACCGATCAGGTGCAGCATGTCTTCCAGCAGCGCCACTCCCGGCGCTGATCCGGAGCCCAGAACATGCCAAGCCCGATCAAACTCTACAACTTTCCAAAGTCCGGCCATGCTCACCGCATCGAGCTGATGCTGTCGCTGCTCGAACTGCCCACCGAACTGGTCTTCGTCGACCTGGCCAAGGGCGAGCACAAGCAGCCCGATTTCCTGGCCATCAACCCATTCGGCCAGGTGCCGGTGATCGACGACAACGGTACTGTCATCGCTGACTCCAATGCCATTCTGGTGTATCTCGCCAAGGCCTATGGTGGTTCGCGTTGGCTGCCTGAGGATCCGGTCGGTGCCGCTCGCGTGCAACGTTGGTTGTCGGTAGCGGCCGGTCCTCTGGCCTTCGGCCCAGCGGCTGCGCGCCTGGTGACCGTGTTCGGTGCTTCGTTCAACACCGATGAAGTCATCGGCCGCGCCCACACCCTACTCAAGGTGATCGATGCCGAGCTGGCCAAGGGCCCGTTCCTGGTCGGCGACCAGGCGACCATCGCCGATATCGCCAACTACTCGTACATCGCCCATGCACCGGAAGGTAACGTGTCGCTCGAGCCGTACCCCAACGTGCGTGCCTGGCTGGCCCGTATCGAGGCGCTGCCAGGCTTCGTACCGATGCCGCGCACCGTTATCGGTTTGCAGACCACTCTCTGAGTCCAGAGGAATGCCGCCATGCGATCACCCTGGCATGCAGGTGAGAAACGGCTGCAGGAGCAAGCCGGTGTTGCAGAGCGCATGGAGGCATTTGGGCAAAAGGTCATCCGCGACTACATGCCCGACCAGCATCGCGCGTTCTACCATCAGTTGCCATTCATGGTGGTCGGTGCCGTGGATGCCGAGGGCAAACCTTGGGCGACGCTGCTCGAAGGCCCCGAGGGCTTCGTCAGCTCGCCTGATCCGCGGCAGTTGCTGATCGGCACCGAGCTTGCCGCCGACGATCCGGCAACGCCGGGATTGGTGGCTGGCGGTGCCGTCGGTCTGTTGGGAATCGAGCTGCACACCCGCCGGCGCAATCGTCTCAATGGTGTGATTCGCAGGGCCAGTGCCGGCCAGTTGGAGGTGGAGGTCGAGCAGTCGTTCGGCAACTGCCCGCAGTACATTCAATTGCGCGAATACACCCGTGTCGACGTACCGTCGCAAGGGCGTCAGGATTCAACGGCGATCGATGCCAGGGCTCGCGCCATGATCGAGAGCACGGATACATTCTTCGTGGCCAGCTACGTCGAACATGAAAGCGGCCAACGCTCGGTGGATGTCTCCCACCGCGGTGGTCGGGCCGGATTCGTGCGGGTCGAAGGCAACCGCCTGACCGTCCCCGATTATGCCGGCAATCTGCATTTCAACACCCTCGGCAACTTGTTGGTAAACCCTGTCGCAGGCCTGCTGTTCGTTGACTTCGCCACTGGCGACATGCTTCAGGTGGTCGGGCAGGCCCAGGTCATTCTCGACAGCCCACTGATCAGTGCTTTCGAAGGTGCCGAGCGAATCTGGACCCTGGATGTCGAACAGGTGGTGTTGCGTCCAGCTGCCGTGTCGCTGCGCTGGGCATTCCATGAGTACGCCCCCACCAGCCTGACGACCGGCACCTGGGCCGAAGCCGAGCTGCGCCTGCAACAGCGTGAACGGCAACGTCAATGGTTGAGCTGGCGAGTATCGCGCATCGAGCAGGAGAGCCGTGATATCCGCTCGTTCTACCTGCAACCTGGGGACGGCGCCGCCGTAACCTTTGCGCCCGGCCAGCATATTCCCGTGCGTTTGCGGACCGAAGGGCAGACGCCACTTATCCGCACCTATAGTTTGTCCAGCGCGCCGTCCGACGGTTACTTGCGTATCAGTGTCAAGGCGCAGGGGCCGGCTTCATGGCATCTGCACCGAGCGTTGAAGGTCGGTGATCTTTTAGATGTACGCCTGCCTATGGGCAGCTTCACGCTGGACCAAGACAGCGAACGCCCCCTCGTGCTGATTGGCGCGGGCGTCGGCATCACGCCGCTGATCGCCATGCTCCGTGAGCAACTGGCCAGCGGGCAGGGCCGGCGCATTTATCTGTTCCATGGCGGACGTACCTTGGCTGACCTGCCGTTCCAGCAGGAGCTAGGCGCACTCCAAAAGCAATCCGCTGGCCTGCTGAATATCCATCGTGCCCTGAGTCAGCCGGAAGCGCATGCGGTGCAGGGCCGTGACTACACCTTCGCCAGCCGCCTGGGCATCGACCAGATCAAGACCACACTGGCACTGGGCGACTACGACTTCTACCTCTGTGGTCCGGCCAGCTTCACCCAGGATCTGTACGAAGGCCTGCGCAGCGTGCATGTGCCCGATTCGCGCATTCATGCCGAAGCCTTTGGCCCTTCGACCTTGCGTCGTCACACCGACGGCAATCAGCCCACGCTGCAACAGCCTCCGCCCGCCAAAGAACCTGTGCCGGTGTACTTCGCCAGCTCTGCCAAGGAGGCCCGCTGGGCACCGGACAGTGGCACGCTGCTAGAACTGGCGGAGCGCCGTGGCCTGTCGCCGGAGTTCAGTTGCCGAGGCGGCTCCTGCGGCACCTGCAAGACCCGACTGGTCAGTGGGCAGGTCCACTACCCGAACCCGCCCGCCGAACTGCCTGAACCTGGTAGCGTACTGATCTGCTGCGCCATTCCGGCTCAGGCTGAAGAAGGTGTGCAGCCCTTGGTGCTGGAGCTCTAGCGTCAGCGCTGGAATAATCGCCCTATGACAACGCATGGGGCGCGGCATGGACCAGATTCACCTAATGAAAGTGTTCGTGGCCGTGGGCGAGCAGGAAAGCTTCGCAGCCGCTGCCCGCCGCCTGGCGATTTCGCCTGCTGCCGTGACCCGGGCGGTCACCGCGCTGGAGGAGCAACTTGGCGTCAAGCTGCTCTTGCGCACCACCCGCAGCGTGCGTCTGACCGAGGCCGGTGGCCGTTACCTGGAAGATACGCGGCACATTCTGGCCAGCATCGTCGAAGCCAATGAAGCCGCTGCCGGCATCAACGCCGCGCCCAAGGGCGACCTGGCGGTTACCGCGCCGATCCTGTTCGGCAAGAAGTTCGTCATGCCCTGCATCGTCCGTTACCTGCAGCAGTACCCCGAGGTGGACGTGTCGGCGTATTTTCTCGACCGTGTGGTGAATCTGGTGGAGGAGGGCCTGGACGTGGCTGTACGCATCGGGCAGTTGCCGGATTCTGGGCTCAAGGCACTGCGCGTGGGCCAGATGCGCCGCTTACTGTGCGCCTCGCCGGAGTATCTGGAGCGCCACGGCACACCGCGCCATCCTTCGGAATTGCACAGGCATCAGATCATCGCTGCCGGGGCGCTGTCGCCGCGCACGGACTGGCGCTTCGGCGCGATCGACGAGCCGACGCTGGTACGCATGAAGCCGCGCCTGACCGTGACCAGCAACGACGCTGCAATCGCCGCCGCCAGCGCTGGCCTCGGCATCGCCCGGCTGCTGTCCTATCAGGTGGCTGATGAACTGGCGGACGGGCGCCTGCAGGTGATCTTGGCCGAGTACGAGGAGGCGTCCTGGCCGATCCACATCCTGCACCGCGAAAGCAAATACGGCTCGACCAAGGTGCGCACCTTCATCGACATGCTGGCCGAGCATCTGCGCAGCCAGTCGCATCTGGCCTGACTGTTGGCACGCGAGCGGTCCCAGAGGTATCAACTCAAAATAAAAAGGCTGCCCGGAGGCAGCCTTTTCTAAGTGGCTGGACAATCAGTCCCAGCTCAGCGCACCACCGGTCTGGTACTCGATAACGCGAGTCTCGAAGAAGTTCTTCTCCTTCTTCAAGTCCATGATCTCGCTCATCCACGGGAACGGGTTGGTGGTCCCTGGATATTCTTCTTTCAGACCGATCTGGGTCAGGCGACGGTTGGCGATGAACTTGAGGTAGTCCTCCATCATCGCGGCGTTCATGCCCAGTACGCCGCGTGGCATGGTGTCACGGGCATATTCGATCTCCAGCTGGGTCCCTTGGAGGATCATCTGGGTCGCTTCTTCCTTCATCGCGGCATCCCACAGGTGCGGGTTTTCGATCTTGATCTGGTTGATCACGTCGATGCCGAAGTTCAGGTGCATGGATTCGTCACGCAGGATGTACTGGAACTGCTCGGCGACGCCGGTCATCTTGTTGCGGCGGCCCATGGAGAGGATCTGGGTGAAACCGCAGTAGAAGAAGATGCCTTCCAGGACGCAGTAGTAGGCGATCAGGTTGCGCAGCAGTTCTTTGTCGGTCTCGACGGTGCCGGTGTTGAACTCGGGGTCGGAGATGGCGCGGGTGTACTTCAAGCCCCAGGCTGCCTTTTTAGCGACCGACGGGATCTCGTGGTACATGTTGAAGATCTCGCCTTCATCCATGCCCAGCGACTCGATGCAGTACTGGTAGGCGTGGGTGTGGATCGCCTCTTCGAAGGCTTGGCGCAGGATGTACTGGCGGCACTCGGGGTTGGTGATCAGGCGGTACACGGCCAGGGCCAGGTTGTTGGCCACCAGGGAGTCGGCGGTGGAGAAGAAGCCGAGGTTGCGCATGACGATGCGGCGCTCGTCTTCGGTCAGGCCGTCCATGCTCTTCCACAGGGCGATGTCGGCGGTCATGTTGACCTCTTGCGGCATCCAGTGGTTGGCGCAGCCGTCGAGGTATTTCTGCCAGGCCCAGTCGTACTTGAACGGAACCAGCTGGTTGAGGTCGGCGCGGCAGTTGATCATGCGCTTTTCGTCAACGCGCACGCGGGCGGAGGAGCCTTCGAGTTCGGCCAGGCCTTCGGCGATGTCGAGTTCGTTCAGGGCGGCCTTGGCGCGCTTGACGGCGTCGGAGTCGTCGGCGGTCGCTGCGCGGGCTTCCTGGGCGGCGGCGTCACCGGCGCTGTCGAGTTTGTCGAGGGTGGCGGCGGCGTTGGCCTGTGCGGGGGTGGCGCCTTTGGCGGCGACTTCACCGTCTTCCTTGTCGAATTCGTCCCAGCTCAGCATGGTCCTGGCTCCTGCTAGAGGGTTGCGCGGGGCAACCGATTGGATTTTAAAAGGTGACGCCTGCAAGGCCCCAAGGGCGATACGGCAGGCAGTGAGCGCGCGCGCTCGTCACGTTTGAAGGTGTCGGATCAGCGCCTGTCCATGCCTCGCAGGAGGGGCCAGGACGCCTGAATACAGTGTGGCAACGATAAAACGTGCGGGCTGGCCAAGCGGTTGGGTACGGCTTGTGTCACGCAGTCGATCATTGGCTAACCCTTTTTCGAGGGGGGCGAAGTATAACGGAATTCGCTACCGATCGGAGCGACGCTAGGCCGGTCTGCTGTAATTTTTCGACCGGTATCAGGCGCGTCCGTTCACGAATCACGCGTCGTTTCCACGGGGAAGGAGTTTAGCGGAAAAATCGCAGATGTGGTGTTTGATTTTTTGATCTAACACAAAATATTGTGTTTTCGAGGTGGGGTTTTCAGCGTCGAAAAACCGCGCCCGGAGGGCCTTGGCCTTCCGGGCGGGTCTTAGCGGCAGCGGTTGCGCAGCGTCTGGACGATGTGCGTCCTGGGGTTGTTGCGCGCCTCTTCGACCGTGGTGAAACGGCCGGTTTCGGCATTGCGGCCAATCTTGCGAGTTGCAGGTTTCTTCCGAGCCATCGTGATGTCTTCCGTGTGGGTCAGTGAAGCCCGTGTCCTGGCGTCCAGGGCACGGAGCAGTACTGTTTTATCCCTTCGCGAAAGCGACGTGCAGAGGGCAGAGTCTCTCGATGACGCGGATACAAAAATGCCGCAAGCGGCGCCTTAAGGCGCCTCCCGCGGCATGGGGTGTTACTGGCAGGCTTCGCAGTCTGGCTCGTCGATCGCGCAGGCCTTAGGTACCGGGGCTGGGCCCGCTGCCTGGACCGGGGCGCTGTCGCCGCCGCTGGAAACAGCGTTGAGCTTGCCGGTGTTGATGGTCGACTTCTCGGTGCTGGTGGCGGCCAGGGCACGGAGGTAGTAGGTGGTCTTCAGACCACGGTACCAGGCCATGCGGTAGGTCACGTCCAGCTTCTTGCCCGAGGCGCCGGCGATGTACAGGTTCAGCGACTGGGCCTGGTCGATCCACTTCTGGCGACGGGAGGCGGCATCGACGATCCACTTGGTCTCGACTTCGAACGCGGTGGCGTACAGGTCCTTGAGCTCTTGCGGAATACGCTCGATCTGCTGCACCGAACCGTCGTAGTACTTCAGGTCATTGATCATGACCGAGTCCCACAGGCCGCGAGCCTTGAGGTCACGGACCAGGTACGGGTTGATCACGGTGAACTCGCCCGACAGGTTCGATTTGACGTACAGGTTCTGGTAGGTCGGCTCGATCGACTGCGAAACGCCGGTGATGTTGGCGATGGTCGCGGTCGGCGCGATGGCCATGATGTTCGAGTTGCGGATGCCTTTCTTGACGCGCTCGCGGACAGGGGCCCAGTCCAGGGACTCTTCCAGGTTGACGTCGATGTACTTGGCGCCACGGGCTTCGATCAGGATCTGCTGGCTGTCCAGCGGCAGGATGCCCTTGGACCACAGGGAGCCTTCGAAGGTCTGGTATGCGCCGCGCTCGTCGGCCAGGTCACAGGATGCCTGGATGGCGTAGTAGCTGACCGCTTCCATCGACTTGTCGGCGAACTCGACCGCAGCGTCCGAGCCGTAGGGGATGTGCTGCAGGTACAGTGCGTCCTGGAAGCCCATGATGCCCAGGCCGACCGGACGGTGCTTGAAGTTCGAGTTCTGCGCCTGAGGCACCGAGTAGTAGTTGATGTCGATCACGTTGTCGAGCATGCGCACGGCAGTCTTGACGGTACGCGCCAGTTTCGCGGTGTCCAGCTTGCCGTCGACGATGTGGTTCGGCAGGTTGATCGAACCCAGGTTGCACACGGCGATTTCATCGGCGTTGGTGTTCAGGGTGATCTCGGTGCACAGGTTCGAGCTGTGGACCACGCCCACGTGCTGCTGCGGCGAACGCAGGTTGCACGGGTCCTTGAAGGTCAGCCATGGGTGGCCGGTCTCGAACAGCATCGACAGCATCTTGCGCCACAGGTCTTTGGCCTGGACAGTCTTGAACACCTTGATCTTGTTGTACTCGGTCAGGGCTTCGTAGTACTCGTAGCGCTCTTCGAAGGCCTTGCCGGTCAGGTCGTGCAGATCAGGCACTTCCGAAGGCGAGAACAGGGTCCACTTGCCGTCGTCGAAGACGCGCTTCATGAACAGGTCCGGGATCCAGTTGGCGGTGTTCATGTCGTGGGTGCGACGACGGTCGTCACCGGTGTTCTTGCGCAGCTCGAGGAATTCCTCGATGTCCAGGTGCCAGGTTTCCAGGTAGGCGCAGACCGCGCCCTTGCGCTTGCCGCCCTGGTTGACCGCGACGGCGGTGTCGTTGACGACTTTCAGGAACGGCACGACGCCTTGCGACTTGCCGTTGGTGCCCTTGATGTACGAACCCAGGGCGCGTACCGGAGTCCAGTCATTGCCCAGGCCACCCGCAAACTTCGACAGCATGGCGTTGTCGTGGATGGCTTTGTAGATGCCCGACAGGTCATCCGGCACGGTGGTCAGGTAGCAGCTCGACAGCTGCGGACGCAGGGTACCGGCGTTGAACAGGGTCGGGGTCGAAGCCATGTAATCGAACGAGGAGAGCAGGTTGTAGAACTCGATCGCACGGGCTTCTTTGTCTTTTTCCTGCAGCGCCAGGCCCATGGCCACGCGCATGAAGAACACCTGTGGCAGCTCGAAACGTACGCCATCCTTGTGGATGAAGTAGCGGTCGTACAGGGTCTGCAGGCCCAGGTAGGTGAACTGTTGGTCACGCTCGTGCTCGATGGCCTTGCCCAGACGCTCCAGGTCGTAGCCTTTGAGGGCAGGGTCGAGCAGCTCGAACTCGACGCCTTTCTCGACGTAGGCCGGCAGGGCCTTGGCGTACAAGTCGGCCATTTCGTGGTGGGTGGCGCTGTCGGCCACGCCCAGGAAGCCCAGGGCCTCGGCACGCAGGGTGTCCATCAGCAGGCGCGCGGTGACGAAGGAGTAGTTCGGCTCGCGCTCGACCAGGGTACGGGCGGTCATAACCAGGGCGGTGTTGACGTCCTTGATGGCCACGCCGTCGTACAGGTTCTTCAGGGTGTCGCGCTGGATCAGCTCGCCATCGACTTCGGCCAGGCCTTCGCAGGCTTCGCTGATGATGGTGTTCAGGCGCGCCATGTCCAGCGGCGCCAGGCTGCCGTCGGCCAGGGTGATGCGGATGCTTGGGTGCGGCTCGACCACGGATTCGGTGTTGGCGCGGGTGGCACGCTCCTTGGCGCGCTGTTCGCGGTAGATCACATAGTCACGGGCGACTTTTTGCTCGCCGGCGCGCATCAGGGCCAGTTCGACCTGGTCCTGGATTTCCTCGATGTGGATGGTGCCACCCGATGGCATGCGACGTTTGAAGGTCGCGGTGACCTGCTCGGTCAGGCGAGCGACGGTGTCGTGGATGCGCGACGAGGCAGCGGCGGTGCCGCCTTCAACTGCGAGGAACGCCTTGGTGATGGCCACGGTGATCTTGTCGTCGGTGTAGGGAACGACAGTACCGTTACGCTTGATCACGCGCAGTTGACCGGGTGCGGTCGCGGCCAGATCCTGGTTCGAATCGGCGGCCTGCGGCACCTTGGCCTGCGGGTTCTCGCGAGTTGTGTCGGTTTGCATGGGTGGGTGTCTCCACAGTTTCTATATTGTTCAGGCGCCTTTGGGGCGCCCACCGTTCCATCCACTAGCCTGATGGCCACGCGCGGGGACGCGCATGCACGCGCATCCGCCCGCTCGGGCGTACCGACTTCGGGACAGACTCAGGAATAAGGGGCAATAACCTGCCGCTCCCTGGCCGAAGTCAAAGGTTTTGGGCTGAGCCCAAAAACTGTTGCTGATGAGTGCCAGGCCTGGCCTGCAACACCCATGCCCGAACAAGTCCCTGGATGGGCTTGCCTCGGTCGCCTCCGCAGGAGCGGTTTGGCTGTTGGAATCACGTTAAGTTCAGCCAGACAAATCGCTTGAACTTCTCTGTTGACTTGTGTTTGTGATTTTGCTCGAACCCCAATATCTAGTGGTTCGCTGCGATGGGGATACAAGATAATGCGGTATCAGGGGCTTTGCAAGGTGAGCGCCTGTGGATAACTTGTGCGTACTTTGTGTGTGATCCGTGGGTATTCGCTGTAGGCCTTGTCCTAGCTGGCCTTCACTTTTTTTCTGCGTTCCCATGCCCTGTCGCTGATTTTTTCGGGCGCGAACCCTATCACAAAAATCGTCCCGGCCGAGGGCCTGCGACAGGCGGCTTGGCGTGGTTGGCAGGGGCGAGGGTGGGACGTAGTATCCGGGGGCAATGTTGCCTTTTGGTGAACGGTGGCTGACGGGCCCGATGCCATCGCCGGTTGTACACTGCAACGCCAGCAGGCGGCTCCAGAACAAGAATAATCAGTGAAGGCGGACCATGGACCAGCCCAACAATCGGATTTTGATCGTCGAGGACGACCAGCGACTGGCGGAACTCACCGCCGAGTATCTGCAGGCCAACGGCTACGAGGTGGCAGTGGAGGGCGATGGCGGTCGGGCGGCGCGGCGTATCATCGACAGCCAGCCGGACCTTGTGATCCTCGACCTGATGCTGCCCGGCGAAGATGGCCTGAGCATCTGTCGACGCGTCCGCGGGCAATACGCCGGCCCCATCCTCATGCTCACCGCTCGCAGCGATGAACTCGATCAGGTCCAGGGCCTGGACATGGGCGCCGATGACTATGTGTGCAAACCGGTGCGTCCACGCTTGCTGCTGGCGCGCATCACCGCCTTGCTGCGGCGCAGCGAAGCCCCGCAGAGCAAGCGTCAGGAGCTGCAGTTCGGTGCATTGCGCATCGACAGCCGCGTGCGCGAGGCCTGGTTGGGCGAGCAGGCGATCGAACTGACCGGCGCCGAGTTCGACCTGCTCTGGTTGTTGAGCAGCAATGCCGGGCGGGTGTTGTCTCGCGAAGAGATCTTCACCTCCTTGCGTGGCGTCGGCTACGACGGCCAGGACCGCTCGATCGATGTGCGTATTTCCAAGATCCGCCCCAAGATAGGTGATGACCCGATCCACCCGCGTCTGATCAAGACCCTGCGTAGCAAGGGCTACCTGTTCGTCGGCGAGACCGCCCAGGCAGCGGCCCCGTGAATTCGATCTTCTTGCGCATTTACGGTGGCATGCTCGCCGTGCTGGTGCTGGTGGCAGTGCTTGGGGTGCTCAGCCTGCATCTGGTCAACCAGGTGCGCGCTGAACGGCACCGCGAGGGACTGGCCCAAGGCACCTTCAGCCTCATGGCGGACAACCTGGCCCTGCAAGATCCGGTCGAGCGCAAGCGCTCGCTGTTGATCTGGGAGCGCTTGCTCGGCGTGCCGCTGGACTTGCAGCCGGCCTCGGCCTTCACCTTGGATGGTGGCCAGCGCACACGCCTTCGTCGGGGCCTGGTGGTGGTGGAAAAGACCGGCCCGCATGCCGTGCGCGTCTTGCGCCAGATCGGCGATGAAGACCAGCTGTTGGTGGCCCAGGTCAAGCAGGTCAGCGAACAGTTGGCCCGCGCCACGCTCTATCTACTGGCCGATGAGCTGGTGCGCTACCCGGTCGCCGAACAGCAGCGACGTCTGGCCGAGATCAGCAAGAGCAAGGGCTTTGGTTTCGACATCGCCCTGCAGCGCCTGGAGCGGGCAGGGCTGGACGACGACCAGCGGCGCCGGGTGGAGGAGGGCGACACGGTGATGGCGTTGGGCAAAGATGGCGATTCGGTGCGGGTGTTTTCCGGATTGACTGGCTCGCCCTGGGTGCTGGAGATCGGGCCGTTGCATCAGCTCAACCCGTATCCGCCGCAGTTGCTGGTCCTCATCGCCTTCCTTGGTTTGTGCCTGATCGGCCTGGTGGTGTACCTGCTGGTGCGCCAGCTGGAGCGACGCCTGTCGGGGCTGGAGGTCGCGGCCACGCGCATTGCCCAGGGCAGCCTGGAGACCCGCGTGCCCGAGGGGGACGCCGACTCGGTGGGGCGCCTGGCCGAGGCCTTCAATGGCATGGCCGAGCATCTGCAGCGTTCCTTGACCATGCAGCGCGAGCTGGTGCGGGCGGTTTCCCATGAGTTGCGTACACCCGTGGCGCGCCTGCGCTTTGGCCTGGAAATGATCGAAAGCGCCAGCAACGAGCAGGCCAGGGCCAAGCACCTGGCTGGGATGGACAGCGACATCCAGGACCTGGACAAACTGGTGGACGAGATGCTGACCTACGCCCGCCTGGAGCAGGGCACACCGGCCTTGAAATTCCAGGCGGTGGACCTCGACGCCCTGCTCGAGCGCGTGATCCAGGAGCTGTCGCCGTTGCGGGTCGAGGTCAAGGTGGTACGCGGCGACTGCCAGGGTGCGGATGCGGCAGGCGCCTGGGTCGATGCCGAACCCCGCTACCTGCACCGGGCGCTGCAGAACCTGGTGGGCAATGCCATGCGGCACGCCGAATCCCAGGTCAGGTTGAGCTATCAATTGGGCCTGGAGCGCTGCCGCATCGATGTGGAAGACGATGGGCCCGGAATTCCCGAAGGGGTCTGGGATCGCATCTTCACCCCTTTCACCCGCCTCGACGACAGCCGTACCCGCGCCTCCGGCGGGCATGGCCTGGGGTTGTCGATCGTGCGCCGGATCATCTACTGGCACGGGGGCCGGGCAATGGTCGGACGCAGCGAGGCGTTGGGCGGGGCCTGCTTCAGCCTGATCTGGCCGAGCCACCGGCCGCAGGTCTAGGGGTTATACGTTGATCAGGCTGAGCAGGTAGCCATCCTGGACACAGAACTGACCTTCCAGCTCGCGGCCAGCCTGCCAGTCGGCTGAAAGGTCGGTGAGCAGGCGCAGGCGGGCATAACCCTCGACAGACCATTCCAGCAGCTCGGCGTGTTCGAAGTAGAAGCGCTGCCGGGTCAAGGGGTAGAGCGCTTTGAACAGGCTTTCCTTGAGTGAGAACGTCAACGTCACGCCCAGGCCGAGCTGGCTATAGTCCAGGCGCTGGAGCTCGGCGGGGGTGAGGATCTCGCCAGCCAGGCGTTCGGCGCGTTCGTCGTTCAGCAAGGATTCCTGGTCCAGGCCCAGGCCAGCGCTGTCGCCATCGGCAGCAACCACAGCGGCGGCCCAGCCTTTGCCATGGGTGATCGAGCCGTGAATGCCGGCCGGCCAGATCGGCGAACGGTCCTCATGGGTGGCGGGCACGTAGTCGCGTCCATCCAGCGCATGCAGCGCCGCACGTGCGCAGACCCGGCCTGCCAGGTACTCGGCCTGGCGCTTGGCCACCGAGCGCTGCAGGCTGGCGCTTTGTTCGATGCCGGCGCGCTGGAAGTCGTCCGGCGCCAGGCGCGCGGGGTCGAAGGTGCAACTGACCAGCACCGCGCCGGGAACCGGGCGGGGCAGGGGCCAGTGGTGCTTGAGGGGGGAGCAGCAGGTGGGGTGTCTGGTCATGGTGAGTATTGTGCCAGTGGCGCCCTGATGCGCAAACCAGGCGTGTGCCGCACCCTCGACCGCCACCCCGACAGTCTTCAGTCGAAGGACTTCTTGAGGAAGGCCTGCATGTCCGCCCACGAGCGGTCATCCGCCTCTTTGTTATAGCCAATGTCCGGCCCGCCATGGTCGCCGTGGCTCAAGCGGTCGGCATCGGGATTTGTGAATCCATGCTTGGCTCCGGCAATGGAGACGAATGTCATGTCGGCGCCGGCGTTTTGCATTTCCTGCTTGAACGCTGCCACTTGCGCTGGCGGGATCATGCTGTCGGCCTCGCCGTGCTCTACCAGGATTTTCGCCCTGATCACACCCGGCTTGGCTGGCGTCTGAGTGGCCAGTGGGCCATGGAAGCTCACCACGGCGTCGAGTTTCTCGCCTCGGCGCGCGGCATCGAGCACTACCTTGCCGCCGAAGCAGTAACCCACCGCCGCCAACTGATGTTTATTGGTGTTGGGTTGGATTTTCAGCAGCTCAAGCCCCGCATCGAAGCGCCGTGCAGCAGCCTTGGGGTCCTTCGTCGCCGCCGCCATGAACGCTTGGGCGTCCTTCGGATGTTCGGTGTGCTTGCCATCGCCATACATGTCGATGGCCAAGGCGTTGTAACCCAGCGCCGCCAGGTCCCGGGCCCGGCGCTTGGCATAGTCGTTCAGCCCCCACCATTCATGCACCACGATAATGCCGGGGCGCTTGCCCTCGACTGCATCGTCGTAGGCGTAGTAGCCCACCAGGCGCTGGCCATCGGCGTCCTGATAGGGAATTTCGCGGGTCTGCACCGCCGCCTGGGCGACGGCAGCGCTGCACAACAGGGCCAGGGCAAGCAGGGAACGCATGGTCGGTACTCCTTGGGCAAAGGGTGCGATTCGTTCAGCCGGGGTTCAGTCAGGGTTCAGCCGCGGTTCAGGGCTCACTCCCTACTCTAGCCACCAGACACAGACATCGCATCCAACTGGAGTATCCCACCATGAAAACACTCAATACCTTGATGGTCGCCATGGCCGTATGTGCCGCCAGTCTCACCGCCCAGGCCGCCGATGACACCTTCGCCAGCCTCACCTATGGCCAGACCAGCGACAAGGTCCGCAAGTCCGGCCTGCTGCAACGCAACACCGATCACCTGAACGCCGACGGCATCATCGGCAAGGACGGCACCTGGGGCGTGCGCGTGGGCAAGATCAATGACGATGCCCGCTATTACCTGACCTACGACAATGTCTCGGGCGACCACAGTGGCATCAAGCTGCGCCAGGAAAACCTGCTTGGCAGCTACGATGCGTTCTTGCCGGTGGGCGACACCACCAAGCTGTTCGGTGGCGGCAGCCTGGGCTTGACCAAACTGTCCCAGGAATCCTCCGGCTACAGCCGTGACACCGATGTGGGTTATGCCGTAGGCCTGCAGGCCGGTGTGCTGCAGCAGATCACCAACAACGCCTCGGTGGAGCTGGGCTACCGTTACCTGCGCAGCAACGCCAGCACCGAACTGGCCGAACATGGCGGTCCCAAGGCAGGCACCCTGCGTCTGACCAGCAGCGCCCAGACCTACCTGTCGGCCAACTACACCTTCTGACCCACAAGAGGGGCCAGGGCAACGCTGGTATGCTGCACCGGTCCCTCCGCGACCAAGCCCGCTCCTGCCGCCAGGCGTCGTGCAGAAGCGGGCTTGACCGGCACGGGAGGCGGATACAGGTATGAATCAAGGAGAGTGACATGAAGCTGCTGGTGGTCGAGGACGAGGCGCTGCTACGCCACCACCTGTACACGCGCCTGGGCGAGAGCGGGCATGTGGTCGAGGCGGTGGCCAATGCCGAAGAGGCGCTCTACCAGGCCGAGCAATACAACCACGATTTGGCCGTGGTCGACCTCGGGCTGCCGGGCATGAGCGGTCTGGACCTGATCCGCCAGTTGCGCAGTCAGGGCAAGACCTTTCCGATCCTGATCCTCACCGCCCGCGGCAACTGGCAGGACAAGGTCGAAGGCCTGGCCGCCGGGGCCGACGACTATGTGGTCAAGCCGTTCCAGTTCGAAGAGCTGGAGGCGCGCCTGAATGCCTTGCTGCGCCGCTCCAGCGGTTTCACCCAGTCGACCATCGCGGCAGGGCCCCTGGTGCTGGACCTCAATCGCAAGCAGGCGACCTTGGACGAGCAACCGCTAGCCCTGACCGCCTATGAATACCGCATCCTCGAATACCTCATGCGCCATCACCAGCAAGTGGTGGCCAAGGATCGTCTGATGGAGCAGCTCTACCCCGATGACGAGGAGCGCGATCCGAATGTCATCGAGGTGCTGGTCGGTCGTCTGCGACGCAAGCTCGAGGGCGACCGTGGTTTCAAACCGATCGACACGGTGCGTGGCCTGGGTTACCTGTTCACCGAGCGCTGCCGATGATCCGCTCCCTGCGGGTGCGCCTGATGCTGGCGGCGGCGCTGTTGGCGTTGTTGTTCATGCTGGCGCTGCTACCGGCCCTGCAAAAGACCTTCAGCCTGGCGTTGCAGGAGTCGATCGAACAGCGCTTGGCCTCGGATGTGACCACCTTGATTTCCGCCGCGCGGATCGAGCAGGGGCGGCTGCAAATGCCCGAGCAGTTGCCCGACGAGCGCTACAACCTGCCCTACACCGGCCTGCTCGGCTACATCTTCGATCGCCAGGGTGCTCTGGTGTGGCGTTCGCGCGCCACCAACGGGCAGAACATCAACTACCGCCCCCGATATGACGGGCGCGGCAATGAGTTCGCCCGGATCCACCAGGATGACGGCGAGGAATTCTTCGTCTACGACGTGGAGGTCAAGCTGCTCGGGGGCAAGAGTGCCGCGTTCAGTATCGTGGCGCTGCAGCCGGTGCGTGAGTACCAGCACACCCTCGATGGCCTGCGTGAAAAACTCTACTTGGGTTTCGGGGCGGCCCTGCTGGCGCTGATGGTGCTGTTATGGGCCGGCCTGACCTGGGGGCTTCGTTCGTTGCGCAGGCTGAGCCTGGAGCTTGACGAAGTGGAAGCGGGTGCGCGTGATGGCCTGAGCGGCGAGCACCCGCGTGAACTGCTGCGCCTGACCGGCTCGCTCAACCGCCTGCTGCGCAGCGAACGTGAGCAGCGCCAGCGCTACCGCGATTCGCTCGATGACCTGGCGCACAGCCTCAAGACGCCCCTTGCGGTGCTGCAGGGCGTCGGTGAAAGCCTCGGCCAGGGTGACAGCGAACGCGAGCAGGCGCGGGTGCTGCAAAGCCAGATCGAACGCATGAGCCAGCAGATCGACTACCAACTGCAGCGCGCCAGCCTGCGCAAGAGTGGTCTGGTCCGTCATCGGGTGCAACTACGACCGGTGCTCGACAGCCTGTGCAACACGCTGGACAAGGTCTATCGCGACAAGCGCGTGGCCGTCAGCCTCGACATGCCCCCGGATGCCTGGGTGCCGATGGAGCAAGGGGCAGCGCTGGAGCTGTTCGGCAACCTGCTGGAGAACGCTTATCGGCTGAGCCTCGGCCAGGTGCGTGTGAGCCTGCAACAAGCGCCTGGGCAGTTGGTGCTATGCGTCGAAGACGATGGCCCTGGCGTACCGGGCAATCAGCGTGAGCGCATTCTCAAACGGGGCGAACGGCTCGATCGGCAGCATCCGGGGCAGGGCATCGGCCTGGCGGTGGTCAAGGACATCATCGACAGCTATGACGCCGAGCTGAGCCTGGATGATTCGACACTTGGAGGCGCGGCGTTCCGGATCGTGTTCCATCTGGACTGAAACCCACTGAGGCGCTGCGCGGCACGTCCCAAGGCCTCACCCATCCTGGGGCTTGTGGATCCTGTGGGATTTACCCCGAAGTTAACGCCACAGGGCGAGCCGGCCGGGGTACGTTCTCCCTTCCTGGGCGGATTCCCGCCAACAGCCTTGTTCCAAACCCGCCAATGGGCGGAAATCCGCCAACCTCAAACTGCACACCTGCCCCGCCATGGGGCGCCGAAAGCCCCGAAATCCGGGGGCTGCACTGATTGCGAGCATTTTGGCATCGGCCTTGCTATCGACCTGGCAGAGGCCTGTCACAAGGCAGCTCGAACACAACGACAAATCCCTCCAAGTGCAGGAGGGTTCGCGCTTTAGGTGCCCCAACGCCCTGGGAAGGGTGGGCTCGGCACACTTGAGGAAAAACTAGCCATGACGACACGTCAGCCGTTGTACAAATCCCTGTATGTCCAGGTGTTGGTCGCCATCACCATCGGTATCCTGCTCGGTCACTACTACCCGGAAACCGGCGTAGCCCTCAAACCCCTGGGCGACGGGTTCGTCAAACTGATCAAGATGGTCATCGCCCCGATCATCTTCTGCACCGTCGTCAGCGGCATCGCTGGCATGCAGAGCATGAAGTCGGTCGGCAAGACCGGTGGCTATGCGCTGCTGTACTTCGAGATCGTTTCCACCATCGCCTTGATCATCGGCCTGGTCGTGGTCAACGTGGTCCAGCCCGGTGCCGGCATGCATGTCGACGTCAGCACCCTGAACGCCAGCAGCGTCGCCGCCTACGCCGCCGCAGGCGCGCAGCAGACCACCGTGGGCTTCCTGCTCAACATCATCCCCAACACCGTGGTGGGCGCATTCGCCAATGGCGATATCCTGCAGGTGCTGATGTTCTCCGTGCTGTTCGGCTTTGCCCTGCACCGCCTGGGCAGCTACGGCAAGCCGGTGCTGGACCTGATCGACCGCTTCGCCCATGTCATGTTCAACATCATCAACATGATCATGAAGCTGGCTCCGGTCGGCGCTTTCGGCGCCATGGCCTTCACCATCGGCCAGTATGGTGTGGGCTCGTTGGTGCAGCTGAGCTACCTGATGATCTGCTTCTACGTCACCTGCCTGCTGTTCATCCTGGTGGTGCTGGGCGGTATCTGCCGGTTCCATGGCTTCAGCGTACTCAAGCTGATCCGCTACATTCGTGAAGAGCTGATGATCGTGCTCGGCACCTCCTCCTCGGAATCGGCCCTGCCACGCATGCTGGCCAAGATGGAGCGCCTGGGTGCCAAGAAGTCGGTGGTCGGCCTGGTGATCCCTACCGGCTACTCGTTCAACCTGGATGGCACCTCGATCTACCTGACCATGGCTGCGGTGTTCATCGCCCAGGCTACCGACACCACCATGGACATCACCCACCAGATCACCCTGCTGCTGGTGCTGCTGATCGCCTCCAAGGGTGCAGCAGGCGTCACCGGTTCCGGCTTCATCGTGCTGGCCGCGACCCTGTCCGCCGTGGGCCACCTGCCGGTGGCAGGCCTGGCGCTGATCCTGGGTATCGACCGCTTCATGTCCGAGGCGCGTGCGCTGACCAACCTGATCGGCAACGCCGTGGCCACGGTAGTCGTGGCCAAGTGGGTCAACGAGCTGGACACCGACACGCTGCAGGCCGAGCTGGCCTCCGGTGGTTCGCCGCTGGTCGACCCTCGTCCGGTCGATGACTTGGGCGTGGCTGAAGGCCCGGCGCGCTGATTGCGTTGTGAAATCGAAGAAGGCGACCCTCGGGTCGCCTTCTTTATTTGTAATGCCTGCCGGCCTGTTCGCAGGTAGACCCGCTTGCACAGGTTTGGCGCAAGCCTTGTGGGGGCGGGTTTAGCCGCGAATGCTGTTTGTCATTCGATGCGGGTCTCGCCGCTGTAAACCAGGATCTCACGACACCGCCTGCACAGATAGCGTCGCCCCTGGCGCACCAGCTTGTGCCGCTGGGCAGTGAACGGGAAGTCACTTTCCGGGCAGGGGCAGCGGTAGATGTAGCGGGTGGCCACGCGCCGCTTCACTTCATAGTTGTGGCAACGGTTCGGTGGCAATTCATACACGCCCCGCATGATCAGTTGCCATTCCTCGCCATGGGCCTGGATCTTGTCGCCGAACAGCTGGTGCGCCACCAAGTGTGCCACTTCGTGGGCAACGGTCTGACGCAGGAAGTCTTCCTGGTTCTCCCGGTACAGCTGCAGATTGAAGCGCAGCAGGTTTTCGTGCAGATGAGCGACGCCGGCCTTCTGGCCGCGCAGCTTGAAGCTGACTTGCGGGCGAGGGAAGGTGCGTTTGAAGAAGGCTTCAGCTTGCTGGTAACAGGTTTCGACGCGTTGTTTAAGCAGCTCGGGCATGGCGGGGTGGTTCTCCTGAGCGGGCAATTATGCCGCAAGCGCCAGGTGCCTGCCGGGCCATCTGTCAGCACACAGCCAGAGGCCGCCTTGCGGCGGCCCCGGGGTGACGCTCCTATGTTGCGTTGGATCTAGTTGGTATAGACAGGCCCCACACCCAGCCCCCAGATGATCACCGTGGAGGCCATGATCGCCACCAGCACCACCAGGCCTACCGCCAGCACGGAGCTGGAGAACAGGAAGCCTTCGTCGGTGGGGATATTCATGAAGGTCGGCAGGCCGACATAGAGCAGGTAGACCGTGTAGCAAATGGCCGCCGTGCCCACCAGCATGCCAAGCCAGAGGTGCGGGTAGAGCGCCGCCAGGCCGCCGATGAACAGCGGGGTGGCGGTGTAGGTGGCAAACGCCACGCATTGCGCCATGGATGGGGTGGCATCGTAGGTGCGGGCCATCCAGTGGATGAAAGCCCCCATGACCGCGACCCCGGCGAGCATCGCCAGGTAGGACATGATGCTCATCCATAGTGCGCTTTCCATCGTCAGCATCACCGCCGGTCGATCGCCTATGACCCAGCCGACCTGGGTGGTGCCGATGAACGCCGACACAGCCGGGATCGCGGCGAGTATCAGCGTGTGGGTCAGGTACATGTGGCTGATGCTTTCGTCCTCGCCACGAATCTCCTTCCACTCCTGGTCAGGGTGGGTAAACAGCCCCAGAACGTGATGGATCATGCCGGTCACTCCTATCGTCGTTGTCAAACGCCCCCCAAGTGGAGCGCTTGCGGCCCGAGGCCTGGACACCGATGCAAGCGGTCGTGTGGCCTTATCTCGCAGTATAGGAAGCCGTTACCTACATAAACCTGGGTTTTTAGAGCAAATTGCGCTGTCAGATGCGCGCTTGATTCTTTATCGGAATGGCCTACGCCCCCGCTCGGTTTGTGCGTAAAATAGCCCGCTTTTGTCACACCTCGCGGATCCAAGCGCTATGGGCACCCTCTCGGTCAACCAGAACAAACTGCAAAAACGCCTGCGTCGCCTCGCTGGCGAAGCCATCACCGACTACAACATGATCGAGGATGGCGACAAGGTCATGGTCTGCCTGTCCGGCGGCAAGGACAGTTACACCATGCTCGACGTTCTGTTGCACCTGCAGAAGGTGGCGCCGATCAAGTTCGAGATCGTCGCTGTGAACATGGACCAGAAGCAGCCAGGCTTCCCTGAGCACGTGTTGCCGGCCTATCTCAAGGAGCTGGGCGTCGAGTACCACATCGTCGAGAAGGACACCTACTCGGTGGTCAAGGAGCTGGTTCCGGAAGGCAAGACCACCTGCTCGCTGTGTTCGCGCCTGCGCCGCGGCACGCTGTACACCTTCGCCGACGAGATCGGTGCGACCAAGATGGCCCTCGGGCACCATCGCGACGACATCGTCGAGACCTTCTTCCTCAACATGTTCTTCAACGGCTCGCTCAAGGGCATGCCGCCGAAGCTGCGCGCCGACGACGGTCGCAACGTGGTGATCCGCCCGCTGGCCTACTGCAGCGAGAAGGACATCCAGGCCTACTCGGACATGAAGGGCTTCCCGATCATCCCTTGCAACCTGTGCGGCTCTCAGGAAAACCTGCAGCGCCAGGTGGTCAAGGACATGCTGGTGGAATGGGAACGCAAGCACCCGGGCCGCACCGAGAGCATCTTCCGCGCTCTGCAGAACGTCGCGCCATCGCAGCTGGCCGATCGCAACCTGTTCGATTTCACCAGCCTCAAGATCGACGAAAGCGCCACTCCGCGTTTTCTCGATGTACTGAACATCTGACCCATGCGCGACTACCAATGGCTGCATGAGTACTGCCTGAACCGCTTCGGCTCGGCACAGGCCCTGGAGGCCTTCCTGCCGCAGCCGCGCACGCCAGCGCAATTGCGTGACATCAGCGATGACCGCTACCTGTCGACGCTGGCCCTGCGGGTGTTCCGTGCAGGGCTCAAGCACAGCCTGGTGGACGCCACGTGGCCGGCCTTCGAGCAGGTGTTCTTCGGCTTCGATCCGGAAAAGGTCGTGCTGATGGGCGCCGAACACCTTGAGCGGTTAATGCAGGACGAGCGGATCATCCGCCATTTGGGCAAGCTCAAGAGCGTGCCACGCAATGCGCAGATGATTCTCGATGTGGCGAAGGAGCGGGGCAGTTTCGGCGCGTTCATCGCCGATTGGCCGGTGACCGACATCGTCGGACTATGGAAGTACCTGGCCAAGCATGGCAATCAGTTGGGCGGGTTGTCGGCGCCGCGTTTCTTGCGCATGGTCGGCAAGGACACGTTCATTCCCACCGATGACATGAGCGCAGCCCTCATCGCCCAGGGCGTGATCGACAAGCAGCCGACCAGCCAGCGCGATTTGGCGCTGGTGCAGCAGGCGTTCAATCAGTGGCATGAGCAGAGCGGGCGACCGCTGTGCCAGCTGTCGGTGATGCTGGCGCATACCGTCAATCATTGAGAGGTGCGACGCGTGCTTCGCGGCTAAACCCGCTGCCACAGGGGCGGTGCAGTACTTGTGGCAGCGGGTTTACCCGCGAAAAGGCCGCCGCTTCTACTGCCCTTCACCGGCCACACGCCGCTCATGCTGGAACTTCCAGCGCACATACAGCAGGGCACTGACGAACAGCCCCAGGCTCACCAGCACCTCCATCCAGCCGAACACCGCCCGTGCCGGGTCGAACGCCGCCAGCACTCCCTTGATGAAATAGATATTCACCACGAAGCACGTCCAGGCATGGGCCCGGGCGCTGCCCGTCAGCATGCCCGGCACCAGCAGCAACAGAGGGATCAGCTCGATGGCCAGGATCACTTCGACCCGTGCCCCATGCAGGTCCGCGAACCACAGGTTGTTGACCGCCAGCAGGGCGATCAGGCCAAAAAAGCAAGCCAGGCTCAACGCCCGGGTGACGCGCACCCGTGGCGTGAGCCATTCCAGCGGTGGCAATACCTTGGGCTTTCTAGCCACGCTCGCCCCCCAAAGCCTTGGCGGTGCTCGCCAGGCGTTGGCCCAGGGCGCGGCACAGGGCGATTTCGTGCGGGTCGAGTTCGCGCTTGCCATCAGCTCCAGCGTGGTGGCTGGCGCCATAGGGCGTGCCGCCGCCACGGGTCTCGAGCAGCGCCGACTCACTGTATGGCAGGCCAAGCACCAGCATGCCGTGGTGCATCAGCGGCAGCATCATCGACAGCAGCGTGGTCTCCTGACCGCCATGCAGGCTGGCGGTCGAGGTGAACACTGCCGCGGGCTTGCCGACCAGCTCTCCGCCCAGCCACAAGCTGCTGGTGCCGTCGAGGAAGTACTTGAGCGGCGCGGCCATGTTGCCGAATCGGGTCGGGCTGCCCAGCGCCAGGCCCGCGCAGTGGCGCAGATCGTCGAGGGTGGCGTAGAGCGCGCCGCTGGCCGGGATGTCCGGGGCCACGGCTTCGCATTCGGTGGAGATCGCCGGCACAGTGCGCAGGCGCGCCTCCAGGCCGGCCATCTCGACGCCGCGGGCGATATGCCTGGCCATCTCGCTGGTCGAGCCGTGGCGGCTGTAATAGAGCACTAGAACGTAGGGATCGCTCACGGCAGGATCTCCAGTACTTTCTCCGGCGGACGGCCAATCACCGCCTTGTCACCGGCGACCAGGATCGGACGCTCGATCAGCTTGGGGTGCTGGACCATCGCGTCGATCAGTTGCGCGTCGCTCAGGGCGGGGTTGGCCAGATCCAGGGCCTTGTATTCTTCTTCACCGGTGCGCAGTAGCTGGCGCGGGGCGATGCCCAGCTTGCCGAGCAGGGTTTTCAGGGTGACGGCATCCGGCGGGGTGTCCAGGTAGCGCACGATGGTCGGGGCTAGGCCGCGCGCTTCGAGCAGTTCCAGGGCGCCGCGGGATTTCGAACAGCGCGGGTTATGATAGAGGGTCAGATCAGTCATGACGGGTCGCATCCAGCTGGGTGTGGCGGCTATTCTAACCGCAGCGACTGTGTCGTTTGCTTGAAACTTCTAGAAGGATTGACCCATGGCAAGGCGTTTGGCAGCAGTACTGGCCATCACCGCGAGCCTGTTGCTCGGCGGTTGCGGTGCGGACTACGGCGTGGACCAGCACGGCAACACGGTAAAGGCCGAGCAGATCGACGGGCACTGGCTGGTGCTCAACTACTGGGCCGAGTGGTGCGGCCCGTGCCGTACGGAAATCCCCGAGCTCAACGCTGCGGCCAAGCAGTGGGAGGCCCAGGGTATCAAGGTGGTCGGAGTGAACTTCGATGGGTTGCAGGGCCAGGATCTCAAGCAGGCCGCCGAAACTCTCGGCATCGCCTTTACCGTCCTCGCCCAGGACCCGGCCGAGCGCTACGAGCTGCCGCGCAGCGAGGCGCTGCCGGTGACCTACATCATCGATGACAAAGGCAAAGTGCGTGAGCAGTTGATGGGGGAGCAGACCCTCGAAGGACTGCAAGCCAAGATCAAGGCCCTCAAGGGCGCTTAAGCGCTTCGAGCTGCAAGCTTCAAGAAAGAGCGGACCGTGTCGGGCTTGCTTTTCTTGCAGCTTGCAGCTGCTCTTAACCTTCCTCAGGCCAGAAGCGCAGTGGCTTGCCCTCGGCCGGCCAGAAGCGAATCTGCTCGATCGATGAGACGTCCCAGCGTTGCACGGTCTCCAGCGCCTGAAGGAAGCGTTTTTCCTGGTCCATCAATGCAGGGGCGCACAGTTTGCGGGTTTTGCCGACCTTGCCAAAGCTGATGCGGTCGCCTTGCAGGGTGTAGGACGCGAACCAGTGATTGCAGCCAGCATTGCCATAAGCACGGCCGTCCTCGCCGAGGATCAGGGTCAGGTGGCTGTAGTCGATCAACGGGCGCTCGCCGATCCACTCCAGCACATAGCTTTGCTCCGGTTGCAATTTCGAAGGCTCCGATGCGCAGCCGAGCAGGCCGACGGCAATCAGTGCACCGGTCAACAGATGCTTCACTGCGCGCTCCCTTGGCAGGCCGGGCACAGGTGCTGGTCGCCACGGCTGGCCCAACCCAGCTCGGCGATGCGGGCGCTGGCCGCGGGCTGGCGGGCCTTGTTGCCGAGCTTGCCGTCGACGGCGAACTCGAAGTCCAGCTCAGCCTGGCAGCTGTTGCACTTGACCTTCCAGTTGAGGATCTCCAGCTCGTTGAAGATCGGGCCGCTGGCCACGGCGACCCATTGGCCGCGCGGGTTGATCAGGTGGCGCACGCTCTCCACGGTAAGGCGCATGGAAAGATCCTTGCTGCCTTTTAGAGTCACCAGCAGGACATCGTCCTTCTGGATCGAGCCACCGTTGCCAGTCACCTGATAGCGGCCCGGCACCAGGGCGCGGCATTCGATCAGGGTGTGTTGCGGGTTGAAAAGGGTGTAGCGGAAATCGTGTTCGACCATGGGTCCTCCAAAATTGCCGCGTATCCTAGCATCAACCGTTCACCAGATTCTGCGGATCGCCCTCCGTCCAGCGGATGATGTTGTCCAGGGTGGTCGAGGCGATGGCCGCCAGCGCTTCATGGGTGAGAAATGCCTGGTGTGCGGTGACGATCACGTTGGGGAAGGTCAGCAGCCGTGCGAGTACGTCATCCTGCAGCGGCAGGTCGGAACGGTCCTCGAAGAACAGCTGCGCCTCCTCTTCATAGACATCCAGCCCCAGGTAGCCGAGCTGGCCACACTTGAGCGCGTCGATCAGGGCCGGCGTGTCGACCAGCGCGCCGCGCCCGGTATTGATCAGCATGGCGCCGGGTTGCAGGGTGGCCAGGCTCTGGGCGTCGATCAGATGGCGGGTGTGCTCGGTCAGCGGGCAGTGCAGGCTGATGATGCGGGCCTGGCTCAGCAGTTCGGGCAATTCCACGTAGCGGGCGCCCAGGGCAAGCAGTTCAGGGTTGGGGTAGGGGTCGTAGGCCAGCAACTGGCAGCCGAAACCGGCCATGATGTGGGCGAAGGCGGCGCCGATCTGGCCGGTGCCGACCACGCCGACCGTCTTGCCGTGCAGGTCGAAGCCGGTCAGGCCATGCAGGGTGAAATCACCTTCGCGGGTGCGGTTGTAGGCCCGGTGCAGGCGTCGGTTGAGCGCCAGGATCAAGGCCACGGCATGCTCGGCCACGGCATGGGGTGAATAGGCCGGTACCCGCACCACCGACAGTCCCAGGCGCCGGGCGGCGGCCAGATCGACGTGGTTGTAGCCTGCCGAGCGCAAGGCGATCAGACGGGTCCCGCCGGCAGCCAGGCGTTCGAGCACCGTGGCATCGAGCTCATCGTTGATGAACGCGCAGACCACCTCGAAATCCTGGGCCAAAGCGACGGTGTCCTGGGTCAGCCGGGCCGACTGGTAGTGCAGCTCCAGGCTACTGTCGCGGGAGGCCTGGGTGAAGCTTTCCTGGTCGTAGTGCTGGCTGCTGAACAACAGGACACGCATGGTGTGAATCTCCAGGTTTCGTCATCGCGGCAGTGTAGACAGCCTGCGAAGAAGGGCGTTGATCTTGCTCAGTGGCGTCACTGTTCGGATAGTGCAACGCCCCCGATTTTGGGGCCGTCCTGCGGCCCCAGGGCTTTGCGCTCAGGCGCTCAGCCGAGCCTGAGCCGCGAGCCGCACGATGGCCCGGTCGAGCTCGTCCAGGGCTTGCGCCGCCTGGGGGCTGTCCTGTTTGAGCAAGGTCTCGCTGCGCTGGCAGGCCGCGCGCAGTTGCGGCACGCCACAGTAGCGCGATGCGCCGTTGAGGCGATGGACCCGTTCGATCATCGCCGTGCGATCACCCAGCTCGCGGGCGACGCGGATCGATTCACGGTCGGTCTCAAGAGACGCCAGCAGCATGGCCAGCATGTCCGCGGCCAGGTCCGGCTTGCCGGCGGCCAGGCGCAGGCCTTCCTCAGGGTCGAGCACCTTCAGCTCGTTACTGTCGATGGCCCGTTCACTGCCGCGCTCCTGCATGGACGGCACCAGGCTCATTCCGGTCCATTTCATCACCACCTGGGACAGCTGGCGCTCGCTGATCGGCTTGGTCAGGTAATCGTCCATGCCGCTGTGCAGCAAGGCCCGTTTCTCGTTGGCCATGGCGTGTGCGGTGAGCGCGACGATGGGCAGCGGGCTGCCGCTCTGGCTGGCTTCCCAACGGCGGATCTGCTCGGTGCAGGCGCGTCCGTCCATTCCCGGCATCTGCACATCCATCAGCACCAGGTCGAAAGGCTCGTCCTGCACTGCCTTGACCGCGGCATAGCCGTTGTCCAGCGCCAACACCTCGGCGCCCAGGCCTTCGAGCAGGGTCTGCACCAACAACAGATTGGCTGGGTTGTCGTCCACGCAGAGAATCCTTGGCGCCCGGGTATTGCCGCTGGCGCGCGCGTCGTTGGTCGCTCGGCGCGGTTGCACCAGTTCGAGCAGCAGGCGGCGCAGTTTGCGCGTGCAGGTGGGCTTGGACAGCAACTGGCCATGGGGATTGGGCAGGTAGGGGTGATAGAGCGCCTGCTCGGTAGTCGGGCAAAGCACCACGCACAGGCAGCCCAAGCGTTCCAATTGCTGGTGATAATGGCCCAGTTGCTCCGGCGAGAGCGTGCTCAGGTTGGCCCCCAGCACCGCGAACTCGAAGGGTTGGCCTGCCTGGCTCGCCGCCTGCACGCCTTGCAGCAACTGGTCGAAGGAGGCGAACAGGCTGACGCTCAGACCGCAATCTTCCAACTGGTGCTCCAGGGCTTGGCGCGCCAGCTCGTGGCCATCGACGATGGCGGCGCGGCGCCCGAGCAACGGTTGCAGCGGTTGCTCCTGCGCGTCGTCATGAGCGCGCGGCAGGCTGAGGCTGATCCAGAACTGCGAACCTTCGCCTGGGGTGCTGTCCACGCCGATCTCGCCACCCATCTGCTCGATCAGGCGCTTGGAGATCACCAGGCCCAGGCCGGTACCGCCGGGCTGACGTGACAACGAGTTATCGGCCTGGCTGAAGGCCTGGAACAAGGTGCGCACATCCTGGGGCGAGAGGCCGATGCCTGTGTCTTGCACGCTGATGCGCAGTTGTACGCTGTCCTCCTGTTCATCCTCGATCATGGCACGCACGACGATGGTGCCTTCGCGCGTGAACTTGATGGCGTTGCTCACCAGATTGGTGAGGATCTGCTTGAGCCGCAGCGGGTCACCGATCAGCGACAGCGGGGTGTCGCGGTAGACCAGGCTGAGCAGCTCCAGCTGCTTGGCGTGGGCCGCAGGGGCGAGGATGGTCAGCGTGTCCTGGATCAGATCGCGCAGGTTGAACGGAATGCTGTCGAGCACCAGTTTGCCGGCCTCGATCTTGGAGAAGTCGAGGATCTCGTTGA
Organism: Pseudomonas sp. CK-NBRI-02; assembly: GCF_008124495.1. NCBI lineage: Bacteria > Pseudomonadati > Pseudomonadota > Gammaproteobacteria > Pseudomonadales > Pseudomonadaceae > Pseudomonas > Pseudomonas sp. CK-NBRI-02. The sequence goes on along the minus strand of NZ_VSJH01000006.1, from coordinate 455,196 downwards.
TGATCCCCAGCAGGTTGTCGGCGGACTTCTCGATGGTATTGAGGTAGTCGAGCTGGCGCGGGGTCATCTCGCTGCGTTGCAAAAGGTGGGTGAAGCCGAGGATGCCGTTGAGCGGTGTGCGGATCTCGTGGCTCATGTTGGCCAGGAACTCGGACTTGATGCGGCTGGCCTCCAGCGCCTCCTTGCGCGCCATGTCCAGTTCGATGTTCTGGATCTCGATGGTTTCTAGGTTCTGGCGCACGTCTTCGGTGGCCTGGTCGATACTGTGCTGCAGTTCCTCATGGGCATTTTGCAGGGTCTCGGCCATGCGGTTGATGCCCGCCGCCAGTTCATCCAGCTCATGGCTGCCCATCGCCGGCAGGCGCTGTTCCAGGTTGCCTTCCTTGAGTTGGGTGACGGCGTGCTTGATGCGACTGAGCGGATCGTTGATCGTCCGGCTCATGCGCAGGGCGAGCAACACGGTGAGCGACAGGCAGCCGAAGATTAACAACAGGCTGGTGAACAGGTTGCGATAGCCGCGCAGCAAGGTGCCGTCGTGGGACAGTTCGATTTCGACCCAGCCGAGCAGGCGCTCGGCTTCGGCGGGGACCGCCTGGGAGGCCAGGTCACGATGATGGCCGAAGACGGGCATCAGGTAGCGAGTAGCGTCATTGCCGGTGCGTTGCAGCAATTGAGTGCCGGTGCCCCCGGTCGGCGCCTGGTTGAGCATGCTCGGGCCGGCATGGGCCAGGCGCGAGCGGTCGGGGGCCAGGAATGCCACGGCGCGCACATCGGCTTGCTCCAGGGCTTGGGCGGCGATGCGTTCGAGCAGCTCCTGGGCTTGGGCCGGGTTGGCCAGGGAGGGCGCTGCCAAGGGCGCGAGCTGCTCGGCGAGCATCTTGCCGCGCTGGAGCAACTGAGTCCGCAGCTCGTTTTGCTGTAGCCAGTTGAAATAACTTCCCAGCACCAGGGCCATCAGGCTGGCTGGCAGCAGGGCCAACAGCAGGACCCGGCTTCTGATTCCCAAACGATCGAGCACATTTGTCTCCTGTCATGTGCTTGCCTGCCGTCAGCATAAAGACGGCCCCAGGCGGAACGTTACTCTCCAGGGCCGTCTGATGCACTTCTTTGTAGCTCTTTTTGCGGTTCCCAGCCTTGGCGGCTGAATCATCAGTGGCGCCTGCGTTGGCCTCAGGTCATCGGCGAGCGCGACCCGGTTGCCTTGGCCGGATGCATGGCCAATAATCGCGCAGTTGAGAATTAATGTCAGAAGCCAATGAATCCCGAAGCTATTCACCCGTCTACCATTCTGGCCATCGAGGACGACCCGGTGCTGGGTGCCTACCTGCACGACGAGTTGCAGCGCGACGGCTTCCTGGTGACTTGGTGCCGTAACGGCCTCGAAGGCCTGGAGGCCGCCAGCCGCCAAGCCTTCGATGTGGTGTTGATGGATATCCTGTTGCCCGGCCTCAATGGTCTGGACGCCTTGGCCCGGCTGCGCAAGCACAGCACCACGCCGGTGATTCTGATGTCCGCGCTGGGCGCCGAGTCCGATCGCATCAGCGGTTTCAAGCGCGGCGCCGATGACTACCTGCCCAAACCCTTCAGCATGGCCGAATTGCGGGTACGCATCGAAGCGATCCTGCGACGGGTGGCGCTGGAGCGCCGGCACCAGGCGCCACGGGAGGTGGTCAGCGGGCAGCTGCGTTTCGACGAAGCGGCTTGCGATGTCTGGCTCGACGGCCGTTCGGCAGGGCTCACACCCAGCGAGTACCGCCTGCTCGAGACGCTGCATCGCAGCCAGGACGAAGTGCTCAGCAAACCCTTCCTTTATCAACAGGTCTTGCAGCGCGGTTATTCCCGCCATGACCGTAGCCTTGACATGCATGTCAGCCAGATACGTCGCAAGCTCAAGGCGCTCGGCTATCACGAACGGCAAATCCGTACTGTCTGGGGCAAGGGCTATACCTTGTGCGCCGGCGAGGCCGAATGACAGTGCTGGATCGGCATTCGCTGTTCTGGAAGCTGGCCATTCTGCTGGTGGGCTTCTGCCTGTTGATGATTGGCCTGAGCTACACCTGGGGCCGGCACATGGAAACCCGCAACGCCTTCCTCGACGCGCCGGCCCAGGCACAGCTGATCGGTTATGCCGCCGAAGCCGAGCAGGCCTGGCGCCAAGAAGGCAGGGCGGGGGTGGACCGCTGGCTAGCCGGCATGCACCAGCGCGAGCCCGGCTGGGTGAATGTGCTCGATGCCCAACTGCGCCCTTTGGGCAGCGCCACGCTGTCCACCGATGAAATCCAGCAACTGACACGTCTGCGTGGAGTCGACTGGCCCATGAGCCGACGCAGCATCACCCAGCCTTGGCTGCGCCTGCCGTTTCCCGAGGCGCCGGAGCAGGGCATGTTGGTGATCGAGTTGCCGCAGCGGCTGAATCCCGGGCGGTACCTGCTGTTCTGGCAGATCCTGACCAACGGCGTGATTCCTGGCCTGTTCACCTTGTTGTTGTGTGTCGGTCTGTATCGGATGCTGATCGTGCCGCTGAACCAGTTGCGCGAGCAGGCCAACGCCTGGCGTGCCGACCAGCTGTCGGCCCGTCTGGATTCGCGTACCGTTGGGCGGCATGACGAGCTGGGCGAGCTGGCCAGGGCGTTCGATCAGATGGCCGAGCGCCTGCAGGAGAGCGTGGCCATGCAACAGCAGATGCTGCGCGACCTTTCCCATGAGATGCGCACGCCCTTGAGCCGCTTGCGCGTGGCCTGCGACGGCGAGACCGATCATCAATGCCTGCGCGAGCGGGTGGCGCGGGAAATCGACTGCATGCAGCAATTGGTCGAAAACACCTTGCAACTGGCCTGGCAGGATGCCGAGCGGGCACCGATGAACCTCGAGCCGATCCAGCTCCAGGCCCTGTGGGACATGCTCGCCGAGGATGCCTGCTACGAAAGCGGCTGGCCGCCTGAACGCCTGCGCTGTGAATTGCCCGCCCAATGCTGGGTGCAAGGCAACCTCAACCACCTGGCCCAGGCACTGGAGAACATGCTGCGCAATGCGATCCGCCATTCGCCCGAACACGGGCTGGTGCGCTTGGGAGGCTACCGCGAAGGCAATTATTGGCGGCTATGGCTGGAAGATCAGGGGGGAGGCGTGGACGAGGCGGATCTGGATCGGATCTTCGCGCCGTTCTCCCGCCTCGATGGCTCCCGACCCGGGGATGGCGGCTTCGGCCTGGGGCTGAGCATTGCTCGCAGTGCGATTCAGCGCCAGGGTGGCACGTTGTGGGCCGAAAATGGCAAGCAAGGGCTACGCCTGTGCATGCGTTTGCCGGCGCATGTGGCGTCGGATCGCGAGGCAGGTCCGCGCGTTCAGGTTTGGACCGGTACGAGCTTATAGCTTGTAGCTATAGCGACTACAGATTGCGTGATATGGCGAGCAAAGGTTTGCCGGTATGATAGTCGCCCCTGCCGTCCGGATTGCGAACAACGCCATGACCTTGCAGTACCCAACCATCGCCGATTGCGTCGGCAATACGCCTCTGGTTCGCCTGCAGCGTATCGCCGGCGAGACCACCAACACCCTCCTGCTCAAGCTCGAAGGCAACAATCCCGCGGGTTCGGTCAAGGACCGCCCAGCGCTGTCGATGATCACCCGCGCCGAGTTGCGTGGCCAGATCAAACCGGGCGACACGCTCATCGAAGCCACGTCCGGCAACACCGGCATCGCCCTGGCCATGGCGGCGGCGATCAAGGGTTACAAGATGATCCTGATCATGCCGGACAACTCGACCGCCGAGCGCAAGGCGGCGATGACCGCCTACGGTGCCGAACTGATCCTGGTCACCAAGGAAGAGGGCATGGAAGGGGCGCGAGACTTGGCCGAGAAGCTGCAGGCCGAAGGTCGCGGCCTGGTGCTCGACCAGTTCGCCAACGGCGACAACCCGATTGCCCATTATTCCAGCACTGGCCCTGAGATCTGGCAGCAGACGCACGGCACCATCACCCATTTCATCAGCTCCATGGGCACCACCGGGACCATCATGGGCTGCTCCCAATACCTCAAGGAGCAGAACCCGGCAGTGCAGATCGTTGGCCTGCAACCGATGGAAGGCTCGGCCATCCCTGGCATTCGCCGCTGGCCCGAGGAGTACCTGCCGAAGATCTTCGACGCCACCCGGGTCGACCGCGTGGTCGATATGTCCCAAGACGAAGCCGAGCAGACCACCCGTCGTCTTGCTCGTGAAGAGGGGATTTTCTGCGGCGTTTCTTCCGGTGGTGCGGTCGCGGCAATGTTGCGCCTGTCCCGCGAGGTCGAGAACGCGGTCATGGTGGCGATCATCTGCGACCGTGGCGACCGCTATCTGTCCACTGGCCTGTTCGACGCAACCTGATGTCCAGAAAGAAAAGCAACAGCGGCCTGCGCTTCCAGCCGGCCGGCGGCAATCGTGCGCCACAAGTGCCGGTCGGCAAGAAACAACGCCTGCAAATCGAGCGCCTGGCCGGTGACGGTCGTGGCATCGCCTTTGTCGAGGGACGCACTTGGTTCGTCAGTGGCGCTTTGGCTGGGGAGTCCGTCGAGGCCCGCGTGCTGGGCGCCCGTGGCAAGGTGGTCGATGCACGCTTGGAGCGGGTGCTGCAGGCCAGCCCCGAACGGCGCGAGGCGCCGTGCCAGTATTATGAGCGTTGCGGTGGCTGCAACCTGCAGCACCTGCCTCACGACGGCCAATTGACACTCAAGCAGCGGATGCTCGCCGAGCAACTGCAGCGGGTGGCCGGCGTACAACCCGAGCAATGGGCCACGCCACTGGTCGGCCCTGAATTCGGCTATCGGCGCCGGGCCCGGATCGCCGTGCGCTGGGACCCGAAGGCGCGTCATCTGGACGTGGGCTTTCGGGCCGAGGCCAGCCAGGACATCGTCGCCATCGACGAATGCCTGGTGCTGGTACAGCCCTTGCAGGCGATTTTCCGCCATCTGCCGACGGTGCTGCGCAGCCTGAGCAAACCTCAGGCGTTGGGGCATGTCGAGCTGTTCAGCGGCACCGCGCAAGCGGTTCTGGTGCGGCATGTGGCGCCGTTGCCGGCGGAGGATCTGGCGCGCCTGGAGGCCTTCTGCAAGCAGGCTGACGCCCAGCTGTGGTTGCAGGGCGACGGCGAACCGGCGCCGGTCGAGGCCGGTCTGACACTTGGTTTTGCACTCGAGCCTTGGGGGCTGGAGTTGGCCTGGCGGCCGGGGGATTTCGTCCAGGTCAATGCTCAGGTCAATACATTGATGATCGAGCAGGCGCTGGCGTGGCTGGCCCCTCAACCCGAGGATCGGGTGCTGGATTTGTTCTGCGGCTTGGGCAACTTTGCCCTGCCGCTGGCCCGGCGGGCCCGGGAAGTGGTGGCCGTGGAAGGTGTACAGGCCATGGTCGAACGGGCCGAGGCCAATGCCCGTAGCAACAATGTGCATAATGCACGGTTTTTTCAGGCCGATTTATCGCAGCCTTTGGCGGGCGCCGGATGGGCCGCCGAGGGCTTTTCTGCGGTACTCTTGGATCCACCGCGCGACGGTGCTTTCGAGGTGGTGCAAGGCATCGCACGCCTCAAGGCCAAGCGGCTGGTCTATGTGTCCTGCAACCCGGCCACACTGGCGCGAGACGCCCAGGTTCTGGTCGGGCAGGGGTACCGGTTAACAAGGGCCGGGATCCTCGACATGTTTCCTCAGACGGCACATGTCGAGGCCATGGCGTTATTCGAAGCGGGCTAGCCAGGCTGGCCCCTTGGTGCGGCGTCCAGGGACTGGGCGGCGTACGGTGATTGCCAGCGCACCCGCGTGGTGCGCTGTATGGAAAGGTAAAAGAAAGATGGTACAGGTGAGAGTGCACCAGCCGGTCAATACCGACGGTAGTATCAATCTCGAAGCATGGCTGGATCATGTGGTGAGCGTCGACTCGGCGCTGGACCGCAAGGCGCTCAAGGAGGCCTGCGATTTCGCCCAGGAGGTCGAGAAGAAGGGCAACCCGGCCAAGCATTCCTGGGCCGACGGTACGTCCAGCTTCCAGGCGGGTCTGGAGATCGCCGAAATCCTCGCCGACCTCAAGCTCGATCAGGATTCCCTGGTGGCTGCGGTGATCTATCGCTCGGTGCGCGAGGGCAAGGTGACCCTGGCCGAGGTCGGCCAGCGCTTTGGCCCGGTGGTGTCCAAGTTGATCGACGGCGTGCTGCGCATGGCCGCCATCAGCGCCAGCCTCAGCCCGCGCCAGTCGCTGGTGCTCGGTTCCCAGGCGCAAGTCGAGAACCTGCGCAAGATGCTGGTGGCCATGGTCGACGACGTGCGCGTTGCCCTGATCAAGCTGGCCGAACGTACCTGCGCCATTCGGGCGGTCAAGGCCGCCGATGACGAGAAGCGCCTGCGTGTGGCGCGCGAAGTGTTCGACATCTATGCTCCGCTCGCCCACCGCCTGGGCATCGGTCACATCAAATGGGAGCTGGAGGACTTGTCCTTCCGCTACCTCGAACCCGACCAGTACAAGCAGATCGCCAAGCTGTTGCATGAGCGCCGGCTCGACCGCGAGCGCTTCATCAGCGACGTGATGAACCAACTGCAGAACGAGCTGCTGGCCACGGGCGTCAAGGCCGACATCAGCGGCCGGGCGAAACACATCTATTCCATTTGGCGCAAGATGCAGCGCAAGGGCCTGGAGTTCAGCCAGATCTACGACGTGCGCGCCGTGCGTGTACTGGTCCCGGAGATCCGCGACTGCTACACCGCGTTGGGCATCGTCCATACCCTATGGCGGCACATCCCCAAGGAATTCGACGACTACATCGCCAACCCCAAGGAGAACGGCTACCGCTCCCTGCACACCGCAGTGATCGGCCCCGAGGGCAAGGTGCTGGAAGTGCAGATCCGCACCCATTCCATGCACGAGGAAGCCGAGCTCGGTGTGTGCGCCCACTGGCGCTACAAGGGCACCGACGTCAAGTCCAGTTCCAACCACTACGAAGAGAAGATCTCCTGGCTGCGCCAGGTGCTCGAGTGGCACGAGGAACTGGGCGATATCGGCGGCCTGGCCGAGCAACTGCGGGTGGACATCGAGCCGGACCGGGTCTATGTGTTCACCCCCGATGGCCATGCCATCGACCTGCCCAAGGGCGCCACGCCGCTGGACTTTGCCTACCGTGTGCACACCGAGATCGGCCACAACTGCCGCGGCGCCAAGATCAACGGGCGTATCGTCCCGCTCAACTACAGCCTGCAGACCGGCGAGCAGGTGGAGATCATCACCAGCAAGCACGGCAGCCCGAGCCGTGACTGGCTGAACTCCAACCTCGGCTACGTCACCACGTCCCGCGCACGGGCCAAGATCGTCCACTGGTTCAAGCTGCAGGCCCGCGACCAGAACGTCGCTGCCGGCAAGACCCTGCTCGAGCGTGAGCTTAGCCGCCTGGGCCTGCCCCAGGTGGACTTCGAACGCCTGGCCGAAAAAGCCAACGTCAAGACCGCCGAGGACATGTTCGCTGCCCTGGGCGCAGGCGACCTGCGCCTGGCGCATATGGTCAACGCGGCCCAGCAGTTGCTCGAGCCGGAGCGCAGCGAGCAGATCGAACTGATCCCACGCAAGGCCAGCGGTACCCGCTCCGGCAAACGTGGCGATATCCAGATCCAGGGTGTCGGCAACCTGCTCACCCAGATGGCCGGCTGCTGCCAGCCGCTGCCGGGCGACGCCATCGTCGGCTATATCACCCAGGGTCGCGGGGTGAGCATTCACCGCCAGGACTGCGCCTCGGTGCTGCAATTGGCCGGCAAGGAGCCGGAGCGGATGATCCAGGTCAGCTGGGGGCCGATCCCGGTGCAGACGTATCCGGTCGACATCATCATTCGCGCCTATGACCGTCCGGGGTTGCTGCGCGACGTGTCGCAGGTGCTGCTCAACGAGAAGATCAACGTGCTGGCGGTCAACACCCGCTCGAACAAGGAAGACAATACCGCGCTGATGTCCTTGACCATCGAGATCCCAGGCCTGGACGCCCTCGGGCGTTTGCTGGGCAGAATCTCGCAGTTGCCGAACATCATCGAGACGCGGCGTAACCGTACCCCTTGAGATCGAGGCGCCTTTTTCGCGGGTGAACCCGCTCCCACAGCGATTTCACCCCGCTTGTGGAAGCCGGTTCAACCGCCAGAAGCCGCCGCCGAAGGACCTGCCCGATGACCTACACTGTCGATGACCTGCTGCACCTGATGGCCCGTCTGCGCGACCCGCAATACGGCTGTCCGTGGGACCTGAAGCAGGACTACGCGAGCATTGTCCCGCATACCCTTGAAGAGGCCTACGAGGTCGCTGACACCATCGAGCGTGGCGATTTCGAGCACTTGCAGGGTGAGCTGGGCGACCTGTTGTTCCAGGTGGTCTACTACAGCCAGCTGGCGCGGGAGGAGGAGCGTTTCGAGTTCGCAGGCGTGGTCGACGCGATTACCCGCAAGCTGATTCGCCGTCACCCCCATGTGTTTCCTACCGGCGACCTGTATGCCCCGCTGGACACTCCGCGTCTGGACGAGGCGCAGGTCAAGGCGCGCTGGGAAGAGATCAAGGCCCAGGAGCGTGCCGAAAAGAGCGAGCCCGAACAGTTGTCGTTGCTCGACGACGTGCCGGCGGCCCTGCCGGCCTTGTCCCGTGCGGCCAAGCTGCAAAAGCGCGCGGCCACGGTCGGTTTCGACTGGCCGGATGCCCTGCCGGTGCTGGACAAGGTCCGTGAGGAACTGGACGAAGTGCTGCAGGCCATGGCCGATGGCGAAGCTGATGCACTGGAAGATGAAATCGGCGATTTGCTGTTCGCCGCGGTCAACCTGGCCCGCCATCTCAAGCAAGACCCGGAAAACGCCCTGCGCCGCGCCAACCGCAAGTTCGAGCGGCGTTTTCGTTTCATCGAACAGGCATTGCGCGACAATGGCCGGCCGATCGAAGATTGTACCCTCGATGAACTGGACGCCCTGTGGGGCGAAGCCAAGCGTCAGGAAAAGAACCTGCCCAGCTGCGGCTGAGCTGTTGCATAAGTGAGTGAATACATGAGCCTTTCCCTTCGCGACCAATTGCTCAAGGCCGGTCTGGTCAACCAGAAACAGGTCAAGCAGGTCAACAAAGCCGAGAAGAAACAAAAGCGTCTGGAGCACAAAGGCCAGGCCGAGGTCGACGACACCCAGCAGCGCCTGGCCAAGGAGGCCATGGCCGAAAAGGCCAAGAAAGACCAGGAGCTGAACCGCCAGCTTCAGGAAAAGGCCGAGCAGAAGGCCCGCGCCGCGCAGATCAAGCAACTGATCGAGGCGACCCGTCTGCCCAAGCTCAATACCGAGGACTACTACAACTTCGTCGACGATAAGAAGGTCAAGCGCATCGCCGTCAACGCCTTGATGCGCAGCAAACTGAGCAACGGCGCCCTGGCCATCGTGTCTTTCGGCGGCGGTTACGAAGTGATCCCGCGTGAAGCGGCGGTGAAGATCCAGGAGCGTGACCCCAATCGCATCCTGCTGCTCAACACCCATGTCGAAGAAGCGGACGAGGACGATCCGTACGCGGCCTACAAGATCCCAGACGATTTGATGTGGTAAAAGACGAAAACCCCGCTCAGGCGGGGTTTTTCGTGGGCAGTGCGGTCATTGCGGGCTGTGCTGGTTCTCCAGGCATTCCAGCTCGCTGCGGTACTGTTGGGCTTCGTGTTCGGAGTGGAACATCCCCACCAGCTCGCCCTGCTGATGCACATCCCAGATCCGCAGGCCGTGGGCCTGGCTTTCGTGGGACATTTTCGATTCGTCGCGTTCGGTTACTTGGACAGTCATCGTTAAACTCCACTTTCGGTTGGCTGCGGCAACATGTCGCAGGCCTTCTTTATAGAGTTAGTTAGCAGGCTAAGTAAATAAAAAGACGATGAAACAAAGTTCATGAAGGGCTGTTTGCGGCTAAACCCGCTCCCCTAGGTAAACAGTGTTTATAGGAAGCGGGTTTGCCCGCAAGCCGGCGGGACAAGCAACAAAAAGCCCCGCACTAAGCGGGGCTTCGGGGGCTCACAACGGTGATCAGTTGCCTTTCACCGACTTGCCGTCGACCGTGCCATCCTGCAGCACGATCACGTATTCCTTGCCATCGGTCTCGACCTGGCGCAGTTGCACCAGCAAATAGTCCCACTCTTTGGCGAACCACAGCTCGGTGATGCGCTTGCTCTGGCTCGGGTCGCGGACGCGCTCGACCTTCACGGCATCGACCTGGCCGGTCTTGGTGGTGACTTTCTCGGTACCGAGCACGCGGAAGTCATAGGTGTCGATCTCGTCACCGTCGACGACCTGGTAGGTCATGCTCTTCTTGCCTGCGGCCACGTCATGCTGCAGGGCCAGCTGATAGGACGATTTGTCCAGCACGCCGCGGTTGAGCGGCAGGTTGATCGCATCGCCACGGTCGGTGCCGGTGACCTTCTTGCTGTTCCAGTCGAAATCCAAGTCGACTTTCTTCGCCTTGCCCAGGCCGCCGCGTTCGAAGTGATACTTCTGCGGCAGCAGGGTGTCGTTGTCCAGGCGCAGGGTACTTTGCTCGGTCAGGCTGGCGATCATCATGGACGCCTTGAAGTTCAGGCTCCAGGTACCGTTGGCGTTTTTTTCCAGGCTGCGCTCGGCGGTGCCGCTCATGGGCAGCTGCTTCCAGTCGGCGGTGTAGCTGGCCGAGAAAGGCTTCAGATCAGCTGCCTGGAGGGGCAGGGCGAGCACGGCGAGAGCCAAGAGCAGGGCACGACGCATAAATTCTCCTAGGGTCGAATCAAGTGACCGCTGGCCGCCAGGGGCTGGCCATCCAGTAGTGCACCTTGTTCGCCCAGACGCAAGCGTCCTTCGGCGAACCAGCGCACCGCCAGCGGGTAGATCTGGTGTTCCTGGCGATGAACGCGCTGTGCCAGGCTGTCGGCTGTATCGCCTGGCTCCACCGGTACCACAGCCTGTACGACCAGAGGGCCGCCATCGAGTTCCTCGGTGACGAAGTGTACGCTGCAACCATGCTCCGCGTCGCCCGCCTCCAACGCACGCTGGTGGGTGTGCAGGCCCTTGTACTTGGGCAGCAGCGACGGGTGGATGTTCAGCAGGCGGCCTTGGTAGTGGCGCACGAAGCCGCCGCTGAGGATGCGCATGAAGCCCGCCAGCACCACCAGATCGGGCTTGAAGCCGTCGATCAACGCCATCAGCGCCGCGTCGAAGGCTTCACGGCCATCGAAGCCACCGTGCGCGAGCACGGCGGTCTCGATGCCCGCTGCCTGGGCCCGTTGCAGGCCATAGGCATCGGCGCGATTGGAGATCACGCCACGGATGCGCACCGGGCTGTCTTCGCCACGGCTGTTGTCGATCAGCGCTTGCAGGTTGCTGCCGGAGCCCGACAGCAGTACTACGACATTGCAGGTCTTGCTTGGCATCAGTGCGCCTTGAGGTTCTGCAATTCGACCTGGGCGGCGCCAGCCGGCGCTTCGGCGATGCGGCCGATGACCCATGGCTGTTCGCCGGCGTCACGCAGCACTTGCAGGGCGCTGTCGACTTTGTCCTGGGCCACGCAAATGACCATGCCCACGCCGCAGTTCAGCACGCGGTGCATCTCGTGCTCGTCGACGTTGCCTTTTTGCTGCAGGAAGTCGAATACCGCCGGGCGCTGCCAGCTGGCCACGTCGATGATGGCCTGGGCGTTGTCGGGCAGGACGCGTGGGATGTTGTCCAGCAGGCCACCGCCGGTGATGTGGGCCATCGCCTTGACCGCGCCGGTGTTCTTGATCAGCTTGAGCAGCGGCTTGACGTAGATGCGGGTCGGAGCCATCAGCAGATCGGCCAGAGGCTTGCCGTCGAGCTGGGTATTCTCGATGTCGGTGCCGGAGACTTCGAGGATCTTGCGAATCAGCGAGTAACCGTTGGAATGCGGGCCGGAGGATGGCAGGGCGATCAGGGCGTCGCCGGTGACGACCTTGGAGCCGTCGATGATTTCGGATTTTTCCACCACGCCGACGCAGAAGCCGGCCAGGTCGTAATCCTCGCCTTCATACATGCCAGGCATCTCGGCGGTTTCGCCACCGACCAGCGAGCAGCCGGCCAGTTCGCAGCCGGCGCCAATGCCGGTGACCACGGTGGCGGCCACGTCGACGTTGAGCTTGCCAGTGGCGTAGTAATCGAGGAAGAACAGCGGTTCGGCACCGCAGACCACCAAGTCGTTGACGCACATGGCGACCAGGTCCTGGCCGATGCTGTCGTGCTTGTTCAGGTTCAGCGCCAGGCGCAGCTTGGTGCCGACGCCGTCCGTGCCGGAGACCAGAACCGGCTGCTTGTAGCCGGCCGGGATCTCGCAAAGGGCGCCGAAGCCGCCCAGGCCACCCATGACTTCAGGGCGTGCGGTGCGCTTGGCCACGCCCTTGATGCGTTCGACCAGTGCTTCGCCGGCGTCGATGTCTACACCGGCGTCCTTGTAGCTCAGGGAGGGTTGCTTGCTCATTGATCCAGGCCTTTAAGAGGGAGGGATTCGGGAAAACGACCGCGACGGCCAAGGCCGGCTCGAAGGGCGGCGGCTGCCTGTACGTCACTGGTCTGCGAAGGCGCGCGATTTTATCAGGGTTGCCGGGCAGCGGCCATCCTCAGGCCGACGGGCAGGCCGCGAATCTGGCAAAAAACATCCTTTCACAGGCCGCGACTGGTTGCCGCGCCAGTGCCTGTATAAGGTAATAGCAATGGCGGCGGGCCGAATCTGTCCGGCATGGCGGAGCGTTTTGCGCGGTGTCGTGGTCACAGCAGCAGATTCGGGGCTCGGTGCCCCTTGGTCATCTGGACAGGAATCCTCCATGCGTTTTCTCAATTACCTGGCTGCCGCCTGCCTGATCGCGGGCAGTGTCGTCGCACAGGCCGAGCCGGTTTCCGGGCTCTACCAAGTCCGTGAACCGATCGAAGGGCAGGGCAGCGACGCCCGCGCCCAAGCCACTGGCAAAGCTTTGGACACACTGGTGCTGCGTTTGACCGGCGATCCCAAGGCCGCGCAAAGCCCAGCCCTGGCGGCCCTGCGCAAGGACCCGCAACAAATCATCAACCAGGTGGGCTCCGAAGCCGGTCCGCCTGAAACCCTGTTGGTGGAATTCGACCCCGGCAGCACCGAGCGTGCCCTACGCCAGGCTGGCCTGGCACTGTGGGGCAGCAACCGTCCCTCGATACTCGGCTGGTGGCTGAACGACAGTGCCGAGGGCAGCAACCTGGTCGGCGACGGCCAGTCGACAGCTGCGCCACTGCGCCGCGCCGCCCAGCACCGAGGTTTGCCGCTGCGCCTGCCTTTGGCCGATCTGCAGGAGCAACTGGTCGCCAACGCCAAGCAGCTCGAAGGCAGCGACCCTGCGCCGCTGCGCGAGGCATCCGAGCGCTACGGCGCCGATGCGTTGCTGGCTGTGCATGCCCACGAGGCCGATGGCAAGTGGCAGGGCAAATGGCAGTTGTGGCTGGGCGACCAGCGTGAGCAAGGCACTGCCGAAGGCGCCGACCAGGCCGCCCTGGCCGATGCGGTGATGCTGGCGATCAGCACGCGTCTGGCGCCGCGCTACGTCACCCGCCCGGGCGCCAGCAGCGAGCTGCAACTGCAGGTGCAGGGCATGAACCTGCAGCATTATGCAGAGCTCAATCGGGTACTCGAACCCTACGCCCCGCGTTTGCGGCAAGTCGACGGCGGTACCCTGACTTACAGCGTCACCGGTAACCGCGAACAGTTGCGTGCTCAGCTGGGGCTGGCCAAGTTGCAGGAGTTGCCCCCTGAGCAGTCCTCTGCTCCGGCACCTGCTCCGGCGGCAGATGGACAACCCGCCGCCGCCCAGCCGGCTGCGCCCAAGCCGTTCGACGGCCTGCGTTTTCGCTGGTAAGGAGTGCCAGGCATGATCGAGGTTCGCCGTTGGGCGTGGCTGGGTGTGGCGCTGCTGGTCGCTGCGCTGCTTTATTTCCTGCACAACATCTTGTCGCCGTTTTTGGTAGGCATTCTTTTAGCGTATCTGGCCGACCCGCTGGTCGATCGGCTGGAGCGCATGGGGCTGTCGCGCACCTGGGGCGTGGTGGTGGTGTTCAGCCTGTTCACGCTCATTTTCCTGGCCTTGCTGCTGGTGCTGGTTCCGATGCTGGCCAAGCAGCTGGTGCGCCTGTACGAACTGACACCACAGATGCTCGACTGGTTGCAGCATGTCGCCTTGCCTTGGGTGCAGAGCCGCCTGGGCCTGGCCGATGGGTTCTGGAAGTTCGACAAGATCAAGGCCGCCATCGGTGCGCACATGGGCCAGACCACCGATATCGTCGGCATGCTGTTGTCCCAGGCCACTGCCTCGGGCCTGGCATTGCTCGCCTGGCTGGCCAATCTGGTGCTGATTCCGGTGGTGGGCTTCTACCTGCTGCGCGATTGGGACCTGATGATGGCCAAGCTGCGCAGCCTGCTGCCGCGTCAGCGTGAGCGCCAGGTGATGGGGCTGGCGGGCGAGTGCCATGAAGTGCTGGGGGCGTTCGTGCGTGGCCAGTTGCTTGTAATGCTGGCGCTTGGTTTGATCTATGCAGGAGGTCTGATGCTGGTAGGCCTGGAGCTGGGCCTGTTGATCGGCCTTCTGGCAGGGCTTGCGGCCATCGTGCCATACATGGGCTTCATCATCGGTATCGGTGCGGCCTTGATCGCCGGTCTATTCCAGTTTGGCGGCGACCTGTACCCGATGTTGGGCATCGTTGCGGTGTTCATGGTCGGCCAGGCTCTCGAGGGGATGGTGCTTACGCCACTGCTGGTGGGCGATCGAATCGGGCTGCACCCGGTAGCGGTGATTTTCGCCATCCTGGCCGGGGGCGAGCTGTTCGGCTTTACCGGTGTGCTGCTCGCGCTGCCAGTGGCGGCGGTGATCATGGTGCTGTTGCGCCATGTGCACGACCTCTACAAGGAGTCGGACATGTATGCGGGTGATATCGATCCGCAGCTTTGATGCGAGAGGGCTGCTTTGCGGCCCTTTTCGTAGGCAAGGGGGACGATGGGCTTCTAACGGTAAAATGCTCTCGCAACTCCTTGATTTTCCTTATGCTCTTACCCTCGCGCATTGTGCCGCCCGCGCTGCGGGTATAGACTTTGCACACTGTTCACCAAAGGCCCCCTGTGGTCCTCGCGACCGCCCGCCAGCATGAAACCGATCCAGTTGCCCCTGGGTGTGCGCCTGCGCGATGACGCCACCTTCATCAACTATTATCCGGGCGCCAATGCCGCGGCATTGGGCTACGTCGAGCGGCTATGCGAAGCCGACGCCGGCTGGACCGAGAGCCTCATCTACTTGTGGGGCAAGCAGGGCGTGGGTCGTACCCATCTGCTCCAGGCCGCCACCCACCGCTTCCAGCAGTTGGGTGAACCTGCGGTCTACCTCCCTCTGGCACAACTGCTCGACCGAGGCGTGGAATTGCTCGATTACCTTGAGCAGTACGAGCTGGTGTGCATCGACGATCTGCATGTCATCGCGGGCAAGGCGGATTGGGAAGAGTCCATATTCCATCTGTTCAACCGCCTGCGCGATAGCGGTCGACGCCTATTGCTCGCGGCCTCCGCCTCGCCGCGCGAGCTGCCGATCAAACTCCCTGACCTCAAATCCCGGCTGACCTTGGCGCTGATCTTCCAGATGCGCGGATTGTCCGACGAGGACAAGCTGCGCGCTTTGCAACTGCGCGCTTCCCGGCGCGGTCTGCACCTTACCGATGAGGTCGGTCATTTCATCCTGACACGCGGTGCGCGCAGCATGAGCGCGCTGTTCGACCTGCTCGAGCGTCTCGACCAGGCTTCGCTTCAGGCCCAGCGCAAGCTGACCATTCCGTTTCTCAAGGAAACCTTGGGCTGGTAACCCCCGAAAAGCGCGGGCCAGAGCCCGAAAACAGAAAAGTCACATTTTTTTCGATAAAATTTGCAAATGGCCATGATAGAGGGCATAGTTTCACCCTTCTAAAGGATTACAGACACGGTCGTGCCCATGCTGAAGCGCTTCGCACCCCTCGTGCCACTTGCACTCGTGACCCTGCTTTTTGGCTGCGCCTCCCAAGGCCCCGTTTCCCAGCCGCAGGATCAACACTCGATCGCCGCGCACTCCGCGAGCCTGATCAAACCCTCTGCCTCTTCCGTCTTCGGTGAAGAGCCGCTGGCCACTGAAGAAGACCTGGAAGCCTTTTCCAGCAACAGCAAGCCCTACGAGCTGCCAGCCCTGGCCGACAGCATCCTGGAGCGTGGCATGTCGCTGATCGGCACCCGTTACCGTTTTGGCGGTACTTCGGAGAAGTCCGGCTTCGATTGCAGTGGTTTCATTGGTTATCTGTTCCGCGAAGAAGCCGGTCTGAACCTGCCGCGCTCGACGCGTGAAATGATCAACGTCGATGCGCCGAAGGTGTCCCGCAACAAGCTCAAGCCTGGCGACCTGCTGTTCTTCAGCACCAACGGCCGTGGCCGTGTCAGCCATGCCGGCATCTACCTGGGTGACAACCAGTTCATCCACTCCAGCAGCCGCCGCAGCGGCGGTGTACGCATCGACAGCCTTGGCGATCGTTACTGGAGCAAGACCTTCATTGAAGCCAAGCGCGCCTTGGCGATGGCGCCGACCACAATCTCGCGCAACTGATATCAAAATGATGTACCCTGCCGCGGCGGCGATGCTGAAAAGCTCGCCGCCGTGCGCATTTACAGAAAGCGTCTAATCTAAATTCTCACCACTTTTGGCTTCGGCTGCGGCCGAACGGTTCCAGACAGGATGTTCTGACCATGGCGATGTTGGCGCGCTTCGCATTCCTTTCCCTGGCGGCACTGCTCGCGGCCTGCTCCAGCCATGCTCCGGCACCGGCTCCGGTGGTCAAGCCGAAGGTCATCTTCAATCAGCAAGGGTCGTCTTCGCCCATGGCCGAGGACGTGCTGTTCCGTGCGATCGGCCTGGTAGGCACGCCGTATCGCTGGGGCGGCAACACGCCGGATTCGGGGTTCGATTGCAGTGGCCTGATCGGCTACGTCTATCGGGACGCCGCCGGGATCAGCCTGCCGCGTTCGACCCGCGAGATGATCGTCATGCGCGCGCCCAATGTGGACATCAACGCCCTGCAGTCCGGAGATCTGGTGTTCTTCGCCACCAGCGGCGGATCGCAGGTCAGCCACGCCGGGATCTACGTGGGGGAGGGGCGTTTCGTGCATGCGCCATCCACAGGCGGCACGGTGCGCTTGGATTACCTCTCCAACAGCTACTGGTCCCGGGCCTATCTGCAGGCCAAACGCGTATTGCCAACCGGGCATCTGGCTCAAAATCCCTGAGCTGCGCTCACTTTCGGCTCACGCGCCAAACCACATTGCCCACATCATCTGCCACCAAGAGCCCGCCTCGGTCATTGACCACGCCCACCGGGCGTCCCATGGCCTTGCCCTTGCCATCGAGAAAACCGGTCAACAGGTCGATCGGTTTGCCTGCGGGCTTACCCTCGCTGTCGAACGGCACGAAGATCACCTTGTAGCCACTGTGCGGCTTGCGGTTCCAAGACCCATGCTGGCCCACGAAGGCTCCCTGCTCGAAGGGCGGCGGCAACGCGCCGGCCTGGGCAAACGCCAGCCCCAGCGATGCGGTATGGGCCCCCACTGCGTAGTCTGGGACGATCGCCTGGGCGACTTTGCCAGGATCCTGCGGCTCGACCCGTTGATCCACATGCTGCCCGTAGTAACTGAAAGGCCAGCCATAGAAGCCGCCGTCCTTCACCGAGGTGATGTAGTCGGGCACCAAGTCGCTGCCGATCTCGTCGCGTTCATTGACCGCCGTCCATAGCGCGCCGGTACGGGGCTCCCACGCCAGCCCGTTGGGGTTGCGCAGGCCTGAGGCGAAGATGCGGTGTTCACCGCTGGCCGGGTCCACCTCCCAGATCGCGGCGCGGCCTTGTTCCTTTTCCAGGCCGTTCTCGCCGACATTGCTGTTGGAACCCACGGTAACGTAAAGCTTCTTGCCATCGGGGCTGGCGATGACGTTTTTGGTCCAGTGGTGATTCAACGGGCCGCCGGGCAGGTCGGTGACCGGGCGTCCTTCGGCGCGGATCTGCATCGCGCCTTCCTCGTAGTGAAAGCGCAACAGCCGGTCAGTGTCGGCCACATAGAGGTCCTTGCCTACCAAGGTCATGCCGAAGGGGGAGTTGAGCCCTTCGATGAACGTACTGCGCACCTCGGCGACACCATCATGGTCGGCATCGCGCAGCAGGGTGATGCGATTGGCGCTGGGGACCCCGGCACCGGCACGCTCCATGACTTTGCCCATTACCCAGCCGCGCAGGCCCTTGCCGTCCTCGGGCTTGGGCGGGGCATTGGTTTCGGCCACCAGGACATCGCCATTGGGCAGTACGTAGAGCCAGCGTGGGTGATCGAGGTCCCTGGCGAAGGCCACCACTCGGGTGCCCGCGGCGGCCGTCGGCGTGGCGCCGTCCGGCCAGCCGGTCGCCGGGGCGATGTTGACGGTCGGGATCAGGGTCTTGTTGGGCTCGGGCAGGCGAGGCGAGGGGCCGAAGCCGTCGCTGACCTCCAGGCGCGCGGACTCGCCGCAGGCGCTTAGGCTGGCACTCAGGGTCAACACCATCGCGATACGCATCCTGTCCATGCTCGCAATCCTCATTGGCTTGTGAGAATTGAGAGTCGGATGCGTCGGGGTAGGTTCACTCCAGGCGAATGGGCCTAGCGACCGCCGGATGGCTTCCGCGTGGGCTCATCGGCTTGCCTACGCCTGCTTGAGCAACAATGCCACCCCAGGGAAATACTGCCCCAGTTCGTTGTGCAGCGAACGGTAGGCGTAGGGGAAATGCCAGGCGATGGCGCAGGCTGTGTGTTTTTGCAGGTCGTCGACCAAGTCTTGCAGCTCCTCGGGACTAGCGTGCTGCCCGGCCTTCCAGGGGCTGACGAACAACGCGCCGGCCTTGAGCTGGCTGGGGTAGGCGATCGGGCGGGCGAGAGTGGCGGTTTCCTGCAGGGCAGTGGCCAGGTCCAGGCGGGCGATGCGCGGCCAGCGTTGGCTGACATGTAGATGAACGGATTGCTCGGCGGTGCTGATCGACAGGTCGCAGCGGCCTTCGCGTTCGCCTTCGTCGCGTTGCTTCTTGCTGGGATAGTGCGCCAACGCGACCTGTTCGGCCTGCCAGGCGGCGGCTGCGAGCAGTCCGCTGTTGGTGGCCGCGCCGTGCCAGTAGGGCGCCTCGCTGTCGCCATGTACCTGGTTGAAGCGGTCGATGCACTCGATCCAGCCTTCCAGGGCCGGTCGCAGGAATTCCAGGTTCTGGTTGTTGATGATCAGGCCTCGCATGCTGCGCTCTCCTTATAGTTTCGATCGCATTGCCGAACGCTGATGGCTATGTGATATCACTGCTGCACGTCCGGCACAAGCCATGAAGTCGAGCATTGCCTCGGGCGCGCTTCATTGACGCTCCCGCCCCAACCCTCTAACCTTCGCGGCGTGTTTCAGGTGCGCTGCCAGCCTTCGGTTGGGCAGGGTGAAACTGGGAAGCCGGTGGGCGCCAGCAAGGCGCGAATCCGGCGCTGCCCCCGCAACGGTAGGTGAGTCAAAGGTCGTGCAGGGCCACTGGATACAGGTATCCGGGAAGGCGCGCGATCCATGGGCCAAGGCCCTGCTCACGAGCCCGGAGACCGGCCTGTCACTGCCAACGGCATCACGGAGGGTGATGCGCGGTGCACCGTGGCCTTCTGCCGCGGCCTCTGCGCGTTCTCCGTCTGCCTGTCTATCGACCTGTCGTCGCCTTCCGTGCGCGTCGACAGCTTGCGGAGAATCCTGATGAGCGAATCCACCGAACGCGACGAACGCCACCTGGCGCGCATGCAGCGCAAGAAGGCGATCATCGACGAGCGCATCGCCAATGCCCCCAATGAATGCGGCCTGCTGCTGGTGCTCACCGGCAATGGCAAAGGCAAGAGCAGCTCGGCCTTCGGCATGCTCGCCCGCGCCATGGGGCATGGCATGCAGTGCGGCGTGGTGCAGTTCATCAAGGGCCGCGACAGCACAGGCGAAGAGCTGTTCTTCCGCCGCTTCCCCGAACAGGTGCGCTACCACGTCATGGGAGAGGGCTTCACCTGGGAGACCCAGGATCGCCAACGTGACATCGCCGCCGCCGAAGCCGCCTGGGCGGTGTCGCGCCAGCTGTTGCAGGACCCTTCGGTACAGTTCGTGGTGCTGGACGAGCTGAACATCGCCCTCAAGCACGGCTACCTGGACCTCGACCAAGTGCTGTCGGATCTGCAGGCCCGCCCGCCGATGCAACACGTGATCGTCACCGGCCGCGCCGCCAAGCCCGAAATGATCGAGCTGGCCGACACCGTCACCGAGATGGGCGTGATCAAGCACGCCTTCCAGGCTGGCATCCGTGCCCAGAAGGGCGTGGAGCTATGAGCCAGCCCCGGCATTGTCCGGCGGTGCTGATCGCGGCACCCGCTTCTGGCCAGGGCAAGACTACTGTCACCGCTGCCCTGGCGCGCCTGCACCGCAACCTTGGCCGTAAGGTCCGAGTGTTCAAGTGCGGGCCAGATTTTCTCGACCCGATGATCCTCGAGCGCGCCAGCGGCGCGCCGGTGTACCAACTCGACCTGTGGATGATCGGGGCTGACGAGAGTCGGCGTCTGCTCTGGGAGGCGGCAGGCGATGCCGACCTGATCCTGATCGAAGGGGTCATGGGGTTGTTCGATGGCACGCCATCGAGCGCGGACCTTGCGCGCCACTTCGGCGTACCAGTGCTCGCGGTGATCGATGGCACAGCCATGGCGCAGACCTTCGGCGCCCTGGCCCTGGGCCTTGCGCACTACCAGCGCGACCTGCCCTTTGCCGGCGTGCTGGCCAACCGGGTCGGCAGCCTGCGTCATGCACAGTTGCTCGAAGGCAGCCTCACTGAAGGCTTGCGCTGGTATGGCGGGCTGTCCCGCGAGCGCGGCATCGAGCTGCCCAGCCGTCACCTGGGATTGGTCCAGGCCAGTGAACTCAACGATCTGGACCTGCGCCTGGACGCCGCTGCTCAGGCCCTGGGCGAAAGCTGTGATGCCGCCTTGCCGCCCCCGGTGGTATTCGCCGCCCCCACAACTGCACAGGCGCTGCCGTCCCTGGCGGGTGTGCGCATTGGCGTGGCCCGGGATGAAGCCTTTGCCTTCACCTATGGCGCCAACCTCGATTTGCTGCGTGCGCTGGGTGCGGAGTTGGTGTTTTTCTCTCCTGTACACGATCAGGCGTTGCCGTCCGTGGACAGCCTTTACCTGCCTGGCGGCTATCCCGAACTGCACCACCACGCCCTGGCCAGCAACGCGCCGATGCGCGAGGCGATCCGCGCCCATCATGCCCAGGGCAAGCCTTTGCTGGCCGAATGCGGCGGCATGCTCTATTTGCTCGACGCCCTGACTGATGTGGCAGGCGAGCGCGCCGAGTTGCTGGGTCTGCTGCCGGGTGAAGCGGTGATGCAAAAGCGCCTGGCTGCCCTTGCCCTGCAAGCGGTGGAATTGCCGGAGGGCACCTTGCGCGGCCACACCTATCATCACTCCTTGACCGAGACGGCGCTCGAGCCGATCGCCCGAGGCCAGAGCCCCAACGGTGGGCGCGGCAACGAGGCGGTCTATCGGATCGGGCGCCTGACTGCGTCGTACGTACACTTCTATTTCCCCTCCAACCCCGACGCGACGGCGGCGCTGCTGCGACCATGAGCGAACATGCCTTTTCCGCTGCCGAGCGCGCCGCGGTCTACCGCGCTATCGGCGAGCGTCGCGACATGCGCCATTTCGCAGGCGGCGAGGTCGCGCCCGAGCTGCTCGCCCGCCTGCTGGCCGCTGCCCATCAGGCGCCCAGTGTCGGGTTGATGCAGCCTTGGCGCTTCATCCGCATCAGTGATCGCGCCTTGCGTGGCCAAGTCCAGGCGCTGGTGGAACAGGAGCGAGCCTGCACCGCCCAGGCCCTTGGAGAGCGCTCCGATGAATTCATGAAGCTCAAGGTCGAAGGTATCCAGGATTGTGCCGAGGTATTGGTGGCGGCACTGATGGACCACCGCGAAGCGCACATCTTCGGCCGCAGGACCTTGCCGGAGATGGACCTGGCATCGCTGGCCTGCGCCATTCAGAACCTTTGGCTGGCAGCCCGTGCCGAGGGCCTGGGCATGGGGTGGGTGTCGTTGTTCGACCCGCAGGCACTGGGCGATCTGCTGGGCATGCCGGCGGGCGCCAAGCCGATGGCCGTGCTGTGCCTGGGGCCAGTGGTCGAGTTCTACCCGGCGCCAATGCTGGTGCTGGAGCAATGGGCCCAGGAGCGGCCGCTGAGTGAAATGCTCTATGAGAACCATTGGGGAGAGCGGCAATGAGCGTGGCTTTGCTGACTGTGGCCGGGGTGGCCCTGGATGCCTTGCTGGGCGAGCCGAGACGGCGTCATCCGCTGGTGGGGTTCGGCAACTTCGCCGCGCGCCTGGAGCAGCGGCTGAACGCGGGCGGTCGGGGTTGGCGCAGCCATGGCGTCAGTGCCTGGCTGCTTGCCGTGGTGCCGTTGACTCTGCTGGCGCTGGTGCTCTCCTGGTTGCCCTTTATCGGCTGGCTGGTGGATGTGCTGGCGCTGTATTGCGCCCTGGGGCTACGCAGCCTGGGCGAGCATGTTCAGCCGGTGGCTGAAGCTCTGCGTCGGGGGGATCTGGACGAGGCGCGGCGGCGGGTGGGGTATCTGGTGAGCCGTGAAACCCGCGAGCTGGACGAGCCCGCCGTGGCCCGCGCCGCCACCGAATCGGTACTGGAGAACGGCAGTGATGCGGTCTTTGCGGCGTTGTTCTGGTTTGTCGTGGCCGGTGCGCCCGGGGTGGTGCTGTATCGCCTGAGCAATACCCTCGATGCCATGTGGGGCTATCGCAATCAACGCTTCGAACGCTTCGGCTGGGCCGCGGCGCGTATCGACGATGTCCTGAACTACATTCCAGCCCGGCTGGTGGCGCTGACCTACGCGCTGCTGGGCAAGACCCGCCTGGCCCTGGCCTGCTGGCGCAACCAGGCGCCGTTGTGGGACAGCCCGAATGCCGGCCCGGTGATGGCAGCGGGTGCAGGTGCCCTGGGTGTCGAGCTGGGCGGACCTGCGGTGTACCACGGCGAGTTGCACGAGCGTGCGCGCCTGGGGAAGGGGCCTGTGGCCGACGCCGAGGCCATCGAACGCGGTTGGAGCCTGGTGCAGCGCGGGGTATGGCTGTGGTTGCTGGTGATCTGCCTGGGAGCGTATTGGAATGCTTGAACATGGTGGTCGTCTGCTGCGCGCAGTGCGGCAGTACGGCATTGCCCGTGAACACTGGCTAGACCTTTCCAGCGGCATCGCCCCGTGGCCCTACGCCATCCCGGCGATTGCGGTGGAGGCTTGGGCGCGCCTGCCCGAGGTCGAAGATGGCCTGGAGCAGGCAGCGCGCACCTACTATGGCGTCGACAGCCTGCTGGCGGTGGCCGGCTCCCAGGCGGCGATCCAAGGCTTGCCGTCCCTGCGGCCCGCCGGACGGGTTGGCGTGCTCGCGCCTTGCTATGCCGAGCACCCTCACGCCTGGCGGCGTGCAGGACACCAAGTGGTCGAACTGGCCGATGAGCAGGTCGAACAGGCCCTGGACAGCCTCGATGTGCTGGTGCTGGTCAACCCCAACAACCCTACGGGGCGGTGCGTACCGCGCGAGCGCTTGCTCGACTGGCACGCTCGCCTGACGCGTCGTGGCGGTTGGTTGTTGGTCGACGAAGCCTTCATGGACAACACCCCCGCCCAGAGCATCGTTGATTGCGCCGATCGCGCTGGCCTGATCGTGTTGCGCTCGTTCGGCAAGTTCTTTGGCTTGGCGGGGGTGCGACTAGGCTTCGTCATGGCCGAGCAGGCCCTGTTGCAGCGCTTGGCCGAACTGCTCGGACCCTGGACCATCAGCGGACCGACGCGGGTTTTGGGGCAGTCTTGCTTCAATGACGCAGCGGCCCATCGCACCCAGACCAGCCGTTGTGCTCAAGCCAGTCAGCGTCTGGCGGCGCTGCTCGAAGAGGCGGGGCTGATGCCCAGCGGCGGCTGCGATCTGTTCCAGTACGTGCGTACGCCGCGAGCCGCGCACCTGCATGAGTTTCTCGCCCGTCGGGGCATCCTGGTGCGGCTGTTCGAACAGCCTCAGGCCGTGCGTCTGGGGCTACCGGCCAACGAAGCGGACGAACAGCGCCTGCGCCAGGCGCTGGCGCAATACCAGAAGGAATCGGCATGACCACGCTCATGGTGCAAGGCACCACCTCCGATGCCGGCAAAAGCACGCTGGTCACCGCCTTGTGCCGCTGGCTGTTGCGCCAAGGCATCGGTGTGGTGCCGTTCAAGCCGCAGAACATGGCGCTCAACAGCGCGGTGACTGCCGACGGCGGCGAGATCGGTCGCGCCCAGGCGGTACAGGCCCAGGCGTGCCGCCTGGCGCCACACACCGACATGAACCCGGTACTGCTCAAACCCAACAGCGACACCGGGGCCCAGGTGATCGTCCATGGCCGTGCCGTCACGTGCATGAATGCCGTGGCCTACCACGACTACAAGGCCATCGCCATGCAAGCGGTGCTGCAATCCCACCAGCGCCTGAGCTCCGCCTATCCGGTGGTGATGGTCGAGGGCGCGGGCTCGCCGGCGGAAATCAACCTGCGTGCGGGTGATATCGCCAACATGGGCTTTGCCGAAGCGGTGGACTGCCCAGTGATTCTGGTGGCGGATATCAATCGTGGCGGTGTGTTCGCCCACCTGGTCGGTACCCTGGAGCTGCTGTCGCCGAGCGAGCAGGCGCGGGTCAAGGGCTTCGTCATCAATCGTTTTCGCGGTGACATCGCCTTGCTGCAGCCGGGCCTGGACTGGCTGGAGCAGCGCACCGGCAAGCCGGTACTGGGCGTGTTGCCGTACGTGACCGACCTGCATCTGGAAGCCGAGGATGCCATCGATGCACGGCAGGCGACCCAGGCCGGGCGCCTGTTCAAGGTGATCGTCCCGGTGTTGCCGCGCATCAGCAATCACACCGACTTCGACCCGCTGCGCCTGCACCCGCAGGTCGACCTGCAGTTCGTCGGCCCTGGTCAGCCGATCCCTGCGGCGGACCTGATCATCCTGCCCGGCTCCAAGAGCGTGCGGGGCGATCTGGCGCAATTGCGCGCGCGCGGCTGGGACACTGCCATCGCCCGGCACCTGCGCTATGGCGGCAAGCTCATCGGTATCTGTGGCGGGCTACAGATGCTCGGCCGTGAAGTTCACGATCCGCTTGGCCTGGAAGGCCCAGCAGGCTCGAGCCCGGGGTTGGGTCTGCTGGATTACGTCACGCAGCTGGAGGCTGAAAAGCAACTGCGTAACGTACGCGGCACCCTGAGCCTGGAGCAGGCTGAGGTAGGGGGATATGAAATCCACGCAGGCGTCACCCGCGGCCCGGCCCTGGAGCACCCCGCCGTGCACCTGGAAGATGGCCGTTGTGACGGCGCGATCAGCGCCGACGGACAGGTGCTCGCTACCTACCTGCACGGCCTGTTCGAGGGCAGCCACTCGTGTGCGGCGCTGCTGCGTTGGGCCGGGCTGGAAGACGCCCAGACCATCGACTACGACGCCCTGCGCGAGCGGGACATCGAGCGCCTGGCCGACCTCGTGGAACAACACCTGGACACCGCGCGCCTGCGCCAACTGTGTGGAGTCGCCTGACATGCGCAACCTGATCCTGGGCGGTGCCCGCTCCGGCAAGAGCCGCCTGGCCGAGCAATTGGCCCAGGCCAGCGGCCTGCCGGTGACCTACATTGCCACCAGCGAGCCGCTGGACGGTGAGATGAACGAGCGCGTGCAACTGCATCGCCAACGTCGCCCCGCCGATTGGGGGCTGATCGAAGAGCCCTTGGCCTTGGCCAGCGTGCTGCGTGCCGAAGCCGCCGAAGGGCGCTGCCTGCTGGTGGACTGCCTGACCCTGTGGCTGACCAACCTGCTGATGCTGGACGACGACACACGCCTGGCCCAGGAGCGCGATGCGCTGCTCGAATGCCTGCAGACACTGCCAGGCACCATCATCCTGGTCAGCAACGAAACCGGCCTGGGCGTGGTGCCCATGGGCGAGCTGACCCGTCGCTATGTCGACCAGGCCGGCTGGCTGCACCAGGCGGTGGCCGAGCGCTGCGAGCGCGTGGTACTGACGGTGGCTGGCCTTCCTCTCATGCTCAAAGGACCCTCCCTATGACTCAACCCTGGTGGCGTGACGCCTGCCAACCCCTCGACAGCGCCGCCATGGAGCAGGCCCGTGCCCGTCAGCAGCAACTGACCAAGCCGGCCGGCTCACTCGGTCAACTGGAAGGCCTGGCTGTGCAACTGGCGGGCCTGCAAGGCTGTGAACGGCCGACCCTGGAACGGGTGGCCATCACGATCTTCGCAGGTGACCACGGGGTGGTGGAGGAGGGCATCTCCGCGTATCCACAAGCGGTGACCGGCCAGATGCTGCGCAATTTCGTCGGGGGGGGCGCTGCGATCAGCGTACTGGCGCGCCAACTTCAGGCCACTTTGGACGTGGTCGATCTGGGCACCATTGACCTTGAGCTTGCCTTGCCTGGGGTACGCCATCTGCGCCTGGGCGCCGGCACGGCCAACTTCGCCCGCCAACCGGCGATGACCGAGGCGCAATGGCAGGCGGCGCTCGCTGCCGGGCGCGACAGTGCGTTGCGTGCCGCCGAACAGGGCGCCACGTTGTTCATCGGTGGCGAAATGGGCATCGGCAACACCACCGCCGCAGCTGCGTTGGCCAGTGTCCTGTTGGAGTGCTCGGCGCAGGCCCTGAGCGGTCCAGGTACCGGTCTGGATGCTGTCGGCGTGCGGCACAAGGCGCAGGTGATCGAGCGTGCCCTGGCGCTGCACGGCTTGCGTGCCGACGACCCTCTGCAGGCCCTGGCCTGTGTCGGTGGTTTTGAAATCGCCGCGCTGGTCGGTGCTTATCTGGCCTGTGCCCAGCAGGGGGTGGCGGTGTTGGTGGACGGCTTCATCTGCAGTGTCGCTGCCCTGGTGGCGGTGCGCCTGAACCCTGACTGCCGACCTTGGCTGCTGTTCGCTCACCAGGGCGCGGAACCGGGACATCGGGCCTTGCTCGAAGCGCTGCAAGCGACCCCCTTGCTCGCCCTCGGCTTGCGACTGGGCGAGGGCAGCGGTGCGGCATTGGCCGTGCCGCTGATGCGTCTGGCCTGCGCCTTGCACGGGCAGATGGCGACCTTCGCCGAAGCCGCCGTGGCGGATCGCTCGGTATGAGGCTCGACCTGCTGCGCCACGGCGAAACCGAATTGGGCGGTGGCCTGCGCGGTAGCCTGGACGACGCCTTGACCGAGCGCGGTTGGGCACAGATGTGCGAAGCGGTAGCCGAGGCGGGGCCCTGGGACGTGCTGGTCAGTTCCCCCCTGCGTCGCTGCGCACAGTTTGCCGATGAGCTCGGCACGCGACTGGCGCTGCCGGTGCAACGCGAAGCTGGCGTGCGTGAGCTGCACTTTGGGGATTGGGAAGGGCGCAGTGCCGCGCAGATCATGCAGGAACAAGCGGATGACCTGGGGCGCTTCTGGGCCGACCCGTATGGCTACACGCCGCCCAATGGCGAGCCAGTGAGTGCATTTGCCGAGCGGGTGCTCGCGGCCGTCGACGACTTGGCCAGGCAGCATCAGGGCAAGCGCGTACTGCTGATCACCCATGGCGGCGTGATGCGGCTGCTGCTGGCACGTGCCCGCGGCCTGCCGCGTGAACAGCTGCTTCAAGTCGAGGTCGGGCACGGGGCGTTGCGGCGCCTGCACCTGGCGAGCGATGGCCAACTGCGAGAGGAGGGCTGAAGTGCTGCCGTTCTGGATCGCCCTGCAGTTTCTCAGCAGTTTGCCGGTGCGCTTGCCGGGGATGCCGGAGCCTCGGCAGATGGGCCGTTCGTTATTGTTTTACCCGGTGATCGGTCTGCTGTTCGGCCTGCTGCTGTGGTTGGCCAGTCAGTGGCTCGCAGGTGTCGCCGCGCCCTTGCACGCGGCCTTGCTGCTCACACTGTGGGTGCTGCTCAGTGGTGCGCTGCACCTGGATGGCCTGGCCGACACCGCCGACGCGTGGCTGGGGGGCTTTGGTGATCGCGAGCGCACCTTGCAGATCATGAAGGACCCACGCAGCGGACCGATTGCTGTCGTTACTGTGGCGTTGGTGCTGTTGCTCAAGTTCTGCGCTCTCTGGGTGCTGGTGGAGCGCGACGCAGGTGCCTGGCTGGTATTGGGCCCGGTGGTCGGGCGCGCTGCCTTGCTGGGGCTGTTCATGGGCACCCCTTATGTGCGCCCGGGAGGGCTTGGACAAGCGCTGGCCGATCACCTGCCCAGACAGGCGGCGGGTTGGACGCTGGTTGGCAGTGCGCTGGTCTGCGTGCTGCTCGGTGGCTTGACGGTACTTTGGGTGCTGCTGGTGTCGGTCGTGGTCTTTTTCTGGATTCGTCACCTGATGTGCCGGCGCCTGGGCGGGACAACAGGGGACACCGCCGGAGCCCTGTTGGAGCTATTGGAGCTGACGGTGGTATTGGGGCTGGCGTTGTCTGGGCATTGAGGTCTCTGTTGTCAAAGCTGGACTTTTCGCGTGCAAAGGCCTGACACAACGACACCATGCAACTTCCCGCAATGTTGCTGAACGGTTTCCCTGGCGAGGCGGGCGTATGCTCACGGGCCGACCCATGCATCAGGGAGCCCTCGCATGCGCCACTGGATGTTCGCCAGCCTCTTGGCGCTGGCAAGCCTGCCGGCCAACGCTGCAGACCTCATCGATTTCTGGAACAGCCCCCGCCATGGCGGCAACAGTTTCAACCGTTTGCCTCCCGATCGATCCTACTTCCAGGCATTGAGTGGCTACGGCGCCACTTGGGTACGGTTGTCTTACGACAAGTGGAAGCCTCAGGGGCGTGATTTCCTGCTCGGCGATGCTGACGCCTACAAGGGGCTTTCGCCCCAAGACCTGGCGCAGTTGAAGTCCGTGCTGGACAACGCCCACGCCGCGGGACTGAAGGTTGTGATCGCCCCGCTTTCGTTGCCGGGCATGCGCTGGTCACAAAACAACCAAGGCCAGTTCGACGACCGGCTCTGGCGGGACAAACGCTACTGGACCCAGGCGGCAACCTTTTGGCATGACCTTGCCCAAGAACTGAAAGATCACCCCGCCGTGGCGGCCTACAACTTGATCAACGAGCCGGCGCCAGAGCGCCATGGCGGCCTGGCCGAGCATGCCGAGCTGCAACGTATGCAGCAGTGGTACGCCGGTGAGCAGGGCGGCCCGCGTGATTTGCCGGCCTTGTATCGCGAGCTGGTCGCGGCAATTCGTGAGGTGGATGCGACCACCCCGATCATGGTCGATGCCGGCTGGTACGCAGCAGCCGATGCCTTCGGCTATTGGCCGACGGCGTTGCCAGATCGGCGAGTGCTCTACAGCGTGCATATGTACGAGCCCTATTCGGCTACCAGTGCGCCGAATATGGCGCGCAAGCAGCCGATTCCCTATCCGGGGCCGGCACCCTTCGGCGGCAAGCGTGAACGATGGGATGGTGAACGGGTAGCGGCTTATCTTCAAAAGCCGCTGGATTGGGCGGATGCGGTGGGGGTTCCCCGCTCTCGTCTGGTGGTGGGGGAGTTCGGCTGCATGCGCCGACTGGCCGGGTGCAAGCAATACCTCGAGGATGTCCTCACTGTCTTGGACAAGCAGCAACTGCACTGGGCCTTCTACAGCTTCCGGGAAGACAACTGGGACGGCATGGACTACGAACTGGGCGCGGCCAAGGTGCCCTGGCGCTACTGGCAGGCGATCGAAAAGGGTGAGCCTGATCCGCTGGCGCGCCAGGCTACGGCTGAGTTCGAGCCGATTCGCCGGCGGTTGGCGCCATAACATCAGCTTTGAAATTTATTGCAACATTTCGGTTGCGGGTATATACACGCATTCATGCTGACCAGTGAATGCATCTGTACCCATCTTCGCCGAGCCGCCCGTGGAGTGAGCCGGCACTACGACGAAGCCCTTGCCGGCTTCGGGGTCAATGTCGCGCAGTTTTCCCTGCTACGTCACCTGCAGCGGCTCGATCGGCCAAGCATCACCACCTTGGCCGAAGCCATGGGCCTGGATCGCAGCACCCTAGGGCGCAACTTGCGCGTACTGGAGGCTGAAGGGCTGGTGAAACTGTCCGATGGCGACGACCAGCGCAATCGCCTGGTGCTCCTGAGTGCGGCTGGCGAAGCGTTATTGCGCGCTGCGCATCCCGCATGGGAACAGGCTCAGCGGAAATTGATCGAGCGATTGGGCGAAGGGCAGCGGGACGTGCTGATTGGGCTGCTGGAACGCCTGGCCTGATGTTTTACAACTAAAAGTGGGTATATACCCGCATGAACCTTGCGATGTGCTGGAGAGAACGACGATGACCTCGGTATGGCGAACCAGCGGGTGGGTATTGTTGGGGGCGGCGCTGATTCTGGCGTTGTCCCTGGGGGTGCGGCATGGCTTTGGCCTGTTCCTGGCGCCCTTGAGTGCCGAGTTCGGCTGGGGGAGGGAAGTGTTCGCCTTTGCCATCGCCCTGCAGAACCTTATCTGGGGTCTGGCCCAGCCGTTTGCCGGAGCCTTGGCTGACCGCTTGGGCGCCGCGCGGGTCGTGATCATCGGCGGGATTCTCTACACCGTTGGGCTGGTATTGATGGGCATGGCCGACTCGGCTTGGTCGCTCTCGCTCAGCGCCGGTCTGCTGATCGGCATTGGGCTGTCTGGCACATCCTTCTCGGTCATTCTCGGTGTTGTGGGACGCGCGGTCCCGGCGGAAAAACGCAGCTTGGCCATGGGTATCGCCAGTGCCGCCGGCTCATTCGGCCAATTTGCCATGCTGCCGGGGACGCTCGGCCTGATCCAGTGGTTGGGTTGGTCGGCGGCCTTGCTGGTACTGGGCTTGCTGGTGGCCTTGATCGTGCCGTTCGTGGGCCTGTTGCGTGATCGACCACTTCCGAATCACGGTACCGAGCAGACACTCGGCCAGGCGCTGCGCGAGGCGTGTTCGCATTCAGGGTTCTGGTTGCTGGCGCTGGGCTTTTTCGTCTGCGGTTTCCAAGTGGTGTTCATCGGCGTACATCTGCCGGCCTACCTGGTGGACCAGCATCTGCCGGCGACCACCGGCACCACCGTGCTGGCGTTGGTCGGGCTGTTCAATATCGTCGGCACCTACACCGCCGGTTGGTTGGGCGGGCGCATGTCCAAACCGCGTTTGCTCACGGGCTTGTACCTGTTGCGGGCGGTGGTGATCGTGTTGTTCCTGTGGGCGCCGGTGACTCAGGTCAGTGCTTATCTGTTTGGCATCGCCATGGGGCTTTTGTGGTTGTCCACGGTCCCGCTGACCAATGGCACCGTGGCCACTGTGTTCGGTGTACGTAACCTGTCCATGCTCGGTGGCATCGTCTTCCTGTTCCATCAGTTGGGCGCCTTCCTCGGTGGTTGGCTGGGCGGCGTGGTGTACGACCGTACCGGCAGCTACGAGCTGGTCTGGCAGATCTCGATTCTGTTGAGCGTGTTGGCCGCTGCCTTGAACTGGCCCGTGCGCGAGCGTCCTGTGGCACGCCTGCAGGCCCAGCCGGCATGAACCGCTCCCTGACGCGTGGGTTGCTGGCAGCGGGCGCGCTCGTGCTGCTGGCGCTGGCGTGGTGGGGCTGGCATGAGGGTGGTCTGGCGTTGATGCAGTTGGGCATGGGTGTTTGTTAGGCGCTACCCTGCAGGTAACGGATTTTCATCTTGCAGGAGTGCCGTACGATGTCTTTACGCAGGTTTACCCTTTCGTTACTGGTTCTTGCCGCCGCTTCGTCCAGTTGGGCGGCCGATTGCCCCGCCTTGCTGCAAGGTAGCCTGCCCGAACTGCGTGGCAAGGAGCAGATCGATTTGTGCGAGCGCTTTGCCGGCAAACCGCTGGTGGTGGTCAATACCGCCAGCTATTGCGGTTTTGCCCCGCAGTTCGAGGGCTTGGAATCGACCTACAAGGCTTACCACGAAAAGGGCCTGGAAATGCTCGGCGTGCCTTCGAACGACTTCAAGCAGGAAGATGCCGACAGTGAGAAGACCGCCAAGGTGTGCTACGCCAACTATGGCGTGACCTTCACCATGACCAAGGCCCAGGCTGTGCGTGGCAAGGATGCGGTGCCCTTGTTCGTTGAGTTGGCGCGTCAGAGCAGTGCGCCGAAATGGAATTTCTACAAATACGTGATCGATCGCCAGGGCAAGGTGATCGCCAACTTCTCCAGCCTGACCAAGCCTGACGACCCCGCCTTCCAGGCAGCGATCGAAAAAGCCATCGCTTCCCAGCCATGATGTTCAGTGCGCGTGGGGTCGTTGATCCCACGTTGGCCGAGCCTTGGTTGGTACAGGCATGAAAAAACCGCCACGAGGGCGGTTTCTTCATGTAGCGGGTGCAACTCAGAAGCGGTAGGTGAGGGATGCACCGATGCCGTGAGCGCTGTTTTCGTACTTGGCCTGGTAGCTGCCCTTCAAAGCGCCTTCCTGCAGGGAGTCCGGACGATTGTTGACCTTGGTGTCTTCTTCCCACAGGTAGGAGTAAGCCACGTCGATGGTCATGTCGTCGTTCGGGCTCCAGCCAGCACCGAAGCTGACCGCCTTGCGATCGCCAGTCGGGATACGTGGCGAACGGTCGTGGTTGTTGGTTGGCGACTGGTCGACGGAGAAGCCTGCGCGCAGGGTCCACTCCTTGTTCACCTTGTAGGCTGCGCCAATGGCGTGGGCCCAGGTGTCGTGCCAGTTCTGCTCTTCGGTGATGGTCTTGAGCGGATAGCCTGCGGGAGCCTCGTTCTCGACGGTAATGTTTTCCAGACGGCTCCAACGAGTCCAGGTGCTACCGGCATACAGCGTCCAGTTGTCATCCAGTTCGTGAGTAATCGAGAAATCTACCGACTCAGGGGTCTTGATCTTCAGACTGGCGTCGAACTTGCCGCTCAGGCCGATGGGCAGAGGGTATGAAACGCGGGTGTTGCCTTCGAGCTTGTAGTCGACCATCGAATGGTAGGTCAGGCCCAGGCGGGTGCGATCAGTGGCCTGTACCAGTACACCGATGTTGTAGCCCACGGCGGTATCGTCGCCCTTGATCTTGACTTCGCCATCGCGAGAGCCCGGGCCAGCAAAGGCCTGGCTGCTGAGGTTCGAACCCAGTTCACCCTTGATGCGGTTGATGGTCGGGCCAAAGCCAATCGACACCTTGTCGTTGAATGCATAGCTGACGGTCGGCTGGAATGTTACGACCTCGACTTTGCTCTTCTTGCCCCAGTAACGTGCGGCATCATCTCCACCGTAGTCGGTGATCAGGCCGAAGGGTACATACACACCGAAGCCTACGCTCCAGTGGTCATCGATCGGCTTGACGTAGTAACCCATTGGTACGCCGACGGTTGGCACCATGTCACCGTCAGTCTCACCCCCGTAGTTACTTCCGCGACCCGAGATATCGGTCTTGGCGATGACGGCAGCACCGCCGACGGTAACTTGTTCACGCTTCAGGCGCGACATGCCGGCAGGGTTGCCATAGACAGTGCTGGCATCTTCGGCAGAAGACGAACGCCCTGCGAAACCTGTCCCCATACCGCTGACGCTTTGTTCGTTGAGGGCGAAACCTGCTGCGAACAGTTGGCTGGATGCGAGGGCGACAGCTACACCGAGGGAGGTTTTGAGCATTGCTTTTTTCATTATTGTGAAACTCCTTGGGTTCTCCGGGGCGAAAAGCTACCAACAATTTACGTGCTGCGCTATAGGCTCAATCGCAGCAGTTCGTGTAGTTTTGTAGGACAATCCGACCAAAATTCCCTTTTTTCCGGTTAATTTGTAAGGCACCTCTTAAGATGCTTCCGAAAGAATGGGGTTCACACAAAGATGCCAAGCGTGGGTGAAATCGCGCAGGCGCCCTTGGGGGTGGAAGATTTGGCGCCAGATGCGCGCCAGTCCCAACAGGTCATCGGCAGCTGGCAATCGAGGGGCCTGCTCTTCGATGAGCATCCAGGCGATTGCGGTGGAATAACGCAGGTTGACTGCAAGTTCTAGATGAGGACCGCGAAGGAATGCATGCTGGCTGGCCAGGCCGCGGACCAGGCTCGCCAGATCCGGATCGCGTGCCAGGTAGTCGTCCCAGAGGGCCTGATGTCGAGTTTCGCCGATTCGGTAGAGGCCGTGACCACGCCTGTCGTGCAATGCCGAGCCGAGTGCCGACTGGCTAGCGGCCACGCCCAGCAGCAAGGCTTCGGCGCTTTCGCAATGACGATCCAGGTAGATCAGGGTCGGTCGGATCACATACTGACACAACTCTTTCGCTGCGATGCCCATGATGCCCTCGATCAGTTAAGGGCCGACGGGCGCTGGAGCTTGGCAGCTGGTGAATTGATCAGGCCCGCCGGAAGCGGCTCGCACCGCTCGAGTTGAAGTGTAGTGTGATAATCGTGGTGTAAAGGGCTGTTTTTAAATCGATTGCTGCCGGACGCCTCGGCGTATATGCCTTGTAGCAATTACGCCAAGAACGATCAGGCTGGCAAGCGAAGGGGTTACCGAGCGTGTGAATACATGGGTATATGTCGTTCACGCGGCCAACGACTGGCGAGTGCGCTCGATGATGGCCTGCAGCGGCGCGCTGCGGTTGTACTGCTCAGGGTACAGGCGTTCGGTATGGCATGCGACGCCATGCTCGTCGACCAGAGTGAAACTGAAGCTGCCCTTGCGAGGTGCGACGATGAGGCACTTCAAGGGGGCGAAGGCCTGGGACAGGGTGCCGATGGCGGATTGGATCTGATGATGAGTATTCATATTGTTTGGATGTTCCTGCATTTAACACGGGGTTCGATCCGTGCATCTTAGAAACGTTCCAGTGACGCCTTTATTAAGGGACGAAGAACCTGACTGGAACAGGGCAGCCAGAGGAGGCGCAAGCAAATGTGGGCGCTGGGCTGACTGGTAGGTACATCAGAAGGCGGGCAAGGCACGCCAGGGCCAAGGTTCGAGGCCTCTGGGTGAAAAATCCCGATCAATCTGTTACGTGATTCGTGATGGAGCAGCGGGGCTGCCTGGGAATCATCGAAAGGGCCGGTCCTGGTTTCAGCAATGGCTACTCGTTGGGTCGAGCGAGGCACTGCAAGGACACTGTTGGCCAGAATTGACTTTCAGCTGGGTACTAACGGTGAGCACCCTACCCTAAACATCTGTACCTGGCAAGCGATTTCGTGTTTTACCAGGCGAGCCGAGCAGTATGGCGTTTAATTGACTGACTGTGAAGTGGGGCGCAGACCGGCCGTGGGGACGATGCCTACACCGGTGGCATCCAAATGGCTGTAAATCGCTCACTTGTGCACACACTGACAACGACTTGTAACAACTTGGCAACAGCCTACGGGAGCCTCGCCAATGACTTGACT
The DNA here is from genome assembly GCF_008124495.1 of Pseudomonas sp. CK-NBRI-02. NCBI lineage: Bacteria > Pseudomonadati > Pseudomonadota > Gammaproteobacteria > Pseudomonadales > Pseudomonadaceae > Pseudomonas > Pseudomonas sp. CK-NBRI-02. The sequence continues at coordinate 419,780 of NZ_VSJH01000006.1, read as the reverse complement.
GTGCGCTTAAGTCAATGAAAAAAAACACTAATTTTTGCTGGTGAAAAAATCGACAGTTTGACCAAAAGCCCCATTTCATGGGGCTTTGCGGCCACGTCGGGGGGGTTGTCCACCGAGTTATCCACAGCTTCTGTGGATTGTCCCGAGCGCTTGCTCTAGGACGGGCGTGCCAGCTGTTTTTCGAATTGTCCGACAATCATGAGGCAGCCCAGTAGTGCTACCATGGCTTCAAAAAACGTCAAGAAAAGATCGTAGAAATTTTTTTTACTTCGCCTCAAAAGCACCGGGTCATCCGAATAAAAAAAGAGTACAGTGGCGCGCCTCTCGAGTTGCCTTCGCTGTTGGTCATGAAGTTTCGCGGTAAACACCTCGCCAGTCCCCCTGTCTCTTCGTCAGAGCCTTATTCCAAGCGCTTTTCCTTGAAAGTCGCCCTGTGGCTGCTCGACAGTCCACGCCTGGGGGACAAGACGCACGTCAAGCACCTGGCCGGCCGCCTGTTGAAGCAACCCGCGCGCCAGGGCGTGGTAGTGGCCCAGAGCCGCCTGGGGCAGATGCTTTGCCGGGAGTGCGGCAATGCCCGCGACCGGCGCATCGGTCATGACCTGTTGCGCCAGGCTGCGCGCGCGGGCGATCGTCGTGCGCAACTCGAATATGGTCGCCTATGTCAGGCCAGCGAGCCGGAGCAGGCCCGTTATTGGTTGGAGTTGGCGGCAGGGCAGGGGTCGCAAGAGGCGCGGCGGTTGCTCCGACAGCTGCTTCCGGTTTGAGTGCCTATCGCAGGAGAGTCATGCTACGCCCGCGATGGAGCAGGCTTTACCCTTGTGGCAGGAGCGGTAAAGCCACCCAAAGCATCAACTGGTAAGCTCACGGCATTGTCGAACATCGATTGGAGTCGCTATGGCAGTGGATCTTGCCAGTATCCTGCTGGGCCTCGTCGCCGCAGCCGTCCCTTGCCTGGGTTGGGCATTGCAGTTGCAGCGACAACTGTCGGCCAGGCAATCGGAACTGGCGTTGGTGCAAGAGCGCCTATCCAGCGCCCAACTTGCCCACGAAGGTCTGCAAGCGCAACTGGAGGCTTGCCGTGATGAGATCAGCGACTTGAGCGAGGCGAACGTGGTCAAGCAGACCACCTTGGCGGCCCAGGCCCGAGAACTCGAGTTATTGCAGATCGATCGCGACAACGCCCGTGATGCCGCCCACGCCTGGCAGCTCGAGCGGGCCAATCGTGAAGCCGAGCAGCGTCGCCTGGAGGCCCAGGCCGCACGCCTGGAGGCAGAGCTGCGGGAACAGCAGGAAAGCCACCAACAGCGTCTCGAAGACCTGCAGGAGGCGCGCGATACCTTGCGTGCCCAGTTCGCCGAGATGGCTACCAAAATCTTCGATGAGCGTGAACAACGTTTCACCCAGACCAGCCAGCAGCACCTGGGCCAATTGCTCGACCCACTCAAGGAACGCATCCAGGCGTTTGAGAAGCGCGTTGAGGAAAGCTACCAGCAAGAGGCGCGCGAGCGCTTTTCCCTGGGCAAGGAGCTCGAGCGCCTACAGCAGCTCAACTTGCGCCTGTCGGATGAAGCCACGAACCTGACTCAAGCCTTGAAGGGCCAGAAGACCCAGGGCAACTGGGGGGAGCTGATTCTCGAGCGGGTGCTGGAGCATGCGGGGCTGGAGAAGGGGCGGGAGTACCAAACCCAGGTCAGCCTCAAGAGTGCCGACGGGGAGCGTTACCAGCCCGACGTGCTGATCATGCTGCCAGGCAACAAACAGGTCGTGGTCGATGCCAAAGTCAGCCTCACGGCCTACCAACAGTTTGTGGCTGACACCGATGCCGAACGCGCCCAGGCTGCCCTCAAGCAGCACGTTCAATCCCTGCGCAGTCATGTCAAAGGGCTATCGAGCAAGGATTACAATCGTTTGGACGGTTTGCACAGCCTGGATTTCGTCCTGCTGTTCGTGCCCATAGAAGCGGCGTTCTCGGCAGCCTTGCAGGCCGAGCCCAACCTGTTCCAGGAAGCCTTCGATCGGCAGATCGTGATTGTCAGCCCGACCACCTTGCTGGCGACTTTGCGGGTCATAGACAGCCTGTGGAAGCAGGAGCGCCAGAGCCAGAATGCGCGGGAAATCGCCGAGCGAGCCGGGTGGCTGTACGACAAGTTCGTCTTGTTCATCCAGGACCTGGACGAGCTGGGCAGTCGCCTGCAGCAGGTGGACAAGGCCTATGCCGCTGCGCGCAACAAACTGTGCGAAGGTCGCGGCAACCTGGTCAGCCGCAGCGAGCAACTCAAGCTGCTTGGCGCCCGGGCCAGCAAAAGTCTGCCGGGCGAATTGCTCGAGCGGGCGCTTGCCGAGGGCGTGCCGGCTGGCGAAGCGCTTACTGAACCAGGCTCAGATGGCGATTGAGCAAGGCGCGCAAGGCCGCCGGCTTGACTGGTTTGGCCAGGTAATCGAGGCCGGCGGCGTGCACCATGGCGATGGTTTCGTTGCGCCCGTCCGCGCTGATCACCACGCCAGGCACCGGCTCGCCCAGGCGGGTGCGTAGCCAGGCCATCAGCTCGGTACCGGTCTCGCCATCGTCCAAGTGGAAATCCACCAGCGCCAGGTGCGGGCGCATGCCTTGGGCCAGCAACGCTTCGCATTCCTCGCGGTTGCGCGCTGTCCAGACCTGGCAGCCCCAGCGGCTGAGCAGGCTGTTCATGCCCAGGAGAATGCTGTCTTCGTTGTCCACGCACAGCACCTGCAAGCCGGCCAGGGGCTGGCTGACCTGTTCCACGGGCGCGCGGGTCTCGGGCGCCGGGGCCCGGGCGATCGGCACGCTGACCCTGAAGACACTGCCCTTGCCTGGCCAGGAGCGCACTTGCAGTGGATGCCCCAGGACCCGGCACAGGCCATCGGCGATTGCCAGGCCCAGGCCCAGGCCTTTTTCAGCGCGGGTCTGGTGGCTGTCCAGGCGCTTGAATTCTTGAAAGATCACCTGCAACTTGTCGTCGGCGATACCCGGGCCTCGATCCCAGACCTCCAGCCACAGGCGCTCGCCCTGGCGGCGCACGCCGAGCAGCAGCGGACTCTTGCCGTATCGTAGGGCGTTGGTCAGGAAGTTCTGCAAGACCCGTCGCAGTAGTTTCATGTCGCTCTCGACCCGCAGCCGGCTGCCCCGCAGGCGGAACTCCAACCCCTTCTCCGCCGCCAGCACCTTGAATTCGGTACCCAGGGTATCGAACAGTTCGTTGAGGGCGAACGGCTTGGGATCGGGCGTGATCTTGCCGTTTTCCAGCCGTGAGATGTCCAGAAGGTCGCTGATCAGTTCCTCCGCCGAGCGCAGAGAGCTGTCCATGTGCTGCACCAGTTGCCGGGCCTCTTCGTTCATGCCTTCAGCCTGTTGCGACAGGGCGGCGGAGAACAGCCGCGCAGCATTGAGCGGCTGCATCAGGTCATGGCTGACCGCGGCCAGGAAGCGGGTCTTGGACTGACTGACCGCTTCGGCACGGCTCTTGGCTTCCGTTAACGCCTGGTTGAGCTGGGAGAGTTCTTGGGTCCGTTCGGCTACCCGTTGCTCCAGGCTTTCGTTGGCATCCTTGAGCGCCTGTTCGGCTTCGCGGAAGGGCGTGATGTCGGTGAAGCTCATGACAAAGCCCCCGCCTGGCATGGGGTTGCCGATCAACTCGATGACCCGGCCATTGGGGAACAACCGCTCGGAGGTGTGTGCTCGGCCCTGGCGCATCCAGTGCAGACGGCGTGCGACATGCACCTGCGCCTCGCCAGGGCCGCACAGGCCGCGTTCGGCGTTGTAGCGGATGATGTCGGCGATTGGCCGTCCCACGCTGATCAGCCCGTCGGGGTAGTTGAACAACTCCAGGTAGCGGCGGTTCCAGGCCACCAAGTGCAGGTTCTGGTCCACCACGCTGATGCCCTGGTTGATGTTCTCGATGGCGCCTTGCAGCAGGGCGCGGTTGAACTGCAGCACCTCGCTGGCTTCGTCGGCGATGCGCACCACGTCTTCAAGCTGCATCTCGCGGCCTTCGATGGCCGCCTTGACCACTGCGCGGGTCGAAGAGGTGCCAAGCACACCCGCCAACAGCCGCTCGGTGTGCTCGATCCAGTCGCCGTCGGCGTTCTGGTTGGGGTTGAAGCCCTTGCCCTGGCGATAGGCGAAACGAATGAAGCTCTGTCGCGCCCGCTCTTCGCCCACAAAGCGCGCAGCCAGCTTGAGCAGATCGTCGATCTGTACCGCCAGCAGCGACCGGTTGCTGGGCCTGGCGCTGCTCTGTTGACCGATGAAGCGGCCTGCCTGCCAGTGCTCCGAGACGCGTGTGCGCGACAGGATCGAGACCCAGGCGAACAGGATGAAATTACCCGCCAGGGACAGCACCACACCCTGGGTCAGTGGGGTGATCGGCAGTTTCAGCGGGTTGCCGTGCAGCCAGGCAAGGCCGGGGAACAGTTGCAGCGACCATCCCAGGCTGTGGGCGGCGATCGGCAGCACCAAGGTGTAGAACCATAGGAATATCCCGGCCGCGAGGCCTGCGAATACGCCGCGGCGGTTGGCCTGCTTCCAATACAGCGCCCCCAGCATGGCTGGCGTCAATTGGGTTACGGCGGCGAAGGCGATCTGGCCGATGGTCGCCAGGCTCGCGGTGGAACCCAGCAGACGGTAGCTGACATAGGCCAGCAGGAGAATGGCGACGATGGTCACTCGGCGCACCGAGAGCATCCAGTGGCGGAACGCCTCGAACGGCCGTTCGGCGTTCTTGCGACGCAGCAGCCACGGCAACAGCATGTCGTTGGATACCATGGTCGACAAGGCCACCGCCTCGACGATGACCATGCCGGTGGCGGCCGATGCACCGCCGATGAACGCCAGCAATGCCAGGCTCGGGTGGGCCTCGGCCAAGGGCAGGCTGATGACGAAGGAGTCGGAGATCACCGTGCCTGGCAGCAACATCTGCCCGGCCAGGGCGATCGGTACCACGAACAGCGCGGCCAGGGCTAGGTACAGGGGGAACACCCAGCGGGCCATGCGCATGTCCTGGGGCTCGATGTTTTCCACCACAGTGACATGGAACTGGCGGGGTAGGCAGATGATGGCCATCATCGCCACGGCAGTCTGCACCACCATCGAAGGCCAGTTGACGGTTTCCTGCCAGTAGGTTTCCAGATGCACCGACTGTCGCGCCTGAGTGAACAGATCATCGAAGCCGTCGTACAGATTGAACACGACGAACGCGCCAACGGCGAGGAAGGCCAGCAGCTTGACCAGAGATTCGAAGGCAATCGCCAGGACCATCCCCCGGTGGTGTTCGGTGACGTCAAGGCTGCGCGTGCCGAAGACGATGGCGAACAATGCCAGCACCAGCGAAATCACCAGTGCGGTGTCCTGCACTCGGGGGCCAGTGGCGTCGGCGTTGGCACCGATCAGCAGATTGACACCGAGCACGATGCCCTTGAGCTGCAAGGCGATGTAAGGCAGCACGCCGACCAGGCAGATCAGCGCCACCACCACCGCCAGCGACTGCGACTTGCCGTAACGTGCAGCGATGAAGTCGGCAATCGAGGTAATGTTCTCTTGCTTGCTGATCAGCACCATCTTCTGCACCACCCAGGGCGCGAAGACCAGCAGCAGCACAGGCCCCAGATAGATGGGCAGGAACGCCCAGAGCTGTTCGGCAGCCTGGCCGACCGCGCCGAAGAAGGTCCAGCTTGTGCAGTACACCGCCAGCGACAGGCTGTACACCCAGGCGCGCAGGCGTGGCGGCAATGGCGTGCTGCGACGGTCGCCATAGAAGGCGATGGCGAACATGATGGCCATATAGGCCAGGGCGACCACGGCGATCAGCCCACTGGACAACGACATGCAAACTCCGGAGCAAAAAAGGAAACGCGGTCTCGATCAATCAGTCTGGCACGCAGTCTGGGGTTCGTCAGCGCAGACGATGGTCGCAGTGGCAGGACGCCGCAGGCCTGGGCTTTGTCACGACCCTGTCGGCGCCGGCTTGGCGCAGCAGGGGGCGTATTAAGGCGTCATGGCCGCTCCATCGCACCCCTTGTCCCCAGGTAATAGAACCCTGCCGCCAGTATCACCGACAACACCAGCAGGTAGAAGATCGCCACCGGCACCATCAGCCCCAGGGCGAATCCGACGAGCACAGGTCCCAGGGCCGCGCCGAGGTTGGAGAGGTTCTGCGCGCCATAATAGACCCCGCGCAGGTGCTCCGGCGCGATCAGGTCGATGAACATGTATTCGGCCGGAATCACGATGATCTCGCCCAAGGTGAACACCAGCATCGCCAGGCACCAGGCCATGACCGAGCCTGCCAGGGAAAAGCCCAGCAGACCGAGAACGAACAGTGTCATGCCGGCCATCAGCCAAGGCATCAGGCGCTGGCGGTCGATGCGGCGGCCCACCAGGTACTGCAGTGCGATCACCGTGGTGGCGTTGGTGGTCACAAGGTACCCCACCAACCTCGCTGCCTCGCTGGCGCTGGCGGTGACCACCAGGTATTGGGAGAGGTAGGCGGTGAACTGCCCGAACACCACGGCACTGAGCACGCCGCCTAGGGTGAAACACACCAGCCGACGGTCCCGCGCCAGTTGCAGACCGACCTGGGCAAAGCCGGCGCCGGGCTGGCGTGGCTCGCTTATCTTCAGTTGTCGCTCGCCCAGGCGCTGGTACAAAAGGGCCATGCCCAAGCCGATCGCTGCGGACACTACAAAAGGCAGGTGATCATTCAGCTCGAGCAGGGCCACCCCGAGCAGAGGGCCTGCTGCATAGGCGATGTTGCTCAAGGTGTACTTTATGGCGAATACCTCGGCCCGCTCGGACACTGGCAGTAATGTGCAAAAGCCTGCCTTGGCGGCGATGTCGACCACCGCCAGGGCCAGGTTGATCAGCACCAGGCACAGGAAGAACAATGCGGCCCAGCGGCTGGCGATGGCGCCGACGAAGGCCAGGGCGAACGTCAGCATGGCGCCGATCAGCAGGGCATAGTTGCTCAGGGTGTCGACCAGATGTCCGCCATACAGGCTCAGCAATGACGCCAGGATCAGCGCGCCGCCGATCAGCAGCCCGATGTGGCTGACCGGCAACTGGAAGTTGTCCGCCAGGTAAACCACCAGGTAAGGCAGGGTGATCGCCCGGGCCAAGGTCAGTGCGAACGTGATCGCAAGCAGCAGGCGCACAGGGGTGGGGTAGCGATGGAGGGCGGCGAGCATCGGACATCCTTGTTGTCGAGTAGTGCCAGTGGCCAAGCATAAGGACAGGCACACGGTTTGTCGTGTGTCCGGTGGAGGAGGGCGTGGCGGTCGCAAATAGCCGCACGCATTCTTCCGGTTGCCAGCGAGCCCCATTCCCATGCAGATTTGTGGCTTCTCGCGCTGTGCGTGCCTCCAATGAAAAAGCCCAATCAGGTACACGGACGATGAGTCACCCCTCGCAATTCACCCTGCTCGGCAAGCGGCGTTTTCTGCCGTTCTTCATTACCCAGTCGTTGGGTGCCTTCAACGACAATCTGTTCAAACAGTCGCTGATCCTGGCGATCTTGTACAAGCTCAGCCTGGAGGGCGATCGCTCGATTTGGGTCAATCTCTGCGCGCTGCTGTTCATCCTGCCGTTCTTTCTGTTCTCGGCACTGGCCGGGCAGTTCGGCGAGAAGTTCGCCAAGGATGCGTTGATCCGCGCGATCAAGTTGGCAGAGATCGTCATCATGGCCATTGGCGCGACCGGATTTGTCACCGGACACCTGCACCTGATGTTGCTGGCGTTGTTCGCGATGGGCACCCATTCGGCGCTGTTCGGCCCGGTGAAGTACTCGATCCTGCCCCAGGCTTTGCGTGAAGAGGAACTGGTCGGCGGAAATGGCCTGGTGGAAATGGGCACCTTCCTGGCGATCCTGGCCGGAACCATCGGGGCTGGGGTGATGATGTCCTCTGGCAGTTATGCTGCTGTGGTCGCAGGGGGAGTGGTCGGCACCGCGGTGCTCGGCTACCTGGCCAGCCGCTGGATCCCTCGGGCGGCCGCCGCTGCCCCGCAGATGAAGCTGGACTGGAACATCTTCAAGCAATCCTGGGCCACCTTGCGCCTGGGGCTGGGGCAAACGCCAGCGGTGTCGCGCTCGATCGTCGGCAACTCCTGGTTCTGGTTCGTCGGTGCCATTTACCTGACCCAGATCCCGGCCTATGCGAAGGACTGGTTGCACGGCGATGAGACCGTGGTGACGCTGGTGCTGACGTTGTTCTCGGTGGGTATCGCCTTGGGGTCGCTGCTCTGTGAGCGTTTGAGCGGGCGCAAGGTGGAGATCGGCCTGGTGCCGTTCGGCTCCTTCGGCCTGACCCTTTTCGGCCTGCTGTGGTGGTGGCACTCGGGCGATGTGCCGGCAGGGGAGGTGCCCCATGACTGGCTGGCGCTGCTTGGCATGGGCCAGGCTTGGTGGATCCTGCTTTCGATCGTGGGCCTGGGGGTGTTCGGTGGCTTCTATATCGTGCCGCTGTACGCCTTGATCCAGGCGCGTACGCCCGAAGACCAGCGGGCCCGGGTGATCGCTGCCAACAACATCCTAAATGCGCTGTTCATGGTGGTCTCGGCGATCATCACCATCGTGCTGTTGAGCGTGGCAAAACTGAGTATCCCTCAGCTGTTTCTGGTGGTGTCGTTGCTCAACGTCGCGGTCAACGCCTATATCTTCCGCATCGTGCCCGAATTCACCATGCGTTTCCTGATCTGGCTGCTCAGCCACTCCATGTACCGCGTCGAACATCGGGACCTGCAGTGCATCCCCGATGAGGGCCCGGCGTTGCTGGTGTGCAACCATGTGTCTTTCGTCGATGCACTGCTCATCGGCGGCGCCATTCGCAGGCCGATACGCTTTGTCATGTACTACAAGATCTATAACCTCCCGGTGCTCAATTTCGTGTTCCGCACCGCCGGGGCCATCCCCATCGCCGGACGCAGCGAAGACGAGGCCACCTATGAGCGCGCCTTTGCGCGAATTGCCGAGTACCTGGCCGATGGCGAACTGGTCTGCATCTTCCCTGAAGGAAAGCTGAGCGCCGATGGCGAGATAGATGTATTCAAGGGAGGGGTGAGCCGCATCCTGCAGGAAACACCCGTGCCGGTGATTCCGCTGGCCTTGCAAGGGCTCTGGGGCAGCTTCTTCAGCCGCGATCCGAACAAGGGCTTTTTCAAGCGTCTTTGGTCGAGGGTGACGTTGGTGGCTGGCGCCGCCATCCCGGTGGAGGCGGCGCAGCCCAATGCACTACGCGAGAAGGTCAGTGCCCTGCGTGGCGATGTGCGTTGAGTGATGAGGGCGCAAGGTCAGCTAGTGCTGACCTTCAGGCCGATCAGGCCAGCGATGATCAGTGCAACACTGATTAGGCGCATGATCGCCATGGATTCGCCGAACAGGATGATGCCAGCGATGACGGTGCCGACGGCGCCGACGCCGGTCCATACGGCATACGCCGTGCCCAGCGGCAGCTCCTTCATGGCCAGACCCAGCAGGCCCAAGCTCACGGCCATGGCGGCAACAGTCAGTGCGGTGGGGAGTGGACGGGTGAAACCGTCGGTGTACTTCAGGCCTACGGCCCAGCCGACTTCGAACAGGCCAGCGAAGAACAGGATGATCCAGGACATGGTGGGTCTCCATCGTTGTTAAGGATGGGGCCGTCCCCCTGAATGATCACGCAGAGCGTCGTGAGGTCGTCCTCACAGTGCGCACTATACTGCCCATTTCCAGAAAACAGGGCAAGTCCGACGGACTCACGGTGTCGCAGCTTCAAGCTCCAAGCCTTAAGTGAAGCAGCACGGTGCTGGCCGCACCGCGCTGTCGCTTTTGACTTTCTTCTTGCAGCTTGTGACCGCTCTTAGACCCCCTGCGGGATCTCCTCGCCACCCAGGGCTTCGAACAGCGCCGGCAGGAACTCGGTGAAGGTCATCATCATCAGGGTGAAGCTGGCATCGAACTGTTGCTGAGCTTCTTCCCCGCCATCCTGCTCGGCTTGCTCTTGCAGCAACTCCTCGAATTTCAGGCGCTTGATCACGGTCTTGTCGTCGAGCACGAACGACAGCTTGTCCTGCCAGGCCAAGGCCAACTGGGTGACTACCTTGCCGGTGCCCAGATGGAGCTGGATCTCTTCGCTGGCCAGATCCTGACGCTTGCAACGAACGATGCCGCCGTCCTCGTGGGTATCGCGCAGCTCGCACTCGTCCAGGACGAAGAAGTCTGGTGCAGGTGCTTGAGACTTGACCCAGTCGGTCATGGTCGCGCTCGGGGCGATCTTCACGGTGACCGGACGCACCGGCAGCGAACCCATGACTTCACGCAGGGTCGACAGCAGGTCTTCAGCGCGCTTGGCGCTGGCCGAATTGACCAGGATCAGGCCTAGGCGCGGGGCGATGGCGGCGAAGATCATCGAACGGCGGATGAAGGCACGGGGCAGGAACGATTGGATGATGTCGTCCTTGATCTGGTCGCGCTCCTTCTTGTAGACCTTGCGCATCTGTTCGGTCTCGATCTCCTCGATCTTTTCCTTGACCGCATCGTTGACCACGCTGCTTGGCAGGATGCGCTCTTCCTTGCGCGCGGCGATCAGCAGGAAGTCACCGCTGACGTGCACCAGAGGAGCATCCTCGCCCTTGCCGAATGGGGCGACGAAACCGTAGGTGGTCAGCTCCTGGCTGGCACAAGGGCGGGCCGGCTTGCTGGCCAAGGCGGCTTCCAGCGCCTCGGGTTCGAACGGGATGTCCTGGGTCAGGCGGTAGGTCAGCAGGTTCTTGAACCACATGAGGGGGAATCTCTCCTTAATGCATAAGGCGGGCATTATTCTCCGAGGGGCGGTCACAGGCCAACCCTGTCAGAGGGCCACCAGACACTTATTCATAAGGAAAAGCCTGGTTGTGCTAGGTCTTTGAAAGATCTGAAAAATTTTTTTAAAAAAGTGCTTGCCAGGGTGGCAGGTCCTCCGTAGAATGCGCGCCACACCGAGACGTTGGGTGATTAGCTCAGCCGGGAGAGCATCTGCCTTACAAGCAGAGGGTCGGCGGTTCGATCCCGTCATCACCCACCACTTCTCGATGTTTAGCGCAGCGGTAGTTCAGTCGGTTAGAATACCGGCCTGTCACGCCGGGGGTCGCGGGTTCGAGTCCCGTCCGCTGCGCCATATTCCAGCTTCCAGGGCCCACTGAACACCCGGAAGCCACAAAAAAAGCGACCTTAGGGTCGCTTTTTTTGTTTCTGCTCTTCTCATCCAGGCTTCGCGAGCGTTGGCGCTCGGCATCGTGATTGGGGCGCCCCTTACGCCCCTTCCCGGTCAAGCCATCGCGGTTGCCCAGGCCTTTTCTTCCTCGCGCAGCGTCAGCACTTCCACGCCAGTCTCTGTCACGGCCACGGTATGTTCCCACTGGGCCGACAGCGAATGATCGCGGGTAATCACGGTCCAGCCATCGCGCAATGTACGCGTACCGCGCCCACCTTGGTTGATCATCGGTTCGATGGTAAAGACCATGCCTGGCTTGAGTTTCATGCCCATGCCCGGCTGGCCGAAGTGCAGCACTTCAGGGCCTTCGTGCATTTGCTGGCCGATACCATGGCCGCAGTACTCCCGGACCACGCTGTAGCCTGCCGCCTCGGCATGAACCTGGATGGCATGGCCGATATCGCCGAGGGTTGCGCCGGGGCGTACCTGGGCGATGCCTTTCCAGAGCGCCGCATAGGTGGTATCCACCAGGCGCCGGGCGTCATCGCTGACCTGGCCGAGACAGTACATTTTCGATGAGTCGGCAATATAGCCGCCCTGTTCCAGGGTGATGTCGACGTTGATGATCGACCCCACCCTAAGCACCTCATCGGCCTTTGGCATGCCATGGCACACCACATGGTCCACGGAGGTGTTCAGCGCATAGGGAAAGCCGTACTGCCCCTTGCTCGCCGGCCGCGCTTTGAGCGTCTGGACGATGAAGGCCTCGGCGCGGTCGTTGATCTGCAGGGTGGTCACGCCAGGGCGAATGAAGCTGTCCAGGTCAGCGAACACCTGGGCCAGCAGTTGACCTGCCCGGCGCATGAGGTCGAGTTGGGCCGGGGTCTTGAAGATCACTTGGGACATGGGCAAGGCTAGGATCACAATGGCAAAGAGTCGCCAGAATAGCCCTACGGACGATACATGCGCCACCGCTTGCCAGGGAGGGCGAACAGGTGCTTGAAGCGCGAGGCCCGAAGCTGCAAGCTGCCGGGCATGAACCTCGATACCCGCATCAAGTACCGCCATCTGTTGTGTTTTCTGGAGATTGCCCGCCAGGGTAGCCTGGCCAGGGCTGCCGATGTATTGGCGATCAGCCAGCCGGCGATATCCAAGACGTTGCGCGAGCTCGAAGAGCTGCTCGAAACCCGCCTGTTCGAGCGCACCCGGCAAGGCGCCGAACTGACCGCCGCTGGCACCTTGTTCATGCGTTACGCCGGGCCCAGCGTCCACGCTCTACGTGAAGGCGTGGGAAGTGTGCGCGGCGAGGCGCGGGCGCCGTCGCAGGTGCGCATCGGTGTGTTATCGACGGTCGAGAGCCTGCTCATGCCGGAGGTGCTTTGCCGGCTACACCAGCGGCATTCGGCATTGGTGATCGAAGTGGTGACTGGTGCCAGTGCTCAGCTGCTTGGGCAGTTGCGTCTGGGTGAGCTGGAGCTGGTCGTAGGGCGTATGACCGACAGCCCCCAGATTCAGGGGTTGTCCTTCGAGCATTTGTACAGCGAGTCGATGAGTTTGGTGGTACGGCCCGGCCATCCTTTGCTGGCGCGCCACCCCGTCGAACGCGCGCGGGTTGGCGACTACCCGCTGGTCCTGCCGCCCCAGGGCACGACCATCCGCCAGCACGCCGACAGCTTGTTCGTGCAGTGCGCGATCCAGATGCCAGCCCAGCGCCTGGAGACCTTGTCCTTGGCCTTGAGCCGTCGTTACCTGCTCGGCAGCGATGCGGTCTGGGTGGCGCCGCGTGACGCGGTCTTGATCGACCTGGGGCGTGGCGAGCTGGTCGAGCTCGATCTCGGTGTACGCGAGCCTGGTGGTTCGGTGGGTATCTGTCGTAATGCCGCGTTGCCCCAGGGTGTGCCTGGACAATGGGTATGCGAGGTGATGCGTGAAGTCGCAGGGCAGTACCGGGATGGCCTGTATCCGTGAGTGTGCAGGCCTTTGGCCATGCCGGAGGTGCACGGGCAGCTCGAATCTGACGTACGTAGGGACAATGACACCTTCAATTGATCGGAAATATCCGTGAACTTATCGGACATTCCCTGCTCTCATGCCGGTAGCCATTGGTCACGGCCGCCTGCTAAGCTCGCGGCTTTACCTGATTGCCCTTATGGCGCATGAACAAGGAACTAGCATGAAACAGCATCGTTTGGCGGCTGCGGTTGCCCTGGTTGGCCTGGTCCTGGCGGGCTGCGACGCTCAGACCAGCAGCGTCGAGCTGAAGACTCCGGCACAGAAAGCCTCCTACGGTATCGGCCTGAACATGGGCAAGAGTCTGGCTCAGGAAGGCATGGAAGACCTTGATTCCAAAGCAGTAGCTCTCGGTATCGAGGATGCGGTTGCCAAGAAAGAGCAACGCATCAAGGACGAAGAGTTGGTCGAGGCGTTCACCGCGCTGCAGAAGCGCGCCGAAGAACGCCTGGCCAAGGCCAGCGAGGAAGCGGCTAGCGCCGGCAAGAAATTCCTCGAAGAAAACGCCAAGAAGCCAGGCGTGGTCACCACTGCGTCGGGCCTGCAGTATGAAGTGGTCAAGAAAGCCGACGGCCCGCAGCCCAAGCCTACCGACGTGGTGACAGTCCACTATGAAGGCAAGCTGATCGATGGCAAGGTCTTCGACAGCTCCGTCGAGCGCGGCAGCCCGATCGACCTGCCTGTCAGCGGTGTGATCCCAGGCTGGGTAGAAGGTCTGCAACTGATGCACGTCGGCGAGAAGTACAAGTTGTACATCCCGGCTGACCTGGCTTACGGCGCCCAGAGCCCGAGCCCGCTGATCCCGGCCAACTCGGTCCTGGTGTTCGACCTGGAACTGATCGGTATCAAGGATCCGTCCAAGGCAGAAGGCGAGGCCGAGGCTCCGGAAGCTGAAGCACCTGCCAAGTAATCGCGCTGTTCACAACGCCCCGTCTCGACGGGGCGTTGTCGTTTCTGGGGTTTGACGAAGGCGAACCTCGGCGCGGCTGTACGGTCGTAGCAGGAGTAGGGCAGCCCCGTAGCAAAACGTTTGCGGTTATGAAACGACTGTGTAAAAAACGCCCGATCTGAGCGAGACCCTTGCCCAGTGGGCGCCTCGCGTCGGAAACTGCACCCTGTTCACAAGGTTATCCACAATAAATGTGGATAACCTTCCCTGCCGATATGGAGGCCTCATGAGCGCACCCTGGAATTTTGCCCGCTTCCTGCCCTTGGCGGAGCGTCTGCTCAGCCGTGGCCGTCTGCCAGCCCTGTTGTTCGCCGTCGCGCGCAAGGGGCCGAAGCTGGGCCAATTGCGTGAGGATGTGCGTCTGCTGCAGGCCCTGTGCCTGGCGTGGTGGCGTGGTGAGTACCGGGCCATCAGCCCCAAGGCGCTGGTCACGGTGGTGGCTGGCCTGCTGTACTTCGTAAGCCCGCTGGACGCCATTCCCGATTGGCTGGTGGGCGTTGGTTTTCTCGATGACATCGCCGTGCTCGGCTGGGTGCTCAAGACCGTGGCCGATGAGTTGAACCGCTTCAAGGCCTGGCGCGACAGCCAGGCGCCCGAGCGGCTGAGGGTGGTGGAACGGCTGCCGGATTCCCCTGAAAGCCTGCGCCTGGAGCGTCGCGCCCCCTGAGGATGGCACCGGATTCCTTGCCTGAACCTATTTCGTCATGCAAAACGCTGATCTGCCCGACCTGCACAGACGCCCGCGCTTGGACATATAATTGGCATAAGGATTATGCCTACGGATTACATGCTGTAATCCTACGTAAAGGGGGTTGTAATGGGTATTCAGGTCATCAGCCGGGACGGTCAACCCGAGTACGCCGTAGTTCCCTGGGAGCAATATCAGGCGTTGCTCAAGGCGGCCGGGCAGGCGCCTGCAAGCGTTGAACCAAAAGCCACTGTGGCTGCCCAGGCGCCGAGCCTGGCATCGTTGAGCGATTTGACGCGATTGCGTGAGGCCAAGGGGCTGGCGCCGGAACAACTGGCACGCAATGTCGGTATCAGCCCGGCCTATCTGGGCATGATCGAGTCCGGCGAGCGCCAACCAGACGCTGCGATCCTGCGCAGCCTGGCCTGGCATCTGGGTATCGCGGGCTGGAGCGAGCCATCATGAGCCAGGTCAGGATCAGCCGACAGCATTGGGAGAGCCTGCTGGGCGAACTGGATGTGGCCCGGCGTCAACGTCACCTGCTCACGTACCGTGCCTTGATCGAACGCCTGCAGCTTCCCAGCCCGGCCATGCAGACCTTGACCGCTGCCCTGGAGTACCTCGCTGTCCTCGATGCCCGTGCCGATCAGCCATTGCGCAGCTCGTTGGTGATCAGCCAAGGTGCTAGCCGCCTACCGCGTACCGGCTTTTTCGAGTGTGTCGAGCGCCTGGGGCGTTTCTCCGGGCCAGTCGATGGTCTGGAAGCGGCGTCTTGGCATGCCTCCGAAGTGGTACGGGTGTTCGAGTACAGCTATCCGGAACACGCCTGACGCAGCAGCACATTCAGGCTGCGGTCTGCTCGGTGATCAACCTCAGCAGGTCCAGTACGCGTCCTATGCCCTGATAACGGCCGTTGTGGGTGATGACGAAGTCCTCATCGAGGCGTTGGCGAACCCGGCTGGTGATCAGGCGGCTGGCCTGGCGTAGTGAGTGCAGACGCTCCATGGCCAGAAACTCTACGCTCATCAGTTGCGCAACCGCCTTGCCCGGAGTGATCAACAAGTCCTGGCGATGGATAAGGCCGCAGGGTCTGCCATGATCATCCAGCACAGCCAGGGAATTGACCCCGGCGCAGGCCTTGAAGGCATCGAGCACCTCTTCAATCTCGCTATCAACCCTCACTGCCCGCTGCTCGATCAGCAACGCGCGCAAATCGTCAGGCCTGGCCCTGGCGGCAGGCGCCTCGCTGTCCTTCTGCAACAGCGGCTGGAAGTCTTCGCGTAGCGGATACTCCTGTGGGCGGCCGAGCAGATAGCCCTGAACCAGATCCACGCCCATTTCCCCAAGTACCGTCAGTTCTTCGGCCAGCTCGATGCCTTCGGCGATCACTTGGGCCTTTGAGGCGCGGGCGATCTGCAGGATGGAACCAACGAATTCGCGCTTGAGAGGGTCCAGGTGGATACCGTCGATGAAATGCCGATCGATCTTCACGTAGTCTGGTCGCAGCTCCGACCACAGCCGCAGGCTGGAATAGCCTGCGCCCAAATCGTCCAAGGCGATGGAGAAGCCCATGTCGCGGTAGTGGTGCAAAGCGTTGGACAACAACTGGAAATCGTCGGTCGGGGTGTGTTCGGTCAGCTCGATGACCACTCGGCTCGGCGGCAACCCGACTTGCTCCAATAGCTTGAGGGTGCGACCGGAGGGGTAGTTGGGTTCGAGCAGTGACTCGGGTGAGACGTTGAGAAACAGCTTGCCCTCCAGTGCCTGGTCGCAGAACTGCCGGCAGGCACTGTCGCGGCAGGCTTCTTCCAGTTCAGTGAGGCGACCGGCCTGATGGGCGATGGCGAACAGGTTCAGGGGCGCGTGCAACGGGCTGTTGGAGGGGCCGCGACTGAGTGCCTCGTAACCAAGGACGCGGCGTTCGGAAAGACAGATGATCGGCTGGAACAGGCTGTGGATGCTGCGTTGAGCCAGGATGGCGCTCAATGCGCTGAGCTGTTCGGTGACGGTCATGGACTGCTTCCTGAAAGAAAAAGGGCCGGGCGCTTGCGCGTCCGGCCCTTCTATTTCACGACAGCCGAATGACTATTTGATGACAGGTCGCATTATTCTGCCATCACGCTCTCAGTGCTTGGCCACCTGCGAATTGAGGCTCAGGTAGTCGAGCAGGATGCGCCCTGTCTCGGACAGGTAGGCATCGTCTTCCGGCTTGGTGTCCTCGTCCTCGGTGGGCAAGGCGTCCTCGTCTTCCTTCTTGAGCTCTTTGAGTGGCTCTTCGCCCTTGGCTTTGCGACGGATGTTCTCCAGTGCCAGTTGCTTGGCTTCGATCTCGTCGTGGCGGGCGCGGCGCTCCTGCTCGTTGAGGCTGACGGTCTTTTCGTTCATCAGCTTCTGGGTCAGGGCCAGGCGATCGCGGATATAGGCGAACTCTGGATCCTTGGCGCTACGCGCATCGTGACGTGCCTTGAGCTCGGCCAGGAACGGCTTGAACGGGTCCACGGCCGGGCGCACGACAGGGCGGATGGTATCCCACGGCATGGCTTCGGGCAGGGCGCTTTCGCCGATTTCCTTGGTGTCGATGATCGACGGGTAGTCGATGTCCGGCAGCACTCCTTGGTGTTGAGTGCTCTGCCCGGAAACCCGGTAGAACTTGGCCAAAGTCAGTTTCAGCTCGCCATGATTGAGCGGCTGGATGGTCTGTACGGTGCCTTTGCCGAAGGTCTGGCCGCCGATGATCAAGGCGCGATGGTAGTCCTGCATGGCACCGGCGAAGATTTCCGAGGCCGACGCCGAGAGACGGTTGACCAGCAGGGCCAGCGGGCCTTTGTAGAAGGCGCCGGGATTTTCGTCCTCGAGCACGTCGACACGGCCGTCGCTGTTGCGCACCAGCACCGTCGGGCCTTTCTCG
Organism: Pseudomonas sp. CK-NBRI-02; assembly: GCF_008124495.1. Lineage (NCBI taxonomy): Bacteria > Pseudomonadati > Pseudomonadota > Gammaproteobacteria > Pseudomonadales > Pseudomonadaceae > Pseudomonas > Pseudomonas sp. CK-NBRI-02. The sequence goes on along the minus strand of NZ_VSJH01000006.1, from coordinate 402,044 downwards.
ATGAACAGGCTGGTCAGCTCGGTGGCTTCCTGCAGGGAGCCGCCACCGTTGTTGCGAAGATCGATGACCACACCGTCGACTTTTTCTTTCTGCAGCTCAGTGAGCAGCTTCTTCACGTCGCGGGTCGTGCTCTTGTAGTCCGGATCGCCTGCGCGATAGGCCTTGAAGTCCAGATAGAAGGCCGGAATCTCGATGATGCCCAGCTTGTACTCGCGCCCATCCTGCTTGAGTTTGAGCACCGACTTCTTGGCAGCCTGCTCCTCGAGCTTCACCGCCTCGCGGGTGATCGACACGATCTTGCTGGTCTGGTCGTTGGGCGCGTTGCTGGCCGGGATGATCTCCAGGCGCACCACCGAGCCTTTCGGGCCGCGGATCAGCTTGACCACTTCGTCAAGGCGCCAGCCGACCACGTCGACCATTTCCTTGTTGCCTTGGGCCACGCCGATGATCTTGTCGGCAGGTGCCACCTGCTTGGTCTTGGCTGCCGGGCCTGCTGGTACCAGGCGCACGATCTTGACCTGGTCGTTGTCGCTTTGCAGCACGGCGCCGATGCCTTCGAGCGACAGGCTCATGTTGATATCGAAGTTTTCGGCGTTATCTGGCGACAGGTAGTTGGTGTGCGGATCGTACGACTGGGCGAAGGTATTGATGTAGGCCTGGAAGATATCCTCGGCACGGGTCTGGTCCAGGCGCGAAAGTTGGTTCTTGTAGCGCTTGGTCAGGGTTTCCTGGATCTGCTTGGGATCTTTGCCTGCGATCTTCTGACGCAAGACTTCATCTTTGACGCGCTTGCGCCACAGGTCGTCGAGCTCGGCCTCGTTCTTCATCCACGGGGCATCCTTGCGGTCGACCAGCAAGGTTTCGCGGGTGGTGAAGTCCATTTTGTCGACGCCCTTGTCCAGCTCCGCGAGCGCGAAGTCCAGGCGCGATTTCACGCGGTCCAGGTAGCGCTTGTAGATGGTGAAGCCAGGCTCCAGGTTGCCGCTTTTGAGGAAGTCGTCGAACTGGGTCTTCCACTTGTCGAACTGGGCGATGTCGGCGGCGGTGAAGTAGCTGCGCGAAGGATCGAGCAGCTTGATGTAGCTGTCGTAGATGATGATCGAACGGGCGTCGTCCAGCGGCGGCTTGCTGTAGTGGTGGCGCTTGAGCAGTTCCACTACGTTGAGACTGGCGACGATCTCGTCGCGGTCAGGTTGCAGGCTGTCCCACTTGTTGGCGGCCGATGCATTGCCGCCGAGCGTGAGACTGCCGAGGCCGATCATGAGGGCGAGGGCTGTGCTGGGCAGGAAATGCTTCATGCTGATTCGACGTAAAGGCAATTGATCACGCATAGTAGGCCGTCTTTTCCGTTCGCCGGCTCCAGGAGAGCCGGACGCATACTGCAAAAAGCCCGGGACATGGCGATCCCGGGCTCAGTCATGACTCAACTATGGAGGCACTGTGAAGGCATTGCAAGGCGTTGACGGACATGTGGCCTGGGTAGAAGCCGAGCGCCCGGCCTGTGATGCGGGTCAGGTCCGGATCCGTGTGGCTGCAGCGGGACTCAACCGTGCTGACCTGCTCCAGCGCGCAGGCTTGTACCCGCCGCCCCCCGGTGCCAGCCCGTACCTTGGCCTGGAATGCGCGGGAGTGATCGCGGAGGTCGGCCCGGGCGCCGACTGGCGTGTTGGCGACCGGGTTTGCGCATTGCTCGCAGGTGGCGGCATGGCCGAAGAAGTGGTGGTCGATGCCCGCCATGTCCTGCCGGTCCCCGAAGGCCTGAGCCTGCACGAGGCGGCGGCGATCCCCGAGGTGTATGCCACGGCATGGCTGAACCTGTTCCAGCTGGCAGGCCTGCGGGCCGGTGAAAAGGTCTTGGTGCATGCCGGGGCCAGCGGAGTGGGCTCGGCGGCGATCCAGCTGTGCAAGGCGTTCGGCAACCCCGTGTGGGTCAGTGTCGGCTCGCAGGATCGTCTGGCCTACTGCCAGGCGCTGGGGGCGGCCGGTGGCGTGGTGCGCAACGAGAATCTGGAAACACTGGAAGGTTTCGGCCCGTTCGATGCGATCCTCGATCCGGTGGGGGCCAGCTACGGGCCACTCAACCTCAAGCTACTGGCCCGGGACGGGCGTTGGGTGATCATCGGCCTGATGGGCGGGCGCAAGGCCGAGCTGGACCTGGCGCAACTGCTGGCCAAACGGGTGCAAGTCACAGGCTCCACGCTGCGCAACCGTGACGATACCTTCAAGGCTGAACTGCTGCGAGACCTGGGCCAGCAGGTGTGGCCGCTGTTCAGCGAAGGTCGGCTTTCACCGCAACTGGTGGACACCTACCCGGTGGCCTTTGCCGAGGCGGCGTTTGCGGAGCTGGCGAGCAACCAGGTGTCGGGCAAGCTGGTGCTGGTGATCGATCCTGCCTTGGTGTAAGCCGGGCTGGCCTGTTCGCAGGTAAGCCGCTCCCACTGGTGTTGTGGGAGCGTTTTTACCCGCGAACAGGCTGAAAATCAGCTCCAGCTCAGGATCGGCCACCCATTGATCTGCGCATGCTCACGCAACACCGGGTCCGGGTTGACCACATGCGGGTAGTCGACTTTCAGCAGCAGTGGCAGGTCATTGCGCGAGTCCGAATAGAAGCTGGCGCCTTCGAGGTTCTCCTGCTCTTGGTCCAGCCACTCCAGCAGGCGGGTGATCTTGCCTTCACGGTAGGTCAGCACGCCGTGGGTCTTGCCGGTGTACACGCCATTCACCGCTTCCAGCTCGATGGCCAGGTATTCGTCCACGCCCAGACGCGCCGCGATCGGTCCCACCAGGTGAGTTCCCGAGGCGGAGATGATCAAGATGCGGTCGCCACGCTTGCGGTGTTCGGCGATGCAGCGGCAGGCGTCGCCAAAGATGATCGGTTCGATCACGTCTTCGACCCAGGGCTCGATCAGGTGTTCGACCTCCTCGAGGGTACGTCCTGCTATCGGCTCCAGGCTGAAGGCCATGTACTCCTCCATCTGCAGGTGGCCTTTGCCATAGGCTTCCATCAATTCCTGGTCGCGTCGCAGGAATTCCTTGCCGTCGACCCAGCCCAACTGAGCCATCTGCTTGCTCCACAGCGAGGCGCAATCACCGTGGATCAGGGTTTCGTCCAGATCGAATATTGCCAATGCCATTGTTGTTCTCCTTAGGCCACTTCTCGTAGCGCCGTGGGGTCGATCGACAGGGACACCCGCTGGCCATCGGCATGCAGGTCGGCCGATGAGCGGTTGAGTACGTCCACCACCAGTTCCACGCCACGCACCTGCACCCGGTAGCGGATGACGTTGCCCAGCAGGCTGTGGCTGCGAACCTGGCCTTCGAGCTCGCCGTCCAGGTGCAGGCTGATGGCTTCCGGGCGGATCGCCAGGCGGGCGGCCACCGGGCGTTGCAACAGGCGGCTGGCGGCGTCCGGGTCGAGCAGGTTGTAGTTGCCGATGAAACCTGCGGCGAACAGGTCCACGGGTGCTGTATAGAGGGTTTCGGCATCGCCGCTCTGGACAATGCGTCCTTGGTTCATCAGGAAGATTCGATCGGACATCGTCAGCGCTTCTTCCTGGTCGTGGGTGACGAAAATGGTGGTCAGCCCCAGCTCGCGCTGGATCGCGCGGATCTGCTCGCGCAGGTGCTTGCGGATACGCGCGTCCAGGGCCGACAGTGGTTCGTCGAGCAACAGCAGACGAGGGCGGGTCACCAGCGATCGGGCCAGGGCCACGCGCTGGCATTGACCACCGGAGAGCTGGTGCGGATAGCGCCCGGCAAAACTGCCCAGCTCCACCAGCTCCAAAGCCTCGAGAACCCGGGCCTTGCTCTCGTCGGCCTTGGTCTTCTGCATGCGCAGGCCGAAGGCGACATTCTGCTCCACGGTCATGTTGGGGAACAGCGCGTAGCTCTGGAAGACCATGCCGATGCCGCGCTTCTGCGGGCTGACGGGCACCAGGTCTTGGCCATCGAGCAGGATCCGGCCACTGTCCACGGGGGTGAGGCCGGCGATGCAACGCAGCAGGGTCGACTTGCCGCAGCCGGATGGACCCAGCAGTGTGACGAACTCGCCGCGTTCGATCTGACAGTCGATGTCGTGGAACACCGGGCTGCCGGCATAGCTTTTGTGCAGTTTCTGTACGCTGACGAAGCTCATGTCAGGATTTGTCCTTGTTCAGGCGATTGGCGACCCAGGTCAGCACCAGCACGAAGGCGAAGTAGGAGATTACCAGTGCACTGTTGAAATGGCCGCTGCTGTTGCGCATGTTGTTCAGGTACACCTGCAAGGTCTCGTAGCGTGTACCCACCAGCAGGTTGGCGAAGACGAACTCGCCGAACAGGAAGGAGAACGACAGCAGCAGTGCCACCATCAGGCCCTTGCGCAAGTTCGGCAGCACCACCAGGAACGCTGCCTGCCAGGTGCTGGCACCGAGCAGTTGGGCGGCGTCCATCAGGTCGCGCAGGTTGATCGCCTGCAGGTTGTTGGTGATCGCCCTGTACATGAAGGGCAGGGCGATGGTGAAGTAGCAGCCGATCAGGATCCAAGGCGTACCGACCATGGCCATCGGGCCGCTGCCATACAGCTGCAGCAGGCCCACCGAAGACACCACCGGTGGCACGGCGAACGGCAGGAGGATGAGGATATTCATCAGCGCGTCCAGCCGCGGAAAGTGGTAATGCACCACGAACAGCAAAGGCAGGATCAGCACCACCGATAGCACCAGCGCACCTACGCACACCAGCAGCGACTGGCCGAAGGCCGCGAGAAAGCGCGGCTCGCTCCACAACGCCAGGTACCACTTGAAGGTCAGGCCACTGGGCAGCAGGCTCGCCGACCAACTGGTGGCCAAGGAGTAGAGCAGGGTGCCGGCCAGCGGCAACAGCAGGATGATGAACAACAGGTACACCACGACCCGGTGATAGAGGCTGGTTCGAGGTTCAGCGCGCATGGTAGCTCCTCTTGAGCAGCCATTGATGGACCACGGTGACCAGTGTCATCAGCCCCACCAGCACCATGGCCAGGGCGCTGGCCAGGTTCGGATCCAGGGTGATGTCACCGGCCACCAGGGCGGCGATGCGGATCGGCAGTACGTTGAAGTTGCCGGTGGTCAGGGCGTAGACGGTGGCGTAGGCGCCCAGAGCGTTGGCCAGCAGGATCACGAACGTGCCCAGCAACGCCGGAGCCAGCACCGGCAGGCCGATGTGCCGCCAGAACTGCCAATGACTGGCACCCAGCAGGGCTGCCGACTCGCGCCAGTCTTCCCGCAGGGCGTCGAAAGCCGGGTAGAGCAGCAGCACGCCGAGGGGAATCTGGAAGTAGGTGTACACCAGGATCAGGCCGCTCTTGGAATAGATACTGAAATCCTCGAGCAGGCCCACCTGCTTGAGCAGCAGGGTCAGGGCGCCGTTGAAGCCGAGCAGGATGATGAAGGCGAAGGCCAGCGGTACGCCAGCGAAGTTACTGGTCATGTTGGCGAAGGCACTGACGAAATCACGCAAGCGTGAATCCACCTGGCGCAGGGAGTAGGCGCCGAGGGTCGCGATGACGATGCCGAACAGGCTCGACCAGAAGCTGATTTCCAGACTGCGTTGCAGCGCCTGCAAGTAGAACTTCGAGGCGAAGACCTTGCTGAAATTGGCAAGTCCCCAGCCGCTTTCACTCTGCAGGCTGTTGATGGCCACCCAGGCCAAGGGCGCGATCTGGAAAACAATGAAGAACACGGCAAACGGGAGCAGGCAGAGCAGGGCCAGGTAGCGGCCACGTTGGCTGGCATTCACTTGAGCAGCTCCCGGCAGACTGGCTTGTCATGTGGCGCGCCGAGCAGCTCGCAGATCGTGCCGCACAATTCGGTCTGCAGGGGCGTGGCCGCAGGGTCCAGGCTGAATGCCTCGCCGAACACGAACAACGGCACTTCGCGCTCCTCGGCCAGCAAACCATTGTGCGAGCGGTCGTTGTTCATGCCATGGTCGGCGGTCACCAGCACCTGATAGCCCTCCTGCAGCCACAGCGGTAGGTAGTCGGCCAGCAGGATGTCGGCGCTGCGAGCGGCATTGCGGTACTGGCTGCTGTCCAGGCCATGGCGGTGCCCGGCGTCATCGATGTTCATCGGATGGACCAGCAGGAAGTTCGGCGCATGGCGCCGACGCAGGTACTCGGCATCGGCCAGCAAATGCGAGTCAGGGTAGTGGTCGGCGTAGTAGAACAGGCCGTGTTGGATCGGCAGCTTCGGCGCGTGGGTGTGACGGTCGCGCAACGGGTCGAAGGGCGAGCGGTTGTACAGCTCGCTAAACCAGTGATATGCCGCCGCCGCGGTCCCTAGGCCCGCTTCTCGGGCATAGTGGAAGACACTGCGTTGGGTGGACAGACGATTGATGTTGTTGTGCACGATGCCGCTGTCGATGGGCGGGACACCGGTGAGAATGCATTCGTACAGCGGGCGTGACAGCGATGGCAGCTCGCACTCTACGCGGTACAGGGCGGCACGGTCGGCCTCGACATAGGCATGCAGATGACCCATGGCGTGGTGGGCCACCTGATGGTTGAGGCCGTCGAGCAGGACCAGGATGACGTTGTGTTGCATGGTGGCTCCCAGTGGAGCTGCAAGCTGCAAGCTACAAGCGACAAGAAGAAGCAGGCATGTCGATCACCTGCTTTGACTTGAAGCTTGCAGCTTGGCACTTGAAGCTTTTTATTCCATCTCGATGATCACTTGCTCTTGCCACATCTGCGGCAGCTTTTTGGAAGTGGCCTCCCAGGCCTCGGCATTCTTGATCGGTTGGGCGGCGCTGTACTGCTCGTTCGGCAGCAGCTTGGCCTGCACTTCGGCCGGCAGCTTCAGGTGCTCGGCGCGAATCGGACGGGCGTGCCCGATGGCCAGGTTGGTCTGGCCGGCATCACTGAAAATGTACTCACGCGTCAACTTGGCCGCGTTGGGGTGCTTGGCGTACTTGTTGATGATAGTGGTGTAGCCGGAGATCACTGAGCCATCGGACGGGATCAGCACCTCGAAACGCTTGGGATCGATCTGCTCCCGGTAGCTCAGACCGTTGAAGTCCCATACCACGCCGACTTCCACTTCACCTTTTTCCAGAGTCTGGATGGTCGGGTTGGCCAGCGACAGGCGCTTTTGCTGGGCGAGTTTGGTGAACAGTTGCAGGCCGGGTTGCAGGTTGCTCTCGTCGCCCTTGTAGGCGATGGCTGCGGCGAGCACGCCATTGGCGGCCTGGGCGGCGGTGCCTACGTCGCCGATGGCGACCTTGTACTTGCCTTTTTCCAGGTCGTGCCAGGTTTTCGGGCGTTCGCTTTCCTTGACCAGGTCCTTGTTGATGATGAACGCGATGGTACCGGTATAGGCCAAGGCCCAGTGGCCATCCTTGTCCTTGGCCCATTCTGGAACTTGATCCCACGTACTGGGTTTGTACGGTTGGGTCACACCTTTGGTGGCGGCGATGGGGCCGAAGGCGGCGCCCACGTCACCGATGTCGGCACTGGCATTGTCCTTCTCGGCATCGAACTTGGCGATCTCCTGGGCCGAGCTCATGTCCGTGTCGCTGTGCTTGAGACCGTATTTACTGGCAAGGTCCGCCCAGGTGCCTTTCCAGTTGGCCCAAGCATCGGGCATGCCCACGCTATTGACGGTGCCTTCCTTGCGAGTGGCCTCTTCCAGGGCCTTGAGATCGGTATCGGCGGCCATGGCCGAGGTGCACAGGGCGATGGCCGAGCCCAGCAGTGACGCCATGAAGAACTTTTTCATCCGAAGCTCCTTTGGTTGGGCCTTGCAGTGTTGTTGTAGGAAAACCGTTCGTTTGCGAACCTTTGGTCTAGGTCAGCAATCCTCGAGCCAAGGTAGGCCGGTTGCGTGACAGTTTGATGTACGAGCAGGCCCGCAACCCTGCGATGCAGGCCCTGGCACTACAGCGTAGACCAGATCGCAGGCCTTTATTCGCAAGGCCTTGCTCGTTTCCTAGGCCAGCACTGGTAGTCTTTGTCACAGGATGTTCATCACCCCTCCCTAGGCTTGCACTATTCTCCAATTGCCCAACATTGGGGCTGGACTAGTCCATACAGGTAACCTTGATGCACTCGACGCCACCGCGCGCGGTAACAGCCATCTGCCATGCCCTGCAAGAGCAGATCGAACACGGTCTGCTGGCGCCGGGCGGCAAGCTGCCGGCCGAACGCAAGCTCAGTGAGGTGTTCGACACCACACGTATCACCCTGCGCGAGGCCTTGGTGCAGCTGGAGGCACAGGGGCTGATTTATCGCGAGGAGCGGCGGGGTTGGTTCGTGGCGCCGGAGCGGCTGACTTATGACCTGATCGAGCGCAGCCACTTCCATGCCATGGTCCGAGAGCAGGGGAGGGTGCCCAGTACCGAGCTGCTGTCTGCTCGGTTGCAACCGGCCTCGGCGGCGATCTGTGCGCGGTTGCGCTTGCCGGCGTTGTCCAGCGTGGTGCAGATCTGCCGCTTGCGGCGCATCGACGGGCGTGCCGTGCTGTATGCCGAGCATTACCTGAACCCTAAGTATTTTCCTGGGATCCTGGAGTTGGATCTTGGTCAGTCGCTGACCGAGATCTATGCCAGAGCCTATGGGATCGCTTATGGCCGGGTATGCTTCGAGATCCTGCCGACCGCGTTGCCGGCTCCGGCTGCCGCAGCCCTCAAGGTCTCGGCGGGTAGCCCGGGGTTGCATGTCACCCGGGTCAACAGCGACCAGTATGGGCATCTGATCGACTGTGACCTGGAATATTGGCGTCATGACGCGATACGGATTCGGGCTGAGGCGGGGTGAGTTCAGGCATTGGGGTACCGCCGGTCTTGCATGCAGCAGACCGGCGGGGCCGGTTGTTGAGATCGCTTAAGTACGAAATTTTTTTTCGTACTTAACGTACAGTTCGTTAAGTTTATCCAGTTCGGCCAAGGCTGCCTGGTAAGGCTTCTCGACCTCCGATCTTCCCACCCATGCATCAGGGTTGAACGGGTCATTATTCAATGTAATGGAAAGCTCTCGTGGGCCATCGGGTATGAAAGGCCTCAACAGGCTTTTACGGCTGCGCATGCTGCTGAGCTTACCGAATTGCGCGTCTATCTTTGAGTAAATGGCATGAAGGGCACCTTTTGCATTCTCTACTTGAGCAGGTATTGCCCCGGCTACTGCATGTTTTGTGGTAACGGTTATTGATTTTTCCACTTCTGTGGCGACTTTTATCGCTTTTGATACGGGAAGGGTAAGAGGGTATTGTGGTAAACCCACGCCTGTCGCCACTTTGTTTGCATCGTTGGTCATTTGATCATCGGTTATTTTTTCACGGAGCTTTTCCATGGTTATTTCTTTTTCTAGGAAATGTTTGATTTTATGCCCAAGGCCGCCTTCGGCCGTTTCGTTTATTTTTTTTGTCATGTCGAGGTCTGGCGTCAACTCAGCCTGCGGGAGTATTTTCTCTGCCGCTTTCTTTACAACGGTTTTCCCGACGAGCCCTCCTACGCTAGCCCCCCAGGTTGTGCCTACAGCGGCTCCTGGAACGTTGGCGATAACCCCTCCTACAGCGCCTCCTATAGCCCCTCCCGCCGCACCGCCCAGGAGGCCGCCGGCCATGCCAATGGTCGTAGCGAGCGCTTCCAAAACGATCGACATCAACACGTAAATAATCCGGCTTTCGGTTTGGCTTCGCATATAATCTTGAATTTGAAGCCTGGTGTTACGGATCATACTGGGTGCGCTCTTCAGCGCTTGGAACTCATGGTAATACCCTTCGGCATTCAACCCGTTGTTGTCTTTTAAGGCAATGGGGTTGTTTCGTACCATTCGATAAAGATTAAGTCCATCGACCGTACCGGCAGGGTCTGCACTGAGCCAGCGCCCGACCCAGGGTTGGTAATACCGGTGACCGTAATAATAGAGCCCCGTGCCATCGCGTTCTTTCCCTGAATAACGCACGGTCTTGTAATCGGCTTCTGTCTGGCTGCGAGCGGCCCATACCGCAGAGCCGCCGTAGGGGTAGTACTCTTCATAGCTGATGATTTGACCGTCGCTATCGAGTTCGAGCCCGACGCTGTCTATGAGATTGGAATAGCCGTAGCGCAGCGAGTCATTGCTGACACTTGGCGGTGTGCCGGTTTCCCAGTGCAGTAATCGCACTTGAGCATTACCGGCTTCGCCGATGGTGATCACGTGAAGCAGTTCTTTTATCGCATCGTCCTTGGCACGGGCACGCATTTCCAACCCTGGCAAATAGAGTACATATCGGGTTTGGGCGCCTGCCTGTTGGATGCTGAACTTGGCGATGCGTTGGCCGTCCGCGCCGTAGCGATAGCTTTCCTGGCCAACAGCGCTGTCATCACCTGCCTGTGACACGAACTTGCCGAGCTGCCCGCGCGGTGTCCAATGAAGGGATTGGCCAGGTTGCAGTTGTAACTGATTGCCCGCTGCATCGAAGAGGGCATCGACCTTGGCAGGATCGTCGGCGAGAGTATGCAATACCGCCCGATTGCTGCGGTTGGACACTGTCATGTCCAGGGTATAGCTGTTGTTGGAGGCGGGTGCGCTGTGTGAGATACGCGTCAGGTTGCCAGCGCGATCGTATTGGTAACGACGTGTGTAGTTGGTGTAGGCCCCGTCGTTGGTCGGGAGTGGAATGGTGGGGGAGGGAGGCTTAGGGCCTTGGCGGGGCATATCGGCCATTTCACGGCCGCTGGCTGAGATCAGTTGATAGAGGCTGTCATATGCATAGCGATTGACCGGTACGATCTTCTGATTACGCCAGAACCGCGTCGCCTCCGCATCATTGTGCACACTCAGGATATTACCGACTGGGTCATATTCGTACCGTATGTCTTGCAGGACTTTCGCCTCGCTGCGCCCGGCACGTCGTTCGATCTTGCTGCCTAGGAGGCGCTGAGTCCGCTGTTCGTAGGTGTAGGTGGTAATGACGCCGTTGCCCTGTTCTTCCCGCAGCTTTTGTCCGAACGCGGAGTATTCCACAGCCTTCAAGATAACCCGCGTCGTTCCACCTTTCATGATCAGCCGAGTGCTACGCAGCATGCCCGCTATGTCATAGGCCTGGCATTGGGTATGGCCGAGCGCATCGCGTTGCTCGATGGAAGCTCCCGTCGCGTCGATACGATATGAGGTCGTGAACGCATCCGGTGCTAGTAGCTTGTCCCAGACTGCCGCGTCCTCTCCCTGCCAATCGGCTTCGGTGCCTTCCGCCAGCAACTTTTGGGTGGCGGAAAGTACGCTTGTGGCCAAGCCGGCGCTGTCCATCTGCCAACAACCTGCCGTGTCATAGTGGCGCACGCATCGGCCTGCAAGATTCTGATCCTTCGCAGTCTGGGTGTTGTCGCCCCAGACCAAGCGTTCTGTGATGCGCGGATTTGCTTCGGCGATATGCTCACTCACGTGTAGCAATCGCCCTGCAAGCGGTGGGGTTTCATAGTGCCAGCGATGGAGCACGCCTGTGGCGCCAATGCTCAGGCACTGGCGGCCGTGAACATCGTTGAGCGAGAGCGTGACGCCCGCGTCGGCACTGTCGCTACGCAGGACATCGCCCGTCAGCGAATTATGAAATTTGTAATTGGGTTGGGTCGTCGCGTCCACGGCTTGGCGTTCATGGAGGCGAGGATCGATGCTTTGCTCAAGCTGCGCAAGGGCGTTGAACCGGTGGCGGGTGATGCGTTCGTCGAGTTGTTCGGGTGTATCGGGATGGCGATGATAAGCGATATCGCGGATGCCTAATCCTCGGTTGTCTCGGACGGTGACCGTAGGCGTTCCGTTATGAAGTGAAAAGTCTATGTGTCCCAACTTGCAGTTACCTTGATCATGTTGATTTTTCGCCACCCCCAGAGGGGAGTGAAGAATCAGCTTGATTTGGCTGTATGGCTGACTGCTAGTCGGAAAGCGCTGTTTGACGTATCGGAAAAGCCGCCAGGCATGGCGGCATCCCCGTCGTACTCAGATGAGAATCAATCGGCGGTCGTGCCTCCACCCGCCGTCACCACCTGCACCGACAACCGTGGCGTCGCCAGATCCAGCCCGGCTTCATCGAGCTGGCGCTTCAAGGCCAGATTGAATGCCCGCGACACCTCCCATTGCTTGATAGGCGCCGTCTTGAACCGCGCCCGCAAGATGGCCGACCCTGATTCGAAGCTCTCTACCCCCTGCAGCTCCAGAGGGGACCAGATGTTGCGCCGCATCAGCGGGTCGTTGCGCAGCTTCTGCCCGACCTCGCGAATCAAGGTGATCGCTTGGTCGATCGCCATGCTGTGGGGAATGGCCACCCTGAAGATCGCGTAGCCGAATTCGCGCGAGTAGTTCTTGATGCTCTTGATCTCGCTGAACGGAATCGTATGCACGATGCCGTCGATGTCTCGCAGCCGCACGGTGCGTATGGTCAGGCCTTCGACCGTGCCCAGGTGACCACCGACATCCACATAGTCATCGATGGCCAAGGAGTCCTCGATGATGATGAACAGGCCGGTGATCAGATCGGCTACCAGCGACTGCGCGCCGAAACCGATCGCCAGGCCGATGACACCGGCACCGGCGAGCAGCGGAGTGACATTCATGCCCATGTTCGCCAGGGCGACGATCACCGCGATGATGAAGATCGCCACGAACATGACGTTGCGGATCAGCGGCATCATGGTTTGTGCGCGAGCGTTGGCCAGGCCCCGGCGTGAGCGCACCAGAGCGTGGTGTACCGCCGTGTCGGCCAGGATCCACACCAGCCAGGCTGCGATCATGGTTCCTGCCAGACCCACCAGGCGCATGCTCACTTCATGGCCATCGCCCTCGGCGAAATTGATCATCGACAGCCCCCAGACCCGTAGGCCCAGTTCGATGAACACCAACCAGATGAACAGGTGCACCAGAGCGTAGCCGAAGTTGCGCAGGCGCTCGGCGTATACCTCCTGGCGTCGGTTGGCGCGCTTGGGGTTGGCCGCGTGACGACGCACCAGGCCGTTGAGCACCATGCACACCACCACCAGCACGGTGCACATCAGCGACTGGCGCAGGGCCGTGCTGGTGTCACCGGCCGAGACGAACGTGGCGAACAACGAGACAGCTACCAAGAGCAGCGCCGGTACGAACCAGAAGCTGCCGAGGATCTCGATGGTGTCGCTCAGGGTTCGCCGGGTCAGGCGTCGGGACAACGGCTGGTTGCGAATCAAGTGAGCGATGGGGCGGCGAAAGCGCAGGATGAACAGGCCGGTGCACATCGCCGCCACCACATTGGCCAGTGTCGCCAGGGCATGGGCCAAGTGGCTGCCCAGGGCGGTCGTCATGCGCGGGTCGCTCATCGCCTCGCCGAACGCAGCGAAGCTGCCGATCAGCCACAGCGGGCGGAACGCCTGATGGCGCAGGATGTACAGGGCGCGATGACGGTGTGGGCCGTCGAGCAGTGAGAAGGCGATCACGCAGATCGCCGAGAACAGGGTGCCGACCACCAAGGCGTAGGCCAGGACCATGGCCAGTGATTTGCCCAGGGAAGAGGGCAGGGCGAAGCTCAGGTAGACCGTGAACACCAGTGCAACCATCCAAGGCCCCAGCTTGCGCAAGGCAAAGCGGACCAAGTCCCAGGTGCGCGGGTGTTGGGGCAGTTCTTCGGTCAGGCCGAAGCGCAGGCGCACGCGATGGCCGATCCAGTTGAAGGCATACGCCAGCAGGCTCCAGACCGCGATGATCGCCGCGAAGCCGAACAGGATCGCCGGCCATTGATGCACGGGAACGATCAGGGCCGCCAGCTCCTGCTGGGCCTGGTCGATTTCCAGGGACCAGCGCCGGAATGGGCTGGCGTCGCCGCTGAATTGCTTTTCCAGGTCGTGCAACGCGCCGCCGATCAGCCCGAGCACGCCCTGTTCGACGGTCGGTTGCGACTGTTTGGTGGCATCGCGCAGTTTTTTCAGGTCGGCCAGCAGCTTGGCGCGTTGCTGGTCGTTTTCCAGGTTCTTGATCACCTCATCGAGCGACTTGCCCAAAGGCTCGGTCGCCTCCGGCTGCGCTGGCGCGCTCGATCCGAGCAGGCTCGGCAGGCCCGCGGCCTGGACCGGGGTGATGAACAGGAACAACAGCAGGAACAGGCAGCGCAGGAGTGCAGGCACCGGGAAATCTACCTCAGGTCAAACGATTGACCGAGTGTAGAGGTTTATGAGGGCAGTTGCTCCAGGATCTTCCAGCAAGTGAGGCCGAAGATACCCAGGGTTCCGATCCACATCATCAGCACGCCGATATTGCGTTCGCGCAGGCTGAAACCAATGGTTAGCAGCAGCAGGAACAGGAAGACCGGCAGGAACAGCGACAGGAACGTCATGGACAGGAATCCTTCTGAAAGATAGGGCCATGCTTTAAGCATAGCGGCTCGGGACGCAGGCGAGATTGATCAAGGACAGGCATCGAGCATGCCGACAGGGCATCGGTGGGTGCTGGCGACGCCGGGAAAAGGGCCGCAAAGCGGCCCTTTGGCCACTCAGGGCAGTTCGCGGCTACGGTAGAACGCGGTGAGCACCTTCACCAGGTGCGCCAGGTCATGGCTGCCGCATAGCTCGCGGATCGAGTGCATGGCGAAGGTCGGCAGGCCGATGTCCACCGTGCGCACGCCCAGATGGCTGGCGGCGATCGGGCCGATGGTCGAGCCACACCCCATGTCGCTGCGTACCACGAAGCTCTGCACCGGCACTTCCTCGGCCATGCACAGGTGGCGGAAGAAGCCTGCGGTTTCGCTGTTGGTGGCGTAGCGCTGGTTGTTGTTGACCTTGATGACGGGGCCCGCGTTGAGCTTCGGCCCATGGTTGCCGTCGTGCTTGTCGGCATAGTTGGGGTGCACGCCGTGGGCGTTGTCGGCCGAGACCATCAGCGAGCGCTGGATGGTTCGCACATAGTCGTCGCCATCGGGCAGCAGGCGCTGCAGGGTCTGTTCGAGCATTGGACCGTCGGCGCCGCAGGCTGAGCAGGAACCGACTTCCTCGTGGTCGTTGCATACCAGTACGCAGGTTTCGTCGCTGTCCGCCGCCAACAGGGCCTGCAGACCGGCATAGCAGGAAAGCAGATTGTCCAGGCGGGCAGCAGCGATGAAGTCGCCATTGAGGCCGATCAGCGCAGCATCCTGTGTGTCGTAGAAGCTCAGCTCGTAATCCAGCACCACGTCGGCATTGAGGTCGTGCTCGCGGGCCAGTTGCTCGGTGAGCAGGGCCCGGAAGTCCACGCGCTCGTCACCGGCCACCTGGGCCAGGATGGGGGGCAGTTCGAGCTGAGGGTTGATCGCCCAGCCTTCGTTGGCGGTACGGTTGAGGTGGATAGCCAGGTTCGGGATCACCGCGATCGGCAGCTTGAAGTCCACCAGTTGGCTCTCGACCTTGCCGTCGCGACGGAAGGTGACCCGGCCGGCCAACGACAGGTCGCGGTCGAACCAAGGCGCGAGCAGCGCGCCGCCGTAGACCTCGACGCCCAGTTGCAGAAAACCGTGGCGCTGCAGTTCAGGCTGCGGCTTGACGCGCAGGCACGGGCTGTCGGTATGGGCGCCGACCATGCGGATACCGCCGAGCAATGGCGATTGCTTGCCCAGCTTGATAGCGATGATCGAGGAGTCGTTGCGGGTCACGTAATAGCGGCCACCCGGCACCGTCGCCCAGCTGTCGCGCTCGTCCAGGCGCTGATAGCCGGCGGCCTCCAGGCGTTGGGCGAGGCTCGCGGTCGCATGAAAAGGCGTTGGGGAGGCCTTGAGGAAATCGATCAGGCCAGCATTCAGGGAATCGCGCATAACTCACTCCGGTTCGAGCTTCAAGCTTTAAGCTGCAAGCTTCAAGCAAGAGCGGCAGCTTGGGCAAGTTCCACGCCATCCGCTTTGGCTATTTCTTGCAACTTGTCGCTTGAAGCTTGTAGCTCAAAAAGGTGCCGGGCACTCGAACTTCAACCGCTCGCCCGTCACCGGGTGGGTGAAGCTCAGCATGCTCGCATGCAGGCACAGTCGATCGTGGGCGGCCAGGGCTTGGGGGTTGGCGTACAGGCGGTCGCCCAGCAGTGGGTGGCCGATCGAGAGCATGTGCACGCGCAATTGGTGCGAGCGCCCGGTGATTGGGGTCAGCTCCACCCGGCAGTGATCGCCGCAGCGCTCGAGGATGCGCCAGAAGGTCAGGGCATGCTTGCCCTGTTCGTGGTCCACCACATGACGGGGTTTGGTCGGTGGGTCGTAGCGCAGGGGAAGATCGATGCTGCCGCTGTCCAGCGCCGGTTGACCCCAGCACAACGCGGTGTAGGCCTTTTCGGTCTCGCGGTCATGGAACTGTCGCGAAAGCTCGCGGTGGCTGTCGGCATCGCGGGCCAGCAGGATGATCCCGGAAGTTTCCCAATCCAGTCGATGAACGATCAGCGCATCAGGATAGCCGTTGTGCTGCAGGCGGGTGATCAGGCAGTCCTTGTTGTCCTCGGCGCGACCTGGCACCGACAGCAACAGTGTCGGCTTGTTGACCACCAGGATGGCAGCGTCTTCATGGAGGATCTGGACGTTCGACAGCGGCATTGCAAAGTCTCTTTGGAAAGCACTGTGGGAGCGGCTTGTCCAATGGTTGCGTCAGCCTGGGCTGGCACGATCATCGGACAAGCCGCTCCCACAGGGGCGACCCGAAATAGCTGGATCAGCGATCGGGCAGGGTGATGTTCAGCTCCAGGATCGAGCAGCTACCCTGGTTCTCAAGCTCGATATGCACGTCGTCGCTGCCGATGTTCACGTACTTGCGGATCACTTCCAGCAGTTCTTTCTGCAGGGCTGGGAGGTAGTCCGGCTCGCTACGCTGGCCGCGTTCGTGCGCCACGATGATCTGTAGACGCTCTTTCGCTACCGACGCGCTGCTTTGTTTCTGTCTGCCACGAAAGAAGTCAAAAAGGT
Organism: Pseudomonas sp. CK-NBRI-02; assembly: GCF_008124495.1. Classification (NCBI taxonomy): domain Bacteria; kingdom Pseudomonadati; phylum Pseudomonadota; class Gammaproteobacteria; order Pseudomonadales; family Pseudomonadaceae; genus Pseudomonas; species Pseudomonas sp. CK-NBRI-02. The sequence goes on along the minus strand of NZ_VSJH01000006.1, from coordinate 385,185 downwards.
TCATGGTTTACTTGCCTCCAAACAGGCGCGCGAAGAATCCTTGCTTCTGCACATCGATGAACCGCAGTGGCTTCTCTTTGCCCAGCAGGCGGTCGACAGTGTCGCTGTATGCCTGACCGGCATCGCTCTGGTCGTCCAGGATCACTGGAATACCTTGGTTGGAGGCCTTGAGCACGGCTTGGGATTCAGGGATCACACCCTTGAGCTTGATCGCCAGGATCTCTTCGACGTCGGCGATGCTGAGCATTTCGCCCTTTTCGACGCGCTCAGGATGGTAACGGGTGATCAGCAGGTGTTCCTTGATCGGCTCTTCGCCGTTCTCGGAGCGGCGCGACTTGCTCGACAGGATGCCCAGCATGCGGTCGGAGTCACGAACCGAGGAAACTTCCGGGTTGGTCACCACGATGGCTTCGTCGGCGAAGTACATCGCCAAGTGAGCGCCCTTCTCGATGCCGGCCGGGGAGTCGCAGATAACGAAGTCGAAGGACTCCTTGAGCTCCATCAGGACCTTCTCGACGCCTTCCTGGGTCAGGGCGTCCTTGTCGCGGGTCTGGCTGGCAGCCAGCACGAACAGGTTTTCCAGGCGCTTGTCCTTGATCAGGGCTTGCTGCAGGTTGGCTTCGCCGTTGACCACGTTGACGAAGTCATACACTACGCGGCGCTCGCAGCCCATGATCAGGTCGAGGTTACGCAGGCCCACGTCGAAGTCGACGATGACAGTCTTGTAGCCACGCAGTGCGAGGCCGGTACCGATAGCGGCGCTGGTGGTGGTCTTGCCCACACCCCCCTTGCCGGAAGTAACCACGAGAATCTTGGCCAAGGTGTTTCACCCCTAAATAAACGGGACGCGTGTCCCTGCAAATACAAAAAACGGCAACGGGAAAAAAGTTGCGCTAAAAATGCCGGCAAGTATCCGTTAAAGACGGGTGATGTTCAACACATCGCCGGACAGGCTGATCTGCACGCCAGCCCCCCACAGCGGGTCGCGACGCAGGTCTTCGCACACCTTGTACTGACCGGCGATGGAGACCATCTCCGCCGTCATCTGCTGGCAGAAGATACGGGCCCGGGTGTTGCCCTTGATGCCAGCAAGCGCGCGACCGCGCATGGCGCCGTACACATGGATGTTGCCATCGGCGAGAAGTTCCGCGCCGGGGCTGACCGAGGCAGTGACGATCAGGTCGCCGCCTTGGGCGTAGATCTGCTGGCCGCCGCGTACCGGCGTCGTGATGATGCGGGTGGGGCGCACTTCCGGTTCGGCCGGTGGTGGTGGCGGAGCTGGTGCGGGTTCGGGTTTCTTCACCTCGGGCTCCGGCTCCAATGGCCGCTCACGCGCACCGGAGGGCGGCAACACGGGCAGATCGATGGCGATCGCCGCGGCGATGTCCTCGATCCGGCTGGCGCGCACGGCCAGGGTACGCAGGCCATGGTGGCGACAGACGCGCATCAAGCCGGGCAGGTCGATCGTCCCACAGTCGGCCGGCAGCTTGTCCAGGGCCAGTACCAAGGGGGTATTGCTGAAGAAATTGGGGGCCTGGGCCACTTTCGCCGCCAGTTGCCGGTCGAGGGCTTCGAGGTCGTTGCGCGCCAGTTCCAGCACAGTGATGGCAAGCATGCTGCCTTTGAGCTGGAAGACGGGTGCGGTATCGGAGGTCGGGTTGAGGCTCATGGTCTGCATAGACGGCTTGTTGCGAAAAAAGTGCCCTGACTTATAACGATAAGACCCGTTGGCCGCAACCGCAGCCGAACCGATGTAGAATGGCCACCTTTGTCTTGCCGGAAGCTTCAATGGAACGCCCGCGTTTTCGTCCGTATTTTCTTCACCCACGATTTTGGGGCCTTTGGTTGGGCCTTGGCCTGCTGTGGCTGGTCGCCCAGTTGCCATACCGTGCCCTGTTGGCCTTGGGCCGTGCCTTGGGCGCGCTGATGTACCGGGTCGCCGGTGAGCGCCGGCGTATTGCCGCGCGCAACCTGGAGCTGTGTTTTCCGGAGCTGTCGCGCGACGAACGGCAACATCTGCTCAAGGAAAACTTCGCTTCGACCGGCATCGCCTTCTTCGAGATGGCCATGAGCTGGTGGTGGCCCAAGCCGCGTTTGGCACGCCTGGCCCATATCGAGGGCCTTGAGCACCTGCAGGCCGCCCAGCGGGAGGGGCAGGGTGCCATCCTGATGGCTGTGCATTTCACCACTTTGGAGATCGGCGCCGCCCTGCTGGGCCAGGCCCATACCATCGATGGCATGTACCGAGAGCACGGTAACCCGCTGTTCGACTACATCCAGCGCCGTGGTCGCGAGCGCCACAACCTCGATTCGCTGGCGGTGGAGCGCGACGATGTGCGCGGCATGCTCAAGCTGCTGCGCGGCGGCCGCGCCATCTGGTACGCGCCGGACCAGGACTACGGCGCCAAGCAGAGCATCTTCGTGCCGTTGTTCGGCATTCAGGCCGCAACCGTCACGGCGACCACCAAGTTCGCCCGCCTGGGCAAGGCCCGGGTGATCCCTTTCACCCAGAAGCGCCTGGAGGATGGCAGCGGCTATCGCTTGGTCGTTCACCCACCACTGGAGGACTTCCCCGGCGAGACCGAAGAGGCCGATTGCCTGCGTATCAACCAATGGGTCGAAGGTGTGCTGCGGGAGTGTCCGGAGCAGTACCTGTGGGCCCACCGGCGTTTCAAGTCGCGTCCGCCAGGAGAACCGCGGCTTTATGACAAGAAAAAGCGCTGATCGCGAGTGACAACGATGGCGCCACTCCCCACCACAGGCCTGATTCTCTCCGGCGGCGGCGCCCGTGCTGCCTACCAGGTGGGGGTGCTGGCTGGTATCGCCGAGTTGCTGCCGCCGGGCGCGGCCAACCCGTTCCCCGTGATCGTCGGGACCTCGGCTGGCGCCATCAACGCCGTCACCCTGGCCAGCGGGGCTACGCGCTTCACCGAGGCGGTACAGCGGCTGACGACCTTCTGGCAGAACTTTCGCAGCCACCTTGTGCTGCGCAGCGACTGGCCCGGTGTCATCCGCCAGGCCAGCCGCTTCGTCAGCCACAATTTGTTGGGGGTCGGCGGTCAGGTCCCGGTGGCGCTGCTCGACAGCAGCCCCTTGCGGGGCCTGCTGCAATCACATCTGGATCTTGATGGAATCGGCCATTCCCTGGCTGCCGAGCAACTCAGGGCAGTGGCCATCACTGCCTTCGGCTATGAGTCCGGCCAGGCGGTGACGTTCTATCAGGGGCGCGGCACCATCGAGCCCTGGTTGCGCCATCGGCGCATTGGCGTCCCGACTTCCCTGACCATCGAGCACCTGTTGGCGAGCTCGGCGATTCCGTTGCTGTTCGCCCCGGTCAAGCTCGACGAGGAGTACTTCGGCGATGGCGCGGTGCGCCAGTCGGCGCCGATCAGCCCAGCGCTGCATCTTGGCGCCAGCCGGGTGCTGGTGGTAGGGGTCAGTGGCAACCCGCAGCGGCCTTCGGCACCGATGCCAAACCAGCGGGTATTCAGTGGCCAGCAGCCCAGCCTTGCGCAAATCGGCGCGCACATGCTCAACAGCACGTTCATCGACAGCCTCGAGGATGACATCGAGCTGCTCCAACGCCTGAACCACCTCAGCCACCTGCTGCCGGCACACCTCAATGCCCGGCGCCTGGGTCTGGCACCGATCGATGTGTTGGTGGTAGCGCCCAGTCAGCCGCTGGACGAAATCGCAGCGCGCCATCGCCGCGAACTGCCGGCGGCGCTGCGTCTGTTCCTGCGTGGGCCGGGGGCGACCCGTACCAGTGGCGCGGGGGTGTTGAGCTACTTGTTGTTCGAGGCCAGCTATTGCAGTGAACTGATCGAGCTTGGGCGTAAGGATGCTTTGGCCAAGCGGCGGGAACTGTGTCAATTCCTGGGGTTGAATCCGCCTTGATGCCGACGAGGGCCGCGCCCACCAGTTTCCTACGTGTGGGCGCGGGTTTGCCCGCGAAGGGGTGAAGGATCTACTCGGCGATCTGCAGCTTGCGTGCCTGGGTGTATACGTAGCGCACCTTCTCGTACTCGAAAGGTGAGTTCAGCTGCCCGTAGCGGAAGTTGGTGGTGTAGCGCTTGTCCACTGCCCGCAGCACAGTGATTTCCGGGTGATCGCTGCTGGCATCGGCAACATTGAGGAAGTTCGCCTCCCGTTCACCCACATAGTCCACCGCCAGCCCGGCAGTGTCGCGCAGGTTCGACGGCCCCAGGATCGGCAGCATGATGTAAGGCCCGTCAGGCACTCCATAGAACCCAAGGGTCTGGCCGAAGTCTTCGCTCTGGCGCGGCAGGCCCATCTTGGTCGCCGGATCCCACAACCCACCTACGCCTATGAGGGTGTTGAACATCAGACGTGCGGTGATCTCGGCCGAGCGCTTGGCTTTGAGTTGCAACAGACTGTTGAACAGGTTGGGCACATCGCCCAGGTTGTTGAAGAAGTTGCTTACCCCGGTGCGTACGAAGCGTGGAGTGACGTAGCGATAGCCGTCGACCACCGGCAGCATCACCCACTGGTCGAAGCGGTAGTTGAAGTGATACACGCGCCGGTTCATCGACTCCAGCGGGTCATAGACATTCAGCGCGGTCAGGGTGGAGCGTTCGAACTCGCGCTGGTCGAGCCCTGGGTTGAATTTCAGTTCGCGCAGCGGGTCGAGGAAGCCGTCGGGCTCGACCGTCGGGGAGTCGGCCTTGTCGGCTTCCTCCACGCTGGTGCGGGGCGCTGTCTCGGCTGCCAGGGCGTTGCCGGCGACGAGCAGGGCGGTGACGAGCAGCAATTTGTTAACCACGGAAGAACTCCAGCATCGCATCGCTGTTGACGCGGTAGTTGAGGTTGCCGCAATGGCCGCCATGAGGGTAGAGCGTCAGGCGATCACCGAACACCTTGCGCAGGAAGCCGATATCGCCAGGGCCGAGGATGACGTCGTCGGCGTTGTGCATCACGGCGATCTTGGGGCTCTCCCGCAGGTAGTCGGCCAGTGCGTAGAGGCTCACCTGGTCGATCAGTTGCAGCACGCTGCCGCCATCGGTGCGGGCTCGCCACATCGGGATCACCTGCTCGGTGATGTAGCACTCGAAATCGCACTGCAGCGCACGCTTGAAGAACGGCGTGAGGCTGCTGCCTTCGGTGATCGGGAATTTCGGCGGAGTGATCAGACCACGGCGGTTGACCAAGTCGGAGGTGAAGGCGATGTCGGCCGCCGAGAAGCGGAACGAGGTGCCGATCAGCATGGCCATCTGCTCGTTGGACAAGTGTTGGCGCGACTTCTGGAAGTCGTAGAGTAGCGCCTCGTTGAGGTCGATGTAGCCCTTCTGCTGGAAGTACAGGGTGAGCTTTTCGAGCATCAGCTCATAGAACGTGGTGCTGCGATCGATGCCTTTGACCCGGGTTTGCACCAGCTTGTCCAGGTTGCTGACCGAGGTGTAGAGGTTGACCGGTGGGTTGAGCAGCAGCACCCGCTTGAAGTTGAAGCTGCGCCGGGTCTCGTCCAGGTGGCTGACGAAGGCTGCGTCGAGGGCTCCGAGGCTGTACCCGGTGAGGTAGAACTCGCTCACCGGCAGGCGCGGGTGTTGGGCACGCACGGCCTGCATGACGCGATACAGATCCTCGGCATCGTCCTTGCTCACGCCCGGCGTGGCAAAGCGCGAGGCAGCGCTCATGAAGTCCCAACTGGTGGGCGAGGACAGTTGCACCACATGGAAGCCCGCCTGGTAGAAGAGCTTTTTGAGGTATTCGTTGATGCTGCTGGAATAGGGCGCGCCGGTGCCGGCGATGAGGAAGATCAGCGGTGCTTCGTGATCCTGGCGGGCCAGACGGTACTTGAGCTTGCGCACGGGCCAGAAGTTGTCCGGCAGCGTGAAGGCTCGCTCCGGTCTCAGGTTGAGGCTGTAGTCGGATTGGCTGATGTCCTCGTCGTTGGGCAGCGTCGGGCGCTGCTCTGGCGGCGTGGTGGCGATGGTGGCCTCGAACGGATTGGTCAGCGGATAGCCATAGCTCGCGGCGTCGATATCCCGCGCCGAGGCGGCTGTGGCCAGGAGCAGGCCGCAGAGCGAGGCGACGAGGCACAAGGGTCGAAGCATGGGATCCCCCAAGAAAGTACGTAAGGCAAATCGCTACCTAGGACCATGATAGGCAGGGCAAAGTTGCCTGCCGCAGTGTTCTTTGTCGTGCCAGATGTTGCCGCGACAGTCTACGGCGCGGCAAACGGTCATCCTTGGAACATAGCCGTCATGCGCGGATTTTGCCTTGCAAGGTAGGCACGGGCGTTTATGCTGGCGTTTGTTTTCAACCCGTTGGAGTTCCCATGGCCCGCTCGTTGCCCATCGCCCTGTTCCTGCTGTTGCTGTCGGCGTGGCTGGCGGCCAGCTATGGGGTGCGTTATGGGCTGATGGAGGATGCCCGCTGGGTCGGGCTGTGCAGCGCGGCGCAGGGGTACTGGCAATGCCAGGCCCGCTCGTTGCTGGGATTGGGCATCCATCATCAGGTGCTGGCCTGGGGCGCGCTGGGTATTTCGCTGCTGGCGCAGTGGGTGCCGGGGCGGGGCGGGTGGGGGCTGGCGGTGCTGGGGCTGTTGTTCGGGATTCCTGCTTTGGTGTTGTATACCGCGAGCATTGCAGTATTCGCGGTGGTGCTGGCGGGGTTGCGGTTGGTTCGGCAGCCTGCGAACTAGACCCGGGAGCTTTTGTTCGTGGGTAAACCCGCTCCCGTACGAATCACCGCGGGCGTTGCGGGAGCGGGTTTACCGTGAAGGCACCTCTTGGTTTTTGCGCAGACTGCGCCACAACGCTGCGACCATCGCCGCGCTGACAACCGCCCAGCCCCACGCCTGGACATTGTTCACTCCTTCGATGAACAACTGCGGTGCGATCCCGGCCCCTACAATGAGCGCCAGCAACGCGATCTCAGCCCTGGGCGCCGCCACGGGGCGCGCCAGGTAGACCACTGCCGGCAGCACCAGTGCCGCCGTTGGGAAGCTGCGATAACGCGGGTCGAACACCATCGCCAGCATGCTCACCGCCGCCGCGAAACCCGCCGCCAGCAGCCACCATCGGGCGTGACGTTCCAGCCAGGCGAACAGACGCTCGCGCCAGCCGCCGCGAGCGGCCAGTGCCAGCGCGCCATGGGCCAGCACTACCAGGTTGAGCCCGGCCAGCCATCCTGCCCACACCCACTCGCCGGTGAAGCGTGCGTTCGTGCGCACCAGCTCGCCCCACAACCCTAGGCTTGCCGCGCCCAGCGCGGCCAGCAGCGGCAGCAGCGTGGCCGCGTGCCGATTGCCAGGTCGTCCAGCCAGCAGCAAGGTGGCCGCAAACAGCAGCACACCTGCCAGCCACCACTGCGGCCAGTACGGCAGGTTGCTCACCGGTCCTTCGAGCACGCCCTTATCCTGACGGTCGGCGTCGTACAGCCCCCAGTAACCGCCAACTGCTCCCTCGCTGGCGCGCTTCCAGGGCTGGTCAAAGGCTTCGATCAGGTTGTAGCGCCAACCGTTGGCTTCGGCCAATGCAACGAAACCACGGATGAAGCGTGCTTCGTTGGCTCGGCTTGGTGTGGCGGTTTCACGCTGGCGCCCTTCGCTGGGCCAGCCGGTCTCGCCGATGAGAATGTCCTTGGGGGCAAAGCGTGCGCCGAACTGTCGGCGCACATCGGCCACATGGGCCAAGGCATCGTCGATGCCGCGGGGGTCGTCCTCCCAGTAGGGCAGCAGGTGGATGGTGAGAAAATCCACCTCCGGTGCTATCTGCGGATGCTGCAGCCAGAATTCCCAGACGTCGGCATAGGTCACCGGTACCTTCACCTGGCTTTTGACCCGAGCGATCAAGCCAGCCAGGCGGTCGCCGGTCACTTCCTTGCGCAGTAACGCCTCGTTACCAACGATCACGGCGCTGACCACATCCGGATTGGCGTTGGCCGAGGCAATCAGCGCGTCGACTTCCTTATCGGTGTCCACCGGGTTGGCATTGACCCAGGCGCCAAGCATCACCTTCAGCCCATGTTTGCGCGCCAGGCCCGGAATGGCCTCGAGACCGGTCATCGAGTAGGTGCGGATGCACTCAAATCGCTCGGCCAGCAGCGCAAGGTCCGCGTCCATGCGGGCCGGACGCAAGCGGAAGGGTTGGTCGAACGGCGACTGGTCCTTGTCGAACGGCGTATAGGAGGCGCACTGCAATTTGTGCGTAGGGCTGGCCGCATCGGGCAGGTGCACAGGCTTGCCAAGCCCGTACCAGAGCGACCCGAGCCCGATCAGGGCAAACAAGCAGGCGATCAGGTAGAGGGGCAGAAGGCGTGTGCTGCTGGGCATCGGGCGGTCCGTCGTCAGGTGCAAAGGGCTAGATGATAGCCGCAAACGCTCTAGATCAAGCATTCACCATGCAAGGATCACGCAGGGCGCATGATGGTTCAGTGATTGATGGCGATTTGCTGTCGTTTATCGGTCGGTAAAGGTCGTGCTCAGAGCAGGTCGGCTATGGTGTGAGGATGATGATGCAACTTCCGAGACCTGACGAGGGGATGCTTTGATGGCTACGTTTACAAAAATGCGACGTTTCCTGGGTGTGGGGACAGCCCTGGTTTTGGCCGTGAGCGCTGCACAGGCAATGGCCAAAGAAGTAAGCATAGGTTACGTGGATGGTTGGTCCGACAGTGTGGCAACCACCTATGTGGCCGCCGAAGTGATCAAGCAGAAACTCGGTTATGACGTGGACCTCAAACCCGTCGCCACCGGCATCATGTGGCAGGGTGTGGCCACCGGTAAGCTCGACGCCATGCTGTCGGCCTGGCTGCCGGTCACCCATGGGGAATACTGGGGCAAGAACAAGGACAAGGTGGTCGACTACGGCCCTAATTTCAAGGATGCCAAGATCGGCCTGATCGTGCCGGAGTACGTCAAGGCTGCCAGCATTGCCGACCTCAAGACCGATGAAAGCTTCAAGCACAAGATCGTTGGCATCGACGCCGGTTCCGGCGTGATGCTCAAGACCGACCAGGCCATCAAGGACTACGCCCTGGACGGTTACAAACTGCAAGCCAGCTCCGGCGCGGCGATGACTGCCGAACTGGGCCGCGCCTACGCCAAGCAGCAATCCATCGCCGTGACCGGCTGGGTGCCGCACTGGATGTTCGCCAAATGGAAACTCAAGTTCCTTGAAGATCCGAAAGGTGTGTACGGTGCCGCCGAAACCGTCAACAGCATCGGCAGCAAGGAACTGGCGACCAAGGCGCCAGAAGTGGCCGAATTCCTGAAGAACTTCCACTGGCAGTCCAAGGATGAGATCGGCGAGGTCATGCTGGCCATCCAGGAAGGTGCCAAGCCCGATGCCGCGGCCAAGGATTGGGTTGCCAAGCACCCAGAGCGCGTGAAGGAGTGGACCGGCAAGTAATCAGACTCTGTAGTCGACTCTGCTGTTTTCGCGGGTAAACCCGCTCCTACAGGTATTGCACAGGCCTGTATGAGCGGGTTTACCCGCGAATTTGTTACGCAATCTGTAAAACACCGTTGCATCTAAGACTAAGGTCGTCTGGTTGGTGTCCATCGGCAGAATAAAGTAAGGGCGGGTTCTCCCTTATTTGCGTTGCTGCTAGGACAAAAACAATGAACGACAGCATCTACCAATCGATACAGAACAGTCCGCGCTTCAAGGAACTGGTCACCAAGCGCGAGCGTTTCGCCTGGATTCTTTCGGCGATCATGCTCGGTCTCTACTGCGGCTTCATCCTCCTCATCGCCTATGGCCCGCAGATCCTGGGCTCCAAACTCAGCCCTGACTCGTCGATCACCTGGGGCATTCCCTTGGGCGTCGGCCTGATCGTTGCGGCATTTGTCCTGACCGCTATCTACGTGCGTCGCGCCAATGGCGAATTCGATGAGCTGAACAAAGAGATCCTCAAGGAGGCGCAACAATGATCCGCCAAGCCAAAGCCCTGGCCGTCCTGGCCTGCGGCGCTTTCGCACCCGCCGTGTGGGCCGCCGATGCCCTGACCGGCGAGGTGCACAAGCAGCCGCTCAACGTCTCGGCGATCGCGATGTTCGTCGCCTTCGTCGCCTTTACCCTGGGTATTACCTACTGGGCCTCCAAGCGCAACAAGTCGGCCTCGGACTACTATGCCGCGGGCGGTCGCATCACGGGCTTCCAGAACGGCCTGGCGATTGCCGGTGACTACATGTCGGCAGCCTCCTTCCTGGGGATTTCCGCGCTGGTGTTCACCTCCGGCTATGACGGCCTGATCTACTCGATCGGCTTTTTGGTCGGCTGGCCGATCATCCTGTTCCTGATTGCCGAACGCCTGCGCAACCTGGGCAAGTACACCTTCGCCGACGTGGCTTCCTATCGCCTCGGGCAGAAGGAAATCCGCACGCTGTCGGCTTCCGGTTCTCTGGTGGTCGTGGCGTTCTACCTGATCGCCCAGATGGTCGGTGCCGGTAAGCTGATCCAACTGCTGTTCGGCCTGGACTATCACGTCGCGGTGATTCTGGTGGGTATCCTGATGTGCCTGTATGTGCTGTTCGGCGGCATGCTGGCCACTACCTGGGTACAGATCATCAAGGCCGTGCTGCTGCTCTCCGGCGCAAGTTTCATGGCGCTGATGGTGATGAAGCACGTAGGCTTTGACTTCAATACCCTGTTCTCCGAGGCGATCAAGGTCCATGCCAAGGGCGAGGCGATCATGAGCCCGGGCGGCCTGGTCAAGGACCCGATCTCGGCGTTCTCCCTGGGTCTGGCTCTGATGTTCGGCACTGCCGGCCTGCCGCACATCCTGATGCGCTTCTTCACCGTCAGCGACGCCAAGGAAGCGCGCAAGAGCGTGCTCTACGCCACCGGTTTCATCGGTTACTTCTACATCCTGACCTTCATCATCGGCTTCGGCGCGATCCTGCTGGTGAGCACCAACCCGGACTTCAAGGACGCTGCTGGCGCCCTGATCGGCGGCAACAACATGGCGGCGGTGCACCTGGCCAATGCCGTGGGCGGCAGCGTGTTCCTGGGCTTCATCTCCGCAGTGGCCTTCGCCACCATCCTGGCGGTAGTGGCGGGTCTGACCTTGGCCGGCGCCTCGGCGGTGTCCCATGACCTGTACGCCAGCGTATGGCGCAAGGGCAAGGCTAACGACAAGGACGAGATCCGTGTGTCGAAGATCACCACCATCGCCCTGGGCGTACTGGCGATCGGCCTGGGCATCCTGTTCGAGAACCAGAACATCGCCTTCATGGTGGGCCTGGCCTTCTCCATCGCCGCCAGCTGCAACTTCCCTGTGTTGCTGCTCTCGATGTACTGGAAGAAGCTGACCACCCGCGGCGCCATGATCGGTGGTTGGATGGGCCTGGTCAGCGCGGTCGGCTTGATGATCCTTGGCCCAACCATCTGGGTGCAAATCCTCGGCCATGAAAAAGCCATCTACCCGTACGAGTACCCGGCGCTGTTCTCCATGCTCATCGCCTTTGCCGGTATTTGGTTCTTCTCGGTGACCGACAAGTCCAAGGCTGCCGAAGACGAGCGCGCGCTGTTCTTCCCGCAGTTCGTCCGTTCGCAGACCGGTCTGGGGGCCAGTGGCGCGGTTTCCCACTAAGGTCTTGCTTCTGCCAATGACGCCCCGCCAGTCGGGGCGTTTTTATTGGCTATGAGAAATTTCGCAATCCCATAGGACGTTTCGCAGTTTCATTGGGACCAGTCTCGTTAAAAAGGTAAGCCAGATTGCCCACACTTCCCGCTTCGACCCCGTACCTCCGGCAAGGCCGATTGACGACCTCATGGGGCGCTTTTACACGTTGAAGCCCGTTGCATGACTGATGCCTGGATGTAGGTTTCGTCTGACACGCCAAGCGGATGTTTCCTATTACGTTTGGGAGGTGTCCGACTATTCATATGCGTCAATCAGCGAACAATAGATCCAGTGATAGTCAATTGGCCACTATCGGACTTCTGCAAAGGCCAACTGCTGATTTGTAAAGGATGACACTCCATGAAAGTTGTGATCGTGGACGACCACCCCTTCATCCGTTCCAGTGTGAGCATGCAGCTTCGCCAGGACAGGCTCGAGGTGGTCGGCCAGGCAGACAACGGCGTCGATGCCGTGCGCCTGGTGCGCGAGCATATGCCGGATCTGGTGGTGCTGGATCTTGTGCTGCCCGACATGGACGGCCTGCAGGTTCTGCTCCGGATTCGGGACATGCCACAGCCACCGAAGGTCTTGGTGCTGACTTCGCACCTGGCCGACTATTTTTCCTTGCGATGCATGCGGGCAGGGGCGTCGGGATTTTTGTCCAAGAGCGACAATCTCGATGAGCTGAGCAAGGCCGTGCTGGCCTTGCGCTCTGGGTACAGTTATTTCCCGGATGTGTCGTACAGCTCCGTCAACCACAAGGACATGATCACCACCGAAGCTCAACGCATCGCTGCGCTCAGCGACCGTGAAGTGATCATTTTCCAGTACTTGGCGCGTGGCATGAGCAACAAGGTCATTGGTGAATTGATGCTGATCAGCAACAAAACGGTCAGTACCTACAAGACACGTTTGCTGGAAAAACTCAGGGTGAGCTCGTTGATCGAGCTGGCCGACCTCGCTCGCCGCAATCAGCTCATCTAGAACATTTCTCCGTGCCCTTACGTCTTTTACTGACGGCGTTGCTGTATTGCATCGCCGTCTCCGTCGCCCATGGTGCTCCACAACTCAACACGCATCCCTTTTCCGAAGGTGCGCGGCCGGACCTGGACAATCGACAGCTTCGTTGGTTGTGGGAGCGCCGCACCTTGCGCCTTGGGGTGATCGATCGAGAGAACCCGCCGTTCGAAATTCTGGGCACAGGCTTGTCTTTCGAAGGTATCACCGCCGACTACGCCAGCCTGTTGGCTGCACAGTTGCGGCTACAGGTGAAGGTCAAGGTGTACACGTCCTTGGACGGTGCAATCAAAGGCTTGCGCGAGGGGGATATCGACCTGCTTGGCTCGATGACACTGGAACAGGCCAAGGCCCAGGGCTTGCGGCTGTCCCGCCCTTATGTCAGCGATGCGCCCACCTTGTTGGCGCCGAGCGTGCGTGCGCCCCTGGACACCACACAGGCTGTGCGGCTGGCAATGGTCGACGGCTACCGTGCACCGGATCAGGTGGAGGCGGCCTTTCCCCAGGCCCAACTGCAAACCTTTCCTTCGCCGGCGAGCGCCTTGGCCGCGCTGTCGCTTGGCCAGGCGGACCTTTACCTGGGCAGCGCGCTGGGTGTGCGCTATGTGCTGGGGCGCAATGAGTCTGGTGGCTTCGAGGAGGTTGGGCGTGCCAGTCTGCCTGAGCAGATGCTCGGCTTTGCCATGGCCGAGGGCGCCAGTCCGTTGGCGGATCTGATCGATATCGCTCTGGACAGCCTCTCGGTGTCCCAGCGCCTTGAGGTGAGCAAGCGCTGGCGGCCCACGTTGATCGACAGTCACCATCCCGAGCCTCTGCAATTGAGTGTCGCCGAGCAACTCTGGCTGCGCGACAACCCGCGCGTGACGGTATTGGCCGATGAGCATCTGGTGCCGTTGAGCTATCACGACGCCAACGGCAACTGGCGAGGCATGAGCCTGGACATCCTGCAGTTGATCGAGCGTCGTACCGGTTTGCAGTTCGATGTTCGGCCTGGCGGTACCATCGAGCGAATGATCGATCAACTGCGCCAGGGGCAGGCGCAGTTGATCGCCGGCTTGCCCGATAGCCCCGGACGGCGCCGATATTTGAGCTTCAGTCGTGCCTACCTGAGTGCACCGCGGGTATTGGTGACGCGCGATGAACCCCAGGCGCCGACAGCGCTTGCGCAGTTGCAGGGGCAGCGGTTGGCGCTGGTTCAGGGCAGCGCTGTGCAGGACGAACTGCGACAGCACCATCCGAAGCTTCGTCAGTTGAACGTCGCAACCCCTTTGGACGCGCTGCACGCCGTGGCCAAAGGCAAGGCCGCCGCTGCCGTGCTGTCACTTGACGACGCCCGGCCGCTGATCATCCGCTGGTACCCGGGACGCTTGAAGATCGGCGCCAGCCTGGCACTGCCGCCTGTGCATTTCGCCTTGGCGAGCCTTCGCGGCGCGACAGAGCTGCAAGGCATCATCAACAAGGCCATGTTCAGCCTGGCACCACAGGAAATCGACGCGCTGGTGCGCCGCTGGCGCAACCCCATGATCGTCGCCGACGGCAACTGGCCGCGTTACCGGGCCAAGGTGATGGCAGGCTTTGCCGTGATCGTCGTATTGCTGGCCATGGCATTGCTGTGGGTGCGTTATCTGCGGCGCCTGCACCTGCAACTACGGGGTGCCAAGCAGGACGCCGAGCAAGCCAACCAGGCCAAGACCCACTTCCTGGCCACCATGAGCCATGAAATCCGCACGCCCTTGCATGCGGTGCAGGGCATGCTCGAACTGGCCCAGCGCAAGGCGGCCCAAGGGGTACTCGATCGGCTGGCCATCGAGGTTGCCAGCGATGCGGCACGCGGCCTGCTGGAGCTGATCGGCGACATACTCGATATCACGCGTATCGAGTCCGGGCACCTGCAACTGGTGCTTGAGCGGGTTCGATTGGATGAGCAGGTTGCCCGGGTCGTGCAGCTTTTTGCCCAACAGGCCAAGGGTAAAGGGCTGGAGTTGCTCCTGGACACGCAAGGTCCGGTCGATACGCAGGTGATGCTCGATCCGCTGCGGTTCAAGCAAGTGCTGGCGAATCTGTTGAGCAATGCGGTCAAGTTCACGGCCCAAGGGCATGTGCGGGTGTGGGTGCGGGCCTTGCAGGATGAAACGAGGCTGCTGGTCGAGGTGCATGTCGAGGACACCGGTATCGGCATCGATGCAGCAGAGCTGGATGCGCTCGGCCAGCCTTTCCGCCAGGCCAGCAATCAGCGTCAATCGGCCCGCTGTAGCGCCGGCCTTGGCCTGGGTATCAGCCGCAGCCTCTGCCAGATGATGGGCGGCGACCTCAAGTTGCATAGCGTCCTGGGGCAGGGAACGCGCGTGGAACTGAACCTTGACCTGGCACTGGCACCTGAGCGTGAGCAGGCCCTGCCCGCCAATGCGCCTCCGGACCTGGCGGGGGAACTGCGCTTGCGGGTACTGGTGGTCGATGATTATCCGGCCAATCGCCTGCTGTTGGCCCAGCAACTGGACTTTCTCGGTCACCATGCCCGGGTGGCCGAGGATGGCTCGCAAGCACTGCGTTTGTGGCTCAAGGAGCACTTCGATGTGGTGATCAGCGACTGCAACATGCCGCAGCTCAACGGCTATGCCTTGGCCCGAGCCATTCGCGAACATGAGCGTCGCAGCGGCAGGTCGCGCTGTCGCTTGATCGGCCTGACGGCCAGCGCCATGACGCGCGAGCGCCGGCGGTGTCGTGCCGTGGGCATGGATGATTGCCTGTTCAAGCCCCTCGGCCTGGATAGCCTGCAACGGGCACTGGCCGATGGCATGCGCCAGCAAAACGCAGAGCAGCCCATGCTCGACCTCGAACACCTGCAGCGTCTGGTCAACCGGGACCAGGCTGCGCTCAAGGCCTTGCTGGGTGACCTGCGCAGCAGTAACCGAGAAGACCTGCAGCGCCTGGAGGCTGTGGGCAACGATGCGTTGGCGTTGGCGGAGCTGGCCCATCGCGTGAAGGGCGGGGCGAGAATCGCCCGGGCTGATCGACTGTACGACCGCTGCGAACAGCTCGAGCGCAGTTGTGCCGCGCAACCGCTGGATGTCGAGCGCCTGCGCAGCGATGTCCAGGCGCTACGCCGAATGATGATGCAGCTGGAGCATCAATTGGCAAGGATGCCAACCCACGGTTTTCCAGGCTGAGTGCCGTCTGAAATTTCCACAGTACGCTCGGAGCGGTCCTGCATATACACGTACAGCGCATGTCGATAATTCACTCCGTCAGCGGCGAATTGCCGAGATGACATTTGAGATTTTTCAAGGAGATGAATGGAATGAAAGCGCGTTTTCTGGCTATCCCTTTTCTGGCGCTGGCGGCAGGTTCGGTGACAGCCGCCGAGACGATCGAGAAGCAGGTCCAGGTCGTTGCCCAGGTACCGACCGAGAAGTTCTATGTCGAGCCAGTCGGCAACTGGATGGACGATCCGCAAGCGCTTACCTGGAACCCGCAGCGTGAGGACTTCAGCGAAATTCGTCGTCAGTTCCAGGCCAAGAGCACCATCGGTCCAGTGACCGCCTTCCTGCTCAACCAGCCAGAGGTCGTCAGCGGTATCGACAAATTCGGCCTGAACGTCACCCTGGCTGGCAAGGCGCTGGGTCTTACGCCTGTTCCGCTGTTGACCAAGGAGCAGGCCGCTGCCGGCACCACCATGGATTTCGTGGTCAGCGCGGTGAAACCAGCCGGTGGTTACAAGGCAGGCTCCTACCAGGGCATGGTCAACATGATGTTCGAAAGCGAAGCTCCAGGCGGCGCCTGATCCCTCTCTGCGGCACACCGCACTCCCTCTCCATTGCCTCCCTCCGCTGCTCGATGCTCTTCGAGTGGCAGGGGGTAGGCTTTGCCTGCGGAAAGAGTCATGTTCCATTTCATTGCACTTCACCGTTGTCTGCGCGGTTGGTTGGTCTGTAGCACCTGCCTGATGCCCTTGCAGACCTGGGCCGAATCTCAGGTCCCACCTTCGGTGGTTCGCCAGTTCGATGGGTTGCCGCGCGAGTTCGAGGCGCATTTTTTCGACGTGCCGCTGGCGGTTCGCGTCGAGCTCGATGGGCGCTACCTGGGCGACGCCATGGTGATCCTGACCCGCGACGAACGCGTGCAACTGCTCGAGTTCACCGATACCCAGGAAAGCCGGGAGTCGCCTGTGGTCCGGCGTCAATGGCAGGAGCGTCTGCAGGCCGGGCGCCTGCTCGGAGACTGCACCCGCAACTGTCCAGATGGATTGCAGGCCATCCATTACAGCCTGGCCAACTCCCAGCTCTCGCTGGTCACGGCCAATGCCGAAAACAATGCGCAACAGTTGCGCTATCACAAGATGCCCGAAGGCGGCAGCATGGGCTTGCTGGTGCGTAACCAGCTCAACCTTGTCCATGATGGTGACGACACCACCGGCCGCGTCGCCTTCCAGAGCCAAGGCAGTCTGGGCAACTGGACCGCGGTCGCCGATGCCCAGGCCGACCGTGTCAGCCAAAGCCAGGCGGGCACACGCTATCGCATGGACCAGCTCTATGCCGAGCGTCTGCTCGAACAGAATTTCTTCCGCCTGGGTTACTTCACCCCGGGCGCCCAGGGCCTGACGCGTCAGCCCACGTTACTGGGTAACGCGCCCGATACCACGCTCGGGTTGATGTTCGGCAGCAGTGACAGTCTGCTGATCGACAACGGCCAGCCCAGCTCCACGCCGATCTATGTCACGCCCAATCGCCAGGGGATCGTCGAGATTTACCGCAACGGCGTGCTGATCAACAGCCAGCCGGTGCAGCCGGGTCTGCAAACCCTCGATACCCGCGTTTTGCCTGGTGGCATCTACGAGGTGGAAGTGCGTCTGCTCGAAGACGGTCAGGAGACCTCGCGTACCGAGGCGTTCATCTACAAGCCTTCCAATTGGCGCAACCCGGAAAGCCGCTGGCGCTACAACGCCTACCTGGGGCAGCAAACCAGCCTGTTGAACAACTGGGGCTATGAACGTCAGGACAGCTTCGGCGCCGGCGTCATGAGCAATTACCTGCTGCATCCGCGTGCGGTGCTTGGTCTGTCCGCTCAGCGAGTGGACGAGGCGCTGCAGTACGGCACCTCGCTGGACTGGGATGTCCTGGAACGGCTGAAACTCTATGGCAACGTCAATTACACCGAGGATCGTGGCACGGGCTACGACATGCAGCTCATCCAGTCCTACGCCCAAGGCTCTATGGTCCTCAGTCACAGTCAGTCGTGGGTCGAGACCGGCCGCACCCATCGAGGCGAGGCGTCCCGGCAGGAGCAACGCAGTCAGTCGAGCCTGTCGCTCAGCCACCGGGTCACCCAGCGCAGCAGTGCCACCTTGCGTCTGTCCCACAGCTCAGGTTCGGCCAGTGGTACGGGCATCGACTTGGGCTGGGCGTTCTTCGGGAAGATGTTGGGCTCGGAGACCAACTGGCGTCTTTCGGTGTTCGACCGCCCCGGTACCGCCAGCAGCGGCGATGCGCGCAGCCGTGGCGTCAACCTGACGCTGAGCATGAACCTGGGCGGGCCAGGCAAGCGTATCGCTGCCAGCCTGGGCAGCCGCACTTCCCGTGATGGACGCAGCGACCAGCACGCGTCGGTCTCCTATCAGCAGGATGTGGACGCAGGCCCTGTGCAAAGCCTGGGCATCAGCACGACGGTCGACCGCTACGGCAGCGGTTTCGGCGGCAATGCCCAACTGCAAAGCGACAGCCTGTACGGGGATGCATATGCGCAAACCTCGACCCTCAACAATAAGCTCAGCGCCGGCCTGAACCTGCAGAGCATCACGGCCTTCGGTGGCGGCAAGATGGCCATGAGCGGCCAGTATCTGACACATGAGGCGGGTCTGATCGTGGATGTGGACTCCGATGTCGATGGCCTGAAACTGCGCGCCGATGACCAGCAGGGCAGCAGCGCCAATTTGCGTCCAGGTCGCAACATCATCCCAGTCACGGCGTTCAAGTCAGGTCATGTGCAGTTCGATTTCGACGGTGACGATGCTCCGGCTGCTGTCATTCAGCCGTCGAGCCTGGACTATCACCTCAACCGGGGGGGCGTGGAGTACCGCCAGTTGCATGTGATGCGAACGGTCACGGTGCTTGGCAGGCTGCTCGACGAGAAAGGCCAACCCATGCGTGGCGCGCATGTCATCAACCATGCCAGCCGCGGTGTCAGCGAAGTCGATGGGTTCTTCTCGGTGGAAATGAGCCATTCCACGCCGACTTTGGAAATTCGCCAGGCCGGTGCGGTGAGCTGCCTGCTCAGCTTGCCGGTGAGCAGCTTGAAGCGTGAAGGGGATGTGCTGCTGGCGGGCGACCAAGTGTGCCGCACCAGCAGTCTGGCCGATCGCGGCAACGCACCCAAAGGTGATTCATGAGATGCGGCCTGCGGTATCGAGGCCGCAGGCCAAGGATGTGCTTAGCAAATCGGAGGTTGAAAATGCACGGGTTCAAATCGCTGTGTCTGGCGCTGTTGTTGGTACCACTGGTGGCCAAGGCAGGCCCCGAGCTCAACGTCGGCGGTCTTTACGACTACCTGGACGATGGCAAGAGCACCCTGCTCAAACGTATCTACAACGGCGGGGACGCCACGGCCTTCGTAAAGGTCAGTGTCGCCGAGCTGGTCTACGGGGCAGACGGGGTGCCAAAGGAAGTGGACCTGGAGCAACTGCCTTTGGAGCAGCGCGGCGTGATCGCCAGCCCCGCACGACTGATCGTGCCGGCGCGCGGTATGCAGGCCGTGCGCCTGCTGTATCGCGGTGAGCGCGACAAGGAGCGCTACTTCCGCCTGCGCTTCGTGCCTGTGCTGCCGGAAAAGAACGATGGCTTCGCCATCAGCGAGGAAGAGGCCAAACAGTACAGCGATACCCTCAAGGCCGGCGTTCAATTGCTGGCAGGCTATGGCACTTTGCTGTTCGTTCGCCCTCAAGGCGCGCACTTTCGCACGCCCATGCATCGGGAGGGCGCGGACTTCGTGGTGGCGAACCAGGGCAACAGTACGGTGGTGCTGGACAACTTCCGACATTGCGTTAGAAACGGCACCGAATGCGTTGCAGGCACCAAGCATCACCTCTTGCCCGGTGTGACGCGCAAGTTCCCCGAGCAGCCAGGGCGTGAGTATCGCTTCGAGCTGCTCGAAGGAGGGCAGCGCCAGGAACTGGCGTTCAAAGACTGAAACGGCCCGTGCCCATGCATATCAGGCAGTACGCGATCGTGACTGCCGAAAGTCCTGTAGGCAGCAACAGCCCGGTTGCGACACGCGATGTGCAAGGCTCGTGCAGCGTGGTGCGTGCACCGTTGCCGCCGAAGGGGCTGGGGGCGCCTTTCAATGGAGCCACCTGGCGGCTGGGAGATGGTCCGGTGGGCGAGCGCCCGCTCAGATCACACGCGACCTGTCGTTTCGCCTGACCACGTCCGGTCCTTTGACCAACCCCGGCAGTACCTACGCAGGGACGGTAACGCTCATCTTCGATGCGCAGGTGCTCTAGCACTTTTGTGCGAACGCGTTCAGCACGCAGCAGTCACGCCTCCTTGTATAAGGGTTTCCTTACAAGTTTTGTGGATTGTCCGTCTTCTTCGGGGGCGACTAACTAACGATCATCTCCAGCACTCAATGCGTTGGGCGATTGCCCTGTAGCGCATTTGAAGCGCCTGCCTGGTTAATGACCGCACAGTGAACGGCGATTTATCGGGCAGACCAGTATCGTTCATGGTTGAGAATCAAGCGTAGTTATGTCCGGAACACAATCGAAGATCGGCAAGGTGCGCGTGCCGCGCGTGCAAATTACCTACGACGTAGAAACAGGGGGCGCTGAACAAAGCAAAGAGTTGCCGCTGGTGATTGGTGCGGTAGGTGAATTTGCAGAAGAGGATAACGATCTTCGCGAGCGCAGTTTCATCAACATCGATAAAGACAACTTCAACGAGGTGATGAGCAGCCTGCGCCCCTGCGCTGACGTGATAGTGGACAGCGTACTGCCCGGTAAAGAGGGGGCAATGGCGTTGGCCTTGACGTTCTCGTCCATGGAGGACTTCACGCCCGACCAGGTCGTGCAGAACGTTCCTGAACTCAAGGCGTTGCTGGAAATGCGCAACGAGCTGAGCGAGCTGCGTAATCGCGCTGCCAGCAACATCCAATTGAAAGAGCGCCTTGGTGCTGCGTTGGAGCAAGGCAAACGCCCCGAAGGGCAGCCAGGCGACGATGGGGAAACCGCATGACGCAGGTAGCCCATCAAGAACAGCTCGCCCAACCTGTCGCCACGCAATTGCTCGACGAAATCATCGATTCCACCAACGCCATCCGTCGCGAGTCCGACCGTGGCAAGTTGCGCACGCAGTTGACACATTTTTTCCGGGAGCTCGAGGCGGGCTCGGTCATGCTGTCCAGCGATCTGGTCTCGAGCCTCGAGGCACGTATCGCCCAGATCGACCAGCTGCTTTCCGAACAGGTCAGCCTGATCATGCAGGCGCCGGCGTTCAGGCAGCGAGAGTCGGCTTGGTCGGGGCTGCATAAACTGGTCCATACCAGCGTGACGGAAAACGTGCGGGTGCGCATGCTCAATTGCACCAAGCGCGAACTGCTCAAGGATTTCAAATCGGCGTCGGATTTCGATCAATCCGTTTTGTTCAAGGCTGTCTACGAAAGCGAATACGGCACCTATGGCGGAACGCCATTCTCCGCTTTCGTCGGCGACTTTGCCTTCGATAACACCGCAGAAGACATCCAGTTGCTCGAGCAGATCTCCCATGTCGCCGCTGCGGCCCATGCGCCGTTCTTCAGTGCCGCGGCGCCAGGCATGTTCGCAATGAACAGTTATCGGGATATCGCTCAACCGCGCGACTTGGGCAAGCTGTTCGACACCACCGACTACGCCCGCTGGAACAGCTTCCGCCAGAGCGACGACGCGCGTTACGTCGGCCTGACTTTGCCGCGTGTCATCGGGCGTTTGCCTTACGGCAGCAAAACGGTAACTGCCGAAACCTTCCAGTTCGAGGAGCGCCATCTCCAGGACAGCCCGGATGAAAGCTACCTGTGGGTCAATGCAGCCTACGAATTGGCCGGCCGGTTGGTCGAGGCATTCGAAGAGTACGGTTGGTGCGCGAATATCCGCGGTGTCGAAGGCGGTGGCTTGGTGCGTTCCCTGCCGGCCCACACCTACACGGCGCAGAGCGGCGAGCGCTTGCTTCAATGCCCAACCGAAGTGGCCATTTCCGACCGTCGGGAGAAAGAGCTCGCCGACCTCGGCTTCATTCCCCTGATTTACTGCAAGAACACCGATTTCGCTGCGTTTTTCGCAGTTTCCTCAGTCAACAAGCCGCGCAAATACCTGTCCGACCACGCCAACGCCAATGCGCGCTTGTCCAGCCAGTTGCCCTACATCCTGACGACGTCCCGCTTTGCCCATTATTTAAAGGTCATCGTGCGCGACAAAGTGGGCAGTTTCATGTCTCGCGAACAATGCCAGGACTACCTCCAGGCCTGGATCGACCAGTACGTGTTGGCGTCCGATTCCGCCTCTGCGGAATTCAAGGCGCGTCGGCCGTTGCGTGAAGCCCGGGTGGAAGTGTCGGAAGTCGCGGGCGCTCCCGGCGTGTACCGCGCAGTGGCCTACCTGAAACCACATTACCAATTGGAAGGGCTCACGCTCTCGCTTCGCCTGGTGGCAGAACTTCCTGCCTCGGCATCTTAATCAACCAACCACTGGAGCAGTACGATGAGTAAGACAGTCGCCGTGTACCTTGACGGGATTGGCGGTATGAACAAAAGCGATTTCAGTACCTGGGCAACCGCGCGAAATTTCCCTTCGCTGCATATGGTGCGCCGCATGCAGCGTACCGCCGATGGCAAAGCGCTGACCGTGAACGAGGCGCCGGAGTACTTCGACATTCCAATCCAGCTGTCACTGTCGGACAACATGGCTGGTGATATCCATGATCATTTCATCAACAAAAAAGAAGCCATCAAGGAAGTGGTCATTGCCGCTGTTGCGGACCGCAACGACAAAAATGCCAAGCCCCTCACTCAAGTGACCTTGACCAATGTCATCGTGCAGGACCTGAGCCTGGATACCGAAGAAACCTCGGGTGAATACGTCGCGGGCTTCGTACTCGATTTCCAAACCATCCAGACTCAGTACGCCAATGGCGCGCAGAAGAAGGACATCACTTGGGAGAAGGGTGTTCGTCAGCATTGACGCACGTCCACGCTGAGGGAAGCTGATGTGTCCTTGTTGTCTCGTTTGACCGAACACGAAGTGTCGTGTGACGAAAAGGCATGGCTGCATCAGCTGCTCAGTGAGCTGGAAATGGTGCTGCAGTCCAAGGCGGCAGCACCTGTCGGACCAGGTGGCGAAGACACCATCCTGCAGTACGGAATCCAGCTGGAGCATATCGATGGCTTGCCTCTTGCCCAGAAGCAGGAAGAAATTGGGCGGCGTTTGCTGGAGGCGATCCTGGCATTCGAGCCCCGCATGCACCAAGTGCGACTGCTCGAGCAGCAGCAGTGCTCGGCAGGTATGACCTATTCGTTCGTCGCCGACGTCGGCGATGAAGACATCGCTTTTTCCATCGTCTGGAACGATGCCCTCGATAGCGCAGCTATCCGTCCCTAGACGAAGAGACTCTATGCGTAACTTGATGTCCTATTTCCGCCAGGAGCTGCAGTTGCTCGCGCAGCAGGGAAAGTATTTTTCCCCACGGTTTCCGGGTGTCGCCCAGGCATTGGGTATGTCAAAAGGCAATTTCGACGACCCGCATACCGCACGGCTGATGGAGTCGTTCGCGCTGTTGACCGCGCAACTGCACCAGCGGCTGGACGAGGATGTCCCTGAAATCGCCAACGGCGTGATGCAAAACCTTGCGCCACAACTGCTCAGATCCTTTCCCTCGTCGTGCATCGTGCAGTTTCAGCCGGATGTCCAGCAAGGGGGCATGACCCAGGTGCGGAACATCCCGGCAGGGTTCGAGCTGCAGAGCAATCCCATCGACGGGCAGACCTGTCGGTTCCTGACCCATTACCCCTTGCGGATCTGGCCGGCCCGAGTCGATGACGCGTGCCTTGCGCAGTCACACCTGGATGATACGTGGCAGTTGCGTTTGTCAGTGCAACCCTGGCCAGGGAGTGTCATCCGCGAAAACCATCTGCGCGTTTGGCTGGAGGGCAGCGAAGAACTGGTGCATACCCTGCTGGCCCAGTTGTGCGCGCATGTCCAGCACATCACGGTGCGTCACGCTGGCAAGCGCTTCGATTTGCCAGTGCAGCGCCTTCGACACGTGGGATTCGAGCAAGACGAGCTGTTGTTGCACAAGCAGGCGCGGACCGCGCCGACCCATAGCCTGATGCTGGACTTCGCGCAGTTCGCGCAACGCTTTCATTTCCTGGATCTGCCATTGCCGGAAGAGACAAGTCTTGCCGGGCCGGAGCCCTTGGAATGGGAAATCACGTTCCGGCGCAATTGGATGGCGCCTGCATTGGCTGCTATCGCACCTTTGGTGAGTGCTGCCAACTTCCAGATCAATTGCACACCAGCGCTCAATTTATTCGCATGCCGCGCAGAGCCGATCACCTTGCAGTCGCAAGTCGACGAACATCCGGTTATCGCGGACATGAAAAACCAGAAGAGCGTAGTGTTCTGGGCCATCGAGTCGGTCAGGCTGCGCCAGGTCAAAGGCGATGAAGCGGTCACGACGATCCTTTCGCCACTGTTGGGCCTAGAGGGGTATCACGTCGATGCCGGGCCGGGGCTGCATTGGCAGCTCGTGCAACGAGAGCTACTGCGAAAGGACGGCGCTGGCATCGGCACGTTCATCGCGTTTTCCGACCGCCGTCCCTTGCCCCACTCCGAGCCCTCGGGCGTCGTGATGCTGGAGATTCTTTGCACTAACGGCGCGCTGCCTACGGAAATGGCCAACGGGCACCCTGATGGAGACTTCGTGGCACCGGCCGAGCTGCCGGGGATGACCATTAACGCCCTGACGCGTCCCTCGGCCCCCGTACATCCACCGCAGGGGACGGCCTCGGTCTGGCGGTTGGTTTCCCAGTTGACCCTCAATCATCTGCTGCTGAGCGATCAACAGGGGTGCCAGTATCTCAAGCACAGCTTATCGCTCTACAACCTGAGCCATTGTCCACGCTTTCGCCAAGCGATCGAGCTTGTCCGGGGCCTCCAGATGACCTCGGTCCACGAACGCCTGATCGCCTGCGACCCCCATTCCACGGCACGTGGGCTGAGCATAACGGTCAGCTTCGCCACCCAGGCCCGGACCTTTGGCTATTACACGCTGTTCTGCTGTTTTCTTGACCATCTGCTGGGCTTATATGCCCCAGTCAATGGGTTTTCGCGCTTGACTACCTGCATCGAGGGAGTCGAGGAGTCCCGCCAACAGTGGCCGATCAGGGCGGGGAGGCTTTCGTGGCTGTAAGGCTGTCGGCGGTCAACCGGCATTTTTACCAATATGTACGCCAACTGCTGAACCGCATTGCTGGCGAGCGGCCAGCGGGAAAGAACGAGCTGTTGCAAGACTCGATGGAGATGGTTTCCCCGCTCTCGCTGGAGGCCTCGCCCACTGAAGTCAGTGATGCGCACAAGGTGGAGGGCCGTTGGCGAATCACTGTTTGGCAGCGTGGTCTGGTAGGGGCACTGGGCGCGCTGCCGACGGCTTACACCCAATGGCTGATCGACCGCTACTACACCCGTGGTGAGCGTGCGGCCAAGGCATTTCTGGATCTGTTCACGCATCGCTTGCAGGTGCTGCGTTTTCTTGTCTGGGAGAAAAGCCGGTGCTATGCGCGTGCAGAGCTGCGCGACGAGGTACCACTGAGTACGGCCAGCCGAGCTTTGAGCGGCGTGCTGAACAACCCCCGTGACGAAGCATTGTTGTCGTACCGCTATGCGTCGCTGCTGGCGCAGCCGGTTCGCTCGCTCACGGTGCTCGAAAGCTGGATACAGCAGGTTTTCGACGTGCCAGTGGTGATTCGTCCGTTTACCGGTAGTTGGCAACCAGCCAGCGAATACACGCTGTCGCCCCTGGGCGCAATGAAGTTGCCCCTGGGCCATGCGCCGATGTTGGGGGGCGTGCGTTGGGAGCC
The DNA here is from genome assembly GCF_008124495.1 of Pseudomonas sp. CK-NBRI-02. Taxonomy (NCBI): domain Bacteria; kingdom Pseudomonadati; phylum Pseudomonadota; class Gammaproteobacteria; order Pseudomonadales; family Pseudomonadaceae; genus Pseudomonas; species Pseudomonas sp. CK-NBRI-02. The sequence continues at coordinate 359,484 of NZ_VSJH01000006.1, read as the reverse complement.
GCAAAGCCGTTTTGCCCTTTCGATAGGTCCGGTGGGTTCCCTGCAGGCGCAGTCGTTCATGCCTGGGCGTGACTCGTTGGCGCAGCTGCATCGCTGCCTGCAGTACTTCGTCGGGGCCGATCTTGGCTTCGACATCGAAATCACCATCCATGAGCCGATGCCGCTGCCTGCCGTGCTGGGCAAGCGGCGGTTGGGCATGTGCGCTTGCCTCGGTCAAGGGCAGGTCGAGCGCCGTATCAAACTACCCTGGGAGCTAGTGACATGATCCTCACCAAACTGAGCTTCAGTTCACCCGCGCACGCACGGTGGGAAATCCACCGGGTCGAGGGGCGGGAAGCACTTTCCTCGTTGTTCGAGTACACGATGACCATACGTGCCTACCCCGGTGAGCCCGTCATCGACGCGCTGGGTACCCTGGTGAGTTGTCGGATCGCATCCGCCGGAATCGACCGCTTCATTCACGGCTATGTCAGCAGCGTCAATCAGTGCGAGGAGCACCGCTGGCAGCTCAGTGTGGTTCCGCAACTGGCGGTGACTCGACAACGTCGGAATCTGCGGGTTTTCCAGAACATCAATGTGGTCGATCTGGTGGTTTCGATCTTGGCCGAGTATGGGTTGTCCGCACAGACGACGCACTTGATCGGCGAGTACCCCGAACAACCGTTCTGGTTGCAGTACCAGGAAACCGACTTCGACTTCATATCGCGTCTGCTCGAGCGTGCGGGCATCCACTATTTCTTCCGGCATGCACCCGATGCCCACCACCTTGTCTTGATTGACCATACCGGCGGCTGTGAACGCGCCAAAGGCCCGACATTGATCTGGCAGGAAACATGGCGCGATTTGGAGCTCAACAGTCTTCGAGGGGTGGTCGCGAGTCAGTGGGCGCCGGCACCGCCCGAAGCGGTCGAGCCGGTGCACGGCTGGATCGACAGCGCGGCATTGCCCGTGCTGGACCCCAACGGTGAGCAATGGACGCGTCGGGCTGACAGCGAAGCAAAAGTACGCAACGAAGAAGCCGCGTCGCGGGGCATCCTGCACGCCGATGCAATGGCATTCTGGATGAGTGTGGGAGAACGGGTCAGCCTGGGCAGAAACCCTGCACATGACGGCGAGTACTGTGTGGTTTCGATGGAGATGTTCATCGACAACTGGTCCGCCAACATCAAGGCCGAGCCGGCAAGGCTTGGTCTGCAAGCGAAAAGCCTCAAGCTGCGGCCTCACTGGAAAACACCGGTTCCGGTCATTCCGGGCGTGATGATGGCAACCGTGGTGGGGCCTGCGTCCGAGGCGGTCAATGTCGATGAACATGGCCGTATCAAAGTGCGCTTTCACTGGGATGAAGCGCAGCGTCAGAGTGACTCCGCGTCCTGCTGGATTCGCGCGGCCCAGGGCTGGGCAGGGCCAGGCTTTGGCGCATTCTGCCTGCCCCGAGTGGGCACCGAAGTCTTGGTGAGTTTCATCCAGGGCAACCCCAACAGCCCGGTGGTCACAGGCTCGCTTTACAACGAACGCGATAGCTGGCCGGTGCCGCTGCCAGCGCAAAAGCTCAGCAGTGGGATCACCACGCGCAGCGAGCCAGGCGGCGATACCCGTCATGGTCATCGTCTGGTGTTCGATGACCGAAAAGACGCGGAACTGATCCAGCTGCACTCGGAAAAGGACCTCTCGCTAAAAACCCGGCATGACTTGCTGGCCGAATTCGGCAATGCCGCCCATATCACCGTCGGTACAGGACGAAGCACGCAGATCAAGGAAGGCGATGACCTGTTAGACCTAGGGCAGGGGAGTTACCGCCTCACGGCAAAAGGCGATTGCACCCAGGAGTTCGATGGCCAGCACCGGATAAAAAGCCGCACGGCAGGCAGCACCATCAGTACGGCGAAGGCGTGCCTGATCGAGTCCAACGAGAAGGTGGTCATCAAGGTGGGTAGCAGCGAGATCAGCATCAGCCCTGCCGGTATCTCTCTCAAAGCCCCGCAGATCACCCTCAAGGGTGACGCTTTGACGGTCATCGATGGCGGTCTGATCAAAATTGGATAGTGAGCGCACACCATGAGCCAGCCAGCTGCACGCCTGGGCGATATGCACCTTTGCCCGGTCGCTGATCCTATTCCCCATGTCGGCGGGCCTATCACCGGCCCCGGCAATCCGAAGGTGCTGATCGGTGGCATGCCCGCAGCGGTGGTCGGCGACTTGCTGACCTGCACCGGGCCCGCGGACACCATCGTCAAAGGCAGCGCCAAAGTGTTGATCGGCGGCAAGCCAGCCGCGCGTATGGGTGACCAGTGCGCGCATGGCGGCAGCATCGCTGTGGGATACCCGAAAGTTCTGATTGGATAACAACGCAGATGAGTGAAGAACGTAACGTGCGGATTCAGGCGTTGATGGCGCCAATCGGCTCCGAGGCCCCGGCGGGGCACGACATCGAGTACGACAGCCTCTTTGAGCAGATTCGCCAGGCGCGTGAACACGAGGAGGTGGTGGCCGAGGACGAGTGGGCCTGCGAAGCCAAGGTCGCCGACTGGCAGCAAGTCATTTTGCTCGGAGAGGAGGTGCTCAGGGAGCACTCCAAGCACTTTCAGATCGCTTGCTGGGTGACCCAGGCCTGGATGCACCAGCAAGGGCTGACGGGATTGGCCCAAGGCCTGGCCTTGCTCGAAAGCATGGTGCGCCAGTGGTGGGCGAGCGGCTTTCCGGCCTTGGAGGCCGACGGCGAACCTTATCGGTTGGCGATGTTCGGTCGCCTGGATCGGGACATTGGCCAATGGCTGCTAACCCATTCGATGACCGGCTCGCCGCAGTGCTCGCTGGCTTGGTGGCAGCAGGTGCTTCGTCATGAGCACCTCAAGCGCAGCGAAGAGACGAACACTCCGGACGAATACAGCCTGGAGCAATTTCGTCTGTGGGTGGTTCGGGAACTGGAGGCTGCGCAATTGGATGCTCTGCTTGAGCAGGTCAGGAACTGTCGCAGCCTGTTGCAACCGTTCGCCTACGCGTTGTCCGCGGTCATGGCCAGTAGTGGCGCAAGCGTGATGGCTAAAACCCAGGAAAAGCTTGATGAGTGGGACGCTTTTGTGTCGCGGATGCTGGAATGGTTTGCTCCGCTCGGAGTCAGCGATGAAGAGGTGCAGGCGCCATCCCCCGAGCGTGTGGCGGAACGTGCGGCGCAGGGTGCGCAGTCTCGCGAAGCCGCAATCAGCCAGATGCAGGACATCGCCCGGTATTTTCGTCAGCACGAGCCCTCCAGTCCTGTGCCGATGCTGATGGACCGGGCGGTGCGCTGGGCGAGCATGCCGTTGCAGCAATGGTTGACGGAGATGGTGCGCGACGAGAACTGCCTGAGGGACATCAACCTCGTCCTGGAGGGGCCGCAAGCATGATGCGTCCACTTCGATGGTTTGTGCTGCTGTGCGTTGCGGGTCTGTCTAGCGCGTGTTCGTTGAACGAGGCGCAGCGCCAGAAACTGCTGCAGCAATCGCCACCCTGGTATGCAGAGGCCGGCATCGTGGTCAATGTGAAGACAGAGCCGACGCTCAATGCCTGGAAAGGGCTGGCCAACTCGGTATCGCTGTTGATCCTGCAAGCGCGTGACCAACACAGCCTGAACGCGCTCATCGCATCAGAAAAGGCTGCTCGCGCGTTGTTCAGCGGTGCGGCATTGCCGCCGCAGATCCTTGCGATCGACCGTTTCACGGCTTTGCCTGGCCAGCAGGCCACCCTGCATGTGAACCGTGTCGAGAACGCCCGGTACGTCGCAGTCATCGCTGGCTACTATCCCGTGCCTGGCGCCCAGCAGGCCGCGGTGGTTGCTGTGCCGGTTGAAATCAAGCGGGGATGGCTCGGCTGGAAGGTATCGATCGAGACCTTGCGTTTCTCGACGTTGTGGGGTGAGCGCGCGCTGGTGAAGCTCGAGGGCGCGACGAACCTGCTGCCGACCTCCTCGGATCGACAGGAGCATGGGCAATGATCCAGGCGCAACTACCCGTTTACTGGTACTCCGGGCTCTACCTGCAACCGCAGCATTTCCAGTCGATGGATCTTCATCAAAGCTGGCAGCATGCGCAGCATTGGCGCCATGGCAAGCCGTGGCAGTCAGGGATCGTCAAGGCTCAGGTCAACCCGCACGCCTTGCTCGATTTCACGGTGGAGTTTCACGCTCTGGAAGTGGTGACAGCCGCCGGTGAGTACCTTGCGTATCCAGGCAACTGTCATCTGCAAAAACGCTGTTTTCGCGAAGCCTGGAAGCAGCGTGACAAGCCGTTCATCATTTGGGGTGCGCTGCGCCGGCTCGACCCGCAGCAACAGAATGTCACCGTGCTCGAGCAAGGCTGCGAGCAGCCACTGACGCGCTGGGTCACCGCGACTCCCGAACACACGATGCGTGATCTGTATCACCAGGGCCCGGAAGTCGAAGTGCCGCGTGTCCTTCACAGCCTGCGTCTGCTCTGGGACGACGAGCGCCAGGAGGCATTGAGCGATCAGTGCTTCCCATTGTTGCGTGTGCGTATGCGCGACCATGAAGTGGTCGTCGACGAAACCTACGCGCCACCTGGCATCGTCCTGGACAGTTCCGAGGCCTTGCGTTCGAAACTCGAGCAGATCTTTTTTGAACTGACCCAGCGTACGCAGGGCCTGGCTGAGCTCAAACACTCGTTATGCAGGCTCACCAGCGAAGTCAGCAATGAATCCTTGGTGCTGACCCTGGTCATGCGTTCGCTCAATCGTGCGCTGCCGATGTTGCAGGCCTACCTGGGTGCGCCAGGTGTCCACCCCTGGCAGGCGCACCTGCTGTTGGTCCAGTTGGTCGGCGAACTCTCCACCTTCAACGATGACTGCAACCATTTGGGCCAGTGGCAGCACGATGCGTCGGCAGCGTTGCAGTACGACCACGACCGGCTGTTTGAAAGTTTCGAGCAGGTCCAGCGAGTTTTGCACAGGCTGCTCAACAGCATTGCGCTGGAAAAGAATACCTATCGCACCTTCGAGCGGGACGAGCGAGGGATTTATCAAAGCCGCCTTGATCGGCAAATGATCGCTCAAGCCAAGAGCTTATATATAAAACTTCAAAGCAGCAGGTTCATTGACAACGAGGCGATGGTTCATGGGCTGGATACCGCTAAGCTGGCCGACCCTCAGAGAATGGAGTCATTGATTCAGCATGCATTGTCAGGTGTTTCGCTACGCCTATGTCAGAAAACACCTATAGAGCTGCCTAGGCGTGAAGATACATGCTATCTGGAAATTGATATCCGTGACCCGAATTGGGTAACGGCGGAACAGTTTCAGAAACTCAGTTTCTTCTGGGCATACGCGCCCGATGATTTGAGCGTTCAGCTGGTTTATGCAGGGCGAATTGATGCAGGTCGTTGAGTGTTACCTTCCCTTGATCCAATTCATTGCCAGTACAAAAGCGGATACGGCAGGGGATTTCACCGCATTTCGGCAACAGGTGGAGCGGTACTTGGCCGAAGCCGCACAAGCCAGCGCGATTCTTGTCGGCAAGGATGATCTACATGCCTCGCGCTTTGCCATCATGGCCTGGGTCGATGAATGGGTGCTGTGTTCCGCGTTGGCGCTGCGCCATGAATGGCGCGACCGTTTGCTGCAGTCTGAACACTATCAAACAGTGGTGGGCGGGGAAGCCTTCTTTGCCAGGTTTGATGCTCTGGACACATGCAATCACCAAATACGCATGGTCTATCTGACTTGCCTGTTGCTCGGATTCCAAGGCAAGTATCGCCATCTTGAGCCGGCGCAATTACGGGCACGTATCGCGTCGGCGCGCCAAGCGTTGCCCCACGCCTGGCAAGCCGAACACAGTTGCGCAGAAATAACACCTGTCGACCGTCAAGGCATCAAGCGTAAGCGTCGGCATCTTTGGATATGGCGTTATCGTTTTGTTCTGACCCTGACAGTCTTGTGGGCGATGGTTTCTGTTGGATTGTTGTTCACCTTCTTGTAGTCAAACATGAAAAAGATACTTTCATCCTCCGGCTGGATCTTACTGGCTGGCTTGCTCTTTTTGTTGTGCGCGTTAGTTGCACTCGCTCGAGAGGGCTCGTTGTTTGCTGCCTTGTTTATGTGGGCCGGTGTGCTGTTGGTTATTCTGCTGTTTCGCCTGTTGATGGTGGCGTTCGGCGAACTTCGCGGGCATCCGCGTATGCATCGGTTCCTCGCCGGCTTTCAAGTTTCCCGAAAGGTTTTCTTGTTGCGTGAGCATTGGCGAAGCGGGGCGCGCACATTAAAGCGCTTGAATCGCTTTGGTGCACAAATGCCCTGGTTTGTATTCGTAGGTGGGCGCGATGGCAAGACGACGCTGCTCGACAGCGCACGACTGCCCGTGTTGTCCCAGTTGGATACGCGCGAACGGATACTCCCGACCCGGACATTGAAATGGTGGTTCTTCAAACACCTGTGTGTGCTGGACGTCGGTAGTCATTTCTCAACGGGCAATGCCACGGCACAGCGCAGTTGGAAACGTCTGGTGCGATGGGCCAGGCAGGTTCGGCCACCCCAAGGCGTGCTCGTCTCGATCAATTGCACTGCACTGCAGACGCATTCTCCGGTGCAGCTGCATGAACACGGGCGTCGCCTGCGTGAGCAGCTTGAACATCTGATCAAAGCCTGCGGCCAAGCATTGCCGGTGCATGTCGTGATTACCGGTATCGATGCCTTGCCAGGCTTCAACGCCTGGCAGCGCACGCTGACGGATGAGCAGCGTGAACACGCTTTGGGCTACCAGTGGGAACGCCCACCGGTCGTCGATCGAAACACGTCGTTTCTCGAGCCGTTGTTCGACACGCTCTGCGACGGATTGCTGACCCAGTGCCTGAGCACGCTGGACGCCACGCCGCCTGGCCAGGCCACGGCGCAGCGCCTGGGATTGCCAGGGCGGGTGCAGGCGCTCAAACCCGGCCTGCTGCGTTTCGTGGTCGCGCTCTGCGAACCAGACCCTTACCACGCCACGGGGGTACTCAAAGGCGTGTGGTTGACGGCTGCGCCCGGAATGGCCCAAGCCGGAGAAAAACGCCAGGGATATTTTGTTGCAGAGTTGTTGAGTCAGCGCTTGCTGCAGGCTGCGCAATCGTCGGCAGGGGAGCGGTATGTACGTTGTCCAGGTGTGCACAGGCCGTCGCTGGCTACGGTGGCATTCGCCTTGGCGGCCGGGGCGCTGCTGTGGAGCGGCTGGAAGACGTATCGCCTGTATGACGCACCCCCCGCTTCGAAGTTGCCGGTCAGTGTCGTGCGGCTGGCGCAACTGGATGCAGGTTTCGCTCAGCCGATGCTGCATATGCCTTATGTGCCGTTGATGAGGTATTGGCAGGCACGGCTCGAGCGGCAGATGCTCGAGGCCGGGGGATGGCGCGAAAACGACCAGTCGGCGGCCCAGGTCCTCTGGCAACAGCAGTTCGCACAGGCCGACGCCGCGCAGAAACGGCAAATGATCCTGCAGCTGAGCTCGGCTGTGCTGTTGCAGGAAGCGGTGCTCGATCAGCAGGCATTGCCAGTGCTCGCACCGCTGCACTGGGAGGGCAATCGTTTCTATCCGCTGACGTTCGACAAGACACTCAGCCCAAAGGAAGTGTTGTTGATCACACGGGCGTGGGGGCAGCGCAACCCTCATCGCTTGCCGTTGGCCGAGCAGCGCGCGCTACTGTTGTCGTGGGTCGAGCAGGACCCGGCCTGGACTTGGCTTTTGCAAGGGCGTGACACATTACCGGCATTGCGGTCTGCCCAATTTTGGCCAGATTGGCCCGTGCAAACCGAACTGTCGGGCCTGTGGCTGCAGGCGGGCGAGCGAACAGTGCAAGAAGAAATCACCTTGGTCTCCCGCGCGTTGCACAGCGCCGATCGGCAGCCATTCCAAGCCTTCTGGAAAACCTGGCACTTGCGTCGGCAGGAGGCTTGGCTGGCCTTTATCGGCGATACGATCGCGCAGGTTCACGCACACGCAGAACACCCCCTTGCCAGCGACGAGAGTGTGGCATTGCTCAACGGGCAGGATCCGGCGAGCCGCTTTATCGCGCGCACCGTATCGGAGCTGGCGACCATCCCTGGCGCTGAAAGCCAGACATGGCTGAATGAAATGCGCCGTGTGTCGCACCTACAGGCCCAGTGGCGACCGGCCACCATGAAGGAGCGGTTGTTCGTCTGGGAAAAAGGCGTTCGGGGTTGGTTCTATCGACAGTGGGGTAGCACGCGTAGCCAGGCCTATGCCAGCCAGCAGGACCATGAGGTATGGCAAGCATGGAGGGACAACCTTGCTGCGGCAGTGAACATGACATTGCGGCCTACAGACTTGGCCAGGACGGCGCAAGGGTTGTTCGTTCATCCGGAAAGTGAGGGGCAATCGGCGTCCAACGTGCTGGAGGCGTTGCACGGGGCGTTCACCCAACTTGAGGAACACATGGCGTTGCCCGCCCAGGGGCAGGGCAGCGGCACGGTCTGGGAGCTGTTGCGCACACAGGTTGACGCGCTGACGGCCAATGCCGTTTCGGTCGTGGCCTGTGAACTGGAAGGGCATTGGCAGAACCAGGTCCTGCAGCCCTTGAGTGACCCGCGGCTTCAGCACAACGCCCGTCGCCAGGAGGAAATGGCCTGGCAATTGTTCCAGGGCTTCTTGAAAAACAAGGCCCTGGCGTATCTGACGCCCGGCCAATCGGGGCTTTCGCCGAAGTACTGGCAGGACAGCGCGATACCGTTCACGACGGAGTTCCTGCAAGTGCTCAACAGTGCGACTTCCTCCCAGGATCTGGAGCGTCTGCCGCTGCGCGAACAAACGCGCAATCAAGATGAACTCTCAGCGCAGCAAGCTGAGCTGGCAAGGCTGAAGGACCTGGGCGCGGCGATGAGCGAGCAATGGTTCGAAACCCGTGTCACCACCCAACCAGCCACCATTCCTGGTGGGGCAGCGCTGATGCCGATTGGTACGAAACTCGGTTTGTCTTGCGGCAAGCAGACCACAGCGCTAACCAGCGCAAACCTGTACGAGGAGCGTGTGTTTCGCTGGGCGCCGGGCCAGTGTCAGAGCGTGAGTTTGTCGGTGGTGTTTCCACAAGGCGAGTTGAAGCGCCAGTGGCTTGGGGACGATGCCTGGCCGCGATTTCTCCAGGAGCTTGCAAGCGGCGAGCACCGTTATGCGCTGGAGGCGTTCGAGGCTGCCGATCCCTTGGTGTTTTCGCTGCAAGGCGTCAACGAGATTCTCGTACGTTTTTCCTTGGAAGGGCATGAGCGCGCCTTGGAGCGATGGCGTGCCTGGCAACAAGTAAGGCAGGCCATGGCACCGGTACGGGGGCAGATCTCGGCTTTACAAGATGCTGCAAAGCAGCATGGCAATTATTTCACCGGCAATTTGACGGCTCTGCCCGTCAGCGCCGTCCAGTGTCGACGTTAAGGGCTACGGGTTATGCACGATACATTGAGATCACGGGTGGCTTCGTTGTCGATCGAAGCGCGCAAGGCTCTGGATGAAGCAGCCTTGCGTGCCAGCGAGGCCGGACATTTCGAGATCACCTGCGATCATTTTCTGTTTGCGCTGATTGGCCAGCAGCCCCGCTTGGCTGAAGGGCTTTCGCGCCATTGCGGCCTAGATCTTCAGGCGCTGCAGGTCGAGCTGAAACGCCGATTGCAGGATCAACCAGACGGTAATGCCCAGAGCGTAGTGTTTTCCGAGTCGTTGGTCGGTGTCTTGGACGACGCCTGGGAGCGTGCTTGTCTGCAATGGGGGCACTCGTCGATTGGCGTGGCGTGTTGCTGGGCGTCATGGTTCGAACAGAGCGGATCGCATCATCCGGAAGTGGCCTCGCTGCGCGCCTGGCTTACCTGCGATGCGTCTGCGGCAGTGGCATGGTTGCGCACCCAAGGTCATGGGCAGCCGACGTCTGGACAGGAAGTCGGGGCGCTGAAGGCGTATGGCCACAACTTGACGCAGCAAGCGCGTGAGCAGCGCCTTGACCCTGTCATTGGGCGCGAAAAGGAAGTTCGCCAGGTCATCGATGTCTTACTGCGTCGTCGCCAGAACAATCCGCTGCTGGTCGGGGAACCCGGTGTGGGAAAGACTGCACTGGTAGAAGGGGTCGCGCAGCGCATTGCGGCCGGCGACGTGCCGCAAGTCCTGAAAAACTGCGAAGTCTACAGCCTGGACCTTGGGCTGCTGCAGGCAGGGGCGAGTGTCAAAGGTGAGTTTGAAAAGCGGCTACAAAGCGTGGTGGAAGAGGCTGCGGCTTCGCCTGTACCGGTTGTGCTGTTCATCGACGAAGCCCATCGACTGCAAGGCGCAGGCGGCATGGCCGGGCAGAACGATGCAGCGAACATGCTCAAGCCGGCGCTCTCCCGAGGACAGCTTCAGGTCATCGCCGCGACCACATGGGCCGAGTACAAGAGCATCTTTGAAAAAGACGCCGCGCTGGCGCGCCGTTTCCAGTTGATCAAGGTCGAGCCACCGAGCGAAACATCCGCCATTGCGATGCTGCGCCATGTCGCTCCGCTGCTGGAGCGGCACCATGGGGTGACCATTCTCCACGAAGCGATCGAAGCGGCCGTGCGCTTGTCGACGCGCTACATCATCGATCGCCAGTTGCCCGACAAATCCCTGGCATTGCTCGACACAGCCTGTGCACGGGTCGCGCTCTCGCAAACCCATGTTCCGCACGCCTTGGAAGACCTGGACGCACAACTGGCCAGTCTGGGCAGCCATCGGGATTGGTTGGCGCGCGAGAAGCGCGAGGTTCGGCTGCTGGAGGAGCTTGTCAACACCCAAGCACGGCTCCAGCGAGCTCGAGAGGATGTTTATCAGCAATGGCAGCAGCAAAGAGCCTGGGTACAAGAAACGCTTGCCGGATTGCCCGCTGGCGATGCCGCCAGCCGATCCCTGGCCGAGGCGCATGAACAGCAGGTGATGGTCCATGCCCACGTCGATGCGATGTGCGTGGCGCATGTGCTTTCGGGCTGGACCGGAATCCCGCTTGGCAAGCTCAAGGAACGCACGCAAGCCAGCGAAACGACGTTGCTCGGCCAGCTGCAAACCTACGTGGCCGGTCAGGAACCGGCATTGAAGGCGCTGGCCCGCAAACTGTTCATCACCCGAGCGGGGCTGCAGGCACCGGACAAGCCGGCTGGAGTGTTCATGCTGGCCGGCCCCTCGGGGGTGGGCAAGACAGAAACGGCATTGGCATTGGCACAGGTGTATGGCTCAGGGCCAGAGAGCCTGATCACGCTGAACATGTCCGAATATCAAGAGGCGCATACGGTCTCTGCACTCAAAGGGGCACCGGCCGGCTACGTAGGCTATGGCAAAGGCGGAAGATTGACCGAAGCGGTCAGGAAGAGACCGCACTGCGTGCTGTTGCTGGACGAATTCGAAAAAGCTCACCCCGACGTACGCGAGATGTTCTACCAGGTCCTGGATAAGGGCTGGATGGAAGACGCCGAAGGGCAACGCGTGAGTTTCCATGATGCCTGGGTGGTGATGACCACTAATGTGGGATCGGAACTGCTGACTGAATGTCGTGCGGACGATGAGGTGATGTCGCATGTTCGCCAAGCCTGTGCCCAGGTGTTCAAGCCGGCCTTCATGGGGCGTGTGAATCTACAGGTCTATCAACCGCTGTGCCTCGAACAGTTAATGGCAATTGCCCGGCTCAAACTGGACAAGATCGTTGATCGCGTCGGTGAAGCCTCCCGAGGGTATATGCAGCTGGTCGTTAAACCGGCCATTGTCAAAGCGATTGCAACGGCGTGCCGTGTGAGCGAAAGCGGGGCGCGAGAAATCGATGAACTGATCGATGAACACGTGCTTCCCGAGCTGGCAAGGGTGGTAGCGGCCGAACAGGGGAAGACAGGGGTGCTGACTCTGTCGTTTTCGAAAAACCGCTATCAATGTCAGTGGAAAAACCTTTCGGCGGTCGAAGCGTAGGGGGCAAGAAATGAGCATCTTCAGTTCCAAGGCAGCGTATAAACACGCCATGCCGTCGGTTTCCAACTTTGAAATGCGTGGCGTCCTACCTGGCCCGCGGTACTCGACGAATCCAGCGACAGAGTCCAAGTTGGGTGAATGGGCGAATCTTTCTGCTAAGGGCCTTTGCCTGGTGCACGCGATCAGGACTGACCATGGCCTCTCGAGTGAATTGACGAGAAGGCCCGCTGAGGAGGTATTCCAGCGGTGGGACGTGTTCTCGACCTCCTTGATAGCCTGTCCGAGCGGTAAAGCTGGAAGGCAACAGGCGCCACTCGGAACGTTTGCCGCGATTGGACTGATATTGGAGGTCCCGCCTGAAAATATCTTGGGTACTTTCAGGGGGGATGTGTACTTTCCCACCCATGAAACGGGTGAGAAGAATAAGTTTGCCCGATCCGTATTGTCTGGGCGTTCGGCCTATAAAGACAAGCCGTTGGGGCGGCGCGTTTATATAAAAGGCGGCTACAATCGTATCGAGACGCCTGAGTGGGTGGCGTCGAAGATTTATATATACAGTGAAGTTCTCGTCGTGGGCAGGCCGGGATTCAAGTTGCACTACGCAATGACCAAGCCCATCAAGGTCGTCGGTATTCTCCACCATCAGAATTGCGAGTTGTCTTTGCGTGACCTGCCTTGGGAAAGGGTTGCGTTACTGCGAAGGTTGTGTGAGTTAAATCCGACGTTGCCGCTTAGCGTTGTTTAAGACTGTCGAGACGTGATCAATCGCCGATCAATCGAAGTGGCGAATGGTCGAATATTATCTGTTTGAACAAAATCTGAAAGTGAGAGACTCATGACTGATTTAAAGTCCAAGTTGGCAACTGCTACGTCGTCTTTGCTGCGGCGGCGACCCGCCAACACCAAGGTCAATATGCATGGCAAGGCATGCACGCCAAAATATTCCCTCGACCCCAAATTGGAACAGCGATTGACAACGTGGGAAGACCTGGATGATCGCGACCTTTTCTTGGCACATCCCGTGACGCTGGAGTGTTTCTTGAGCAGTGATCTGAGTCGGCGAACAGCGGAGGATGTTATCGAGGAGTGCGATGTGTTTTCCACCTCATTGGCTTCGTATGGCAACCCTGCCTCGGTACCGTGGACTCGCGGGGTTGGCCTGATTCTGGACATAAATCCTCAAAATATTCTCGGGACGTTTACTCGGCCTGTCGGGCTGCCGTTTCATGGACGGACCTCTAAGTATCAGTTGGCCCACAGCATAGAGGCAGGTATTAGCCAGAGCGGAAAGATAATCAAAGGCGGGTATCGCAAAATTATGACGCCGGAGGAGCTGCTCAAGTACAAAAATGTTGGCAATGAAGTACTGGTCATTGGTCGGCCCAACACGCATGTGCATTTTGCCCAGACGCGCAAAATCAACGTAAAGGGTGTGGTAATTGTCAATCGGAACGATAGTGAAAAACTGCGTGAAGATTTTAATTTGATTAGGCTGCTGCGAGTGCAGAATCCAGGCCTTGAAGTCTATTCCATGTAAGACCTTGTTGAGGAATTGTAGAGGTGCGGTGCGTTCATACATGCTGACGTGCCATCATATACGAACGGGCACTTGAACTATCGATGGGCAGGTTGAGCGACGCGGGGCGGCTGCACCCCAAATACTCTTATGATAAAAGTGTCGAGCACGCCCTGGGTCAATGGGAGCGACTGGCGGAGCAGAACAGATTTCTCGTGCATGCTTTCGACCTGGATAAGTTCGAAAGAGGCGACCTTTCGAAGAGACGGGCCGAAGACGTTTTCAAGTCGTGGGATGTCTTCTCCACCAGTCTGGTGGACTCCCTGCGGGTCTTCAGGTACAGACGCCGATATAAAAATACAGGATCAGCCATTCCAACCCAAGTATTCGGCGAGCTGGGTTTCATTCTGGAAGTGCCGCCGCAAAATATTCTGGGAACCTTCCCGGAAGATGTCATGTTTCCGACGCACCTTCCCAGTAAGGATTTTAAGTTTGCCGATGCAATACTCAACGGTGTCTCCAAGCTATTTTCGCAAAGGCTGGTGGAGAAATACAATAAGGTCGTTCCGCCAAGCGACATCATTGGGCGAACGGCGTTTCATAATGAAGTGCTGGTCGTCGGCAAACCTAATGTGAATATATATTGCACGATGACGCAACCGATCAGGGTGCGCGGTATTCTTTACGCGCCTAAATTCGAGGTTGCGGGAAATGATCGGGACCGATCGAGTTTCGAACGGTTGGATTTTATAAGTCGCCTTCGTCAGTTGAATCCAGGGCTTGGTGTTGTACAGGTCTAAGGCGTGGGCTAATACGAGGTGTCATGTGAGGTGGTTGAATAAAATACGCGTCAGTTCGAGATTCGAAGCGCTATCGGGAAAGGATTCCAAAGCTGCTTTTACCTTCAAACCGGCGACTGCCTATCCAGCATATTCTTTTGACAAGAAAGTCGAAAAAAATTTGCAAAAGTGGGGGCGTATTTCCGAGATGGGGCTGTGCTTGGTGCATGCCGTGGGCGAGCACGCGCTGGACGACAGTGAGCTGTTCCAAGGGCGCGCACAGCACGTCTTGAGCGGGTGGGATGTCATTTCAACGTCGTTGATCAGTCGCAGACGGCCATGGGCGCAAGTGCAGATCCGCAATCGGGATCCAAAGATCGCCCGGCTGCTAAGGAAGCCTCCGACGATGTATGCAAATGTCGCGTTGATTCTACAGGTACCGCCAGAAAATATTCTGGGAACCTTCCCAACGGACGTCTTCTTCCCAACGCATGAACCGGCAAAAGACTACAGGTTTGCGAGTGCAGTTTTAGGAGACAGAAGTACAGCGCGTCCGGTATTAGGAGGGGCATATACTCAGATTGAGTCGCCGCGCAGGATAATGGAAAGGACCGGGAAAGAGATGCCGGGTACTAAGTATAACGAGATTCTCGTGGTGACCCGCCCTCATGTCAGGGTGCACTTTTCGGAAACGAAGAACGTTGAAGTGAAGGGTATTATTTACACTCAAGGAAGTTGTGGTCTCAGTCCGTCGGAAGCCGAGGTGCTTCAGCGCTTGCGCGAATTGAATCCCGATCTTCCAGTCGAGGAAGGGTAAGCCTGACTTGGCGAACAGTGTGAATCTGAGCGATGGTTTCGAAAGCGAAAGAGCGAAAACTATATTCCAATCGCACCGCGATGCAGCAGGTTTTATCGCAGTGGGAGAATCTCGACCGCCAAGGCATGATGCTGGTGTGCCCCTTCACCTCCATCACGGCTTTATGTGGCTATGAATTGCCAGTCATCCAACAGTGGATTGATCGTCATTGGGTACTGTCCACGTCATTGGTCAATCCGAGCGACATCGAAAAGCAACGGAAAAGCTATCGGCGAATGAATAGGGACGGGCATTTATTTTCCGGTATGCCGGAGGAACTTGGTATTGTGCTCGACGTGCCGCCGCAAAATATCCTACGTGCTGCGGCGGCACCGATGATGACTCGTACCCGAATCAATCAGCAAAAATTCATATTGGCAAACAATGGATTATTCAGTGTTGAAGGTCCAGATATTACGTCTCAGACGGATGCCTCCTTCAACGTTGTTACACCCAAAACGCTAATGAAATCGACCCGTTGGCAGCATAATGAAGTTTTGATCATGGGCAAACCCAACCAACATGTACATGGTGTTGTCACGCAGAGAGTCATCGCCAAAGATATCGTGGTGCTTTCGAAGGACACGCAGTCCGAGTTTTCCGATGAAAATCGGAAGTTGTGGTTGGGTTTTCATACGGCGAATTACTTCAGGGGGGCCTATGCGCCGGCGAGGCGTTAAAGGTCGGAAGAAAGCTAATGATGGTGCGGGGCGCCGTACTGCCGCCTGAAACTCCGGTGTGGACATTGTTTGTTTGAAGTTTGGGCACGTTTGATGCCTTTGCATAGTATTCTTGAGAGGTTGGATGAAAGTATCCCAGGTTATACGAAGACTGAATTGCCTTTCGGTTGCAGAGCCCAAGACGGCTTTCAGTTCAACGCGAGCATCCTTTACGCCTAGATTCTCTTTCGACGAAAAAGTGGAAAGTGATTTGGAGGCGTGGGGGGACATTTCGAAATATGGGCTGTGTCTGGTGCATGCTTTGGGCATTAGCTCTTTTGGGGGCGAGTTATTCCAAAGAAGAGCGCAGGATGTGTTGAGGGGGTGGGACGTAATTTCCACGTCCATGATTGCACGTAATCGTATCCGGCGACAGGCCCAAGCACACAATCTCCCAAACCGGATTCTTCGACAGATCGATAGCTGCAATTGTCTGTACGCCAATCTGGGGCTGATTTTAAAAGTACCTCCCCAAAATATATTAGGTACTCACGAGTATGATGTTTTCTTTCCGACTCATGCGCCGGCGGCACACTACGAATTTGCATCTCGAATACTGGCAAGGCGAACGGCAAAAGGAAAGCTTTTCAATGAAGACCTGTTTACCAAGATTGAGTCACCTGCCGAGATCCTGAAGAAAACCATCACGCCAAGTGCCGTGTACAACGAGATATTGGTCGTTACCCGACCCAATGTCAGGGTGCACTTTTCGGCGACGGAAGAGGTTAGGGTGCAAGGCATTATTTACTCGCAGCATGGAAACGCTTTCATCCGAGACAAAAGGCGGGATCAGTTTATGCTAGACCGGTTGTGTCAGGTTAATCCGGATTTAACTGTCGAATACATATGAGTCTGGTTGTCGGCCTCGATTTTCCTCGCCGCTGGTTGTTTTCATACACCGCCATACTCGATCTGTCAGTGTACATACCATTTGCGCAAAATCTTGCTAGTAGGCTCTTCGCATGGGATGTTTCAGGTTTCGATCGCGCGCAGAATCTCTCTCTGCGGGCTTGGCGAAGGCGGCATTCAAGCCACGGTCGTCGTGTTCATCGCCGTTGTATTCCTTCGACGAGCAGGTCGAGCGCGATTTACGTGAGTGGGGACGGCTTTCAGAATATGGCCTATGCCTGGTTCATACGCTCTGTTTGAATGGATTTCAGGCAGGCGCGCTGTCAGCGGGCAGGGCACAGGATGTCTTTAGATCCTGGGATGTGATTTCAACGTCTTTGGTCATACGCAGGCGTCTGTGGGCACACAGTATGATGCGCAGGAACCGTGCAGGCTTTGTGCAGATTTCGTCTCAGGTGACACCCATGTGTCATTCGGTGGGTTTTATATTGGATGTGCCGCCTGAAAATATCCTCGGCACGTTCTCGCGGGATGTACTTTTTCCTACCCATGCATCAGCCGATGGATACGAGTTTTCCGATGCAGTGCTTAACGGGTTCGAGCAAAACATGATGTGGGCGGGTGGCTTCAGACACATCGAGCCGCCGTTCGAGATATTGCACCATACCCGAGGTCACGGTGTTTTTTCGGATTATAACGAAATCCTTGTGGTGACCCGACCGTGCGCCAAAATACATTTTACGATGACGAAAGAAGTTGGCGTCACCGGGATCTTGTATTCCCCAGACAATAGAGGCGCTGATGCCACTGATGACATCAGACTATTACATGCAATGCTTGCATTGAATCCTGAATTACAAATCGAGCTGGCCTGAGAACTTCTGCGGTTGCGATGGAACGGTAACCCCTGAGAGCCCTCCATGCTTTGCTTCCGCCTCCGTTATGCTATGCGTCGTTCAAATGGGCAGGATGGCCGGTGTGATCAATTACCTATGGTTTTTCTTGGCGGCGCTGTTCGAGATTGGCGGCTGCTATGCATTTTATCTCTGGCTGCGCCTGGGCAAGAGCGCTTGGTGGGTAGCGCCTGCGCTGGCCAGCCTGACGGTGTTCGGGCTGATTCTCACCCGTGTCGAAGCGGCGTATGCCGGCCGTGCCTATGCCGCCTACGGCGGTATCTATATCGTTGCCTCGTTGCTCTGGCTGGCGTTGGTGGAGCGTGCGCGGCCAATGACTAGTGACTGGTTAGGGGCACTGCTCTGCGTGGCCGGTGCAACCCTCATTGTGTTCGGGCCGCGGTTGCAGCAAGGGTGATGCAGGCAAGGCTGTAGGTGAAATCGCGTGTTTGTGTGGGATGCGTCTATTTCACCTGCGTAACGTTGTGCGGTTGAAGGCGCCACAGGCAGTCTCTGGTTTTCCGTTGGATTGGAGGGTCAGACATGTTGGTGATAGGGCGTCAGGTGGGGCAGGCGATCAAGATCCGGGACGACATCACGATTCGGGTGTTGTCCGTGCAAGGGAGTGAACAGGTGCGTCTGGGCATCAAGGCACCTGCTGATATCACGGTAAACCGGGAAGAGATCAGTGACAGCGTCAAACAAGCCCTGGCGCAGCGGCGCCAGGGCAAGCAGTCAGTCGAATAGCTCCCTGGGCACTTCGTGCTTGGCCAGCAATTGGCATTGCTGACTTTCAAGATCGAACAAAATGAACGCCTGACCTTTGGCCAGTGCCTGGCGGACCCGCAGTACGCGGGTTTCCAAGGGCGTGTCGTCGCCGTTATCGGTGCCGTCGCGGGTTACGAAGTCCTCGATCAAACGGGTGAGGGTTTCGGCTTCGAGTTGGTCGTAGGGGATCAGCATGGTCACAAAGTCTTGGCTGGGATGGGGGCATGCTACGCCAATCGCGCAGGGCTTGCCTCAGGTGCTGTGCCTCCTCGCGCCAAGCGCTCAAGGCTTGTTGCCAACCAGGCTGTCCACCGCCGGCACCCTTGTCTCGCTTTCCATCTGGGCATCATGCTCCAGCTGATGGCTGAAGCGCTCGAGCGATGCATTTGCAGGGTGCGAATCGCTGGCGAATACCGGTGGACTGAGCAGATAAGCCGCCAACAAGCGGCTCAGGGCAGCCAGGCTATCGATATGGGTCCGCTCATACCCGTGGGTGGCATCGCAACCAAACGCCACCAGCGCGGTGCGGATATCGTGGCCGGCCGTGACGGCCGAATGGGCATCGCTGAAGTAATAGCGGAAGAGGTCACGACGCACCGGTAGGTCGTGGTCGCCAGCCAGTTTCAGAAGGTGCCGTGAGAGGTGGTAATCATAAGGGCCTGAGGAGTCCTGCATGGCCACGCTCACGGCATGTTCGCTTGAGGCCTGCCCGGGTGCCACCGGAGCGATGTCGATGCCGACGAACTCGCTCACGTCCCAAGGCAGCGCTGCCGCGGCACCAGAGCCTGTTTCTTCGGTGATGGTGAACAGCGGGTGGCAGTCGATCAACGGTTGCTGGCCGCACTCCACCACGGCCTTGAGTGCTGCCAGCAGTGCTGCCACGCCAGCCTTGTCGTCCAGGTGGCGCGCGCTGATATGACCGCTTTCAGTGAACTCCGGTAGCGGATCGAAGGCGACGAAGTCGCCGATGGCTATCCCCAGTGCCTCGCAGTCGGCGCGGGTAGCGCAGTAAGCGTCCAGACGCACTTCCACATGCTCCCAACTGATCGGCATCTGATCGATGGCCGTGTTGAAGGCATGCCCGCTCGCCATCAGCGGCAGCACACTGCCGCGGTACACGCCTGTGTCGGTGAACACGCTGACGCGACTGCCTTCGGCGAATCGACTGGACCAGCAGCCCACCGGGGCCAGGGCCAGACGGCCGTTATCGAGCAGTTGGCGCACGCTGGCGCCGATGGTGTCCAGATGCGCCGAGACGGCGCGGTCGGGCGTGTTCTGACGGCCTTTTAGCGTCGCGCGGATGGTGCCGCGGCGGGTCAGTTCGAAGGGGATGCCCAATTCGTCCAGGCGTTCGGCCACGTAGCGTACGATGGTGTCGGTAAAACCGGTGGGGCTAGGAATGGCGAGCATTTCCAGCAGCACGCGTTTGAGGTACTCGAGATCGGGTTCGGGGTGTCCGTTAGACATCAGGTACTCCTTGGGTTAACGCTGTTCTCTCGCGGGTAAGCCCGCTCCCACAGAGCTGCGCCGAGCCCAATGGGAGCCGGTTTACCTTGTGCACGGTTTCATGTCGGTGCTTGGCTGTGGGGAAAGAGCAGGTCGACGAAGCGCTCGGCGGTCGGTTGCGGTTCGTGGTTGGCCAGGCCCACCCGCTCGTTGGCTTCGATGATCACGTAGTCCGGCTGCTCGGCATCGCGCACCATCAGGTCCAGGCCCACCACAGGAATGTCCAGGGCGCGCGCGGCGCGCACGGCGGCGTCTGCCAGCACCGGATGCAGGCGCTCGGTGACGTCTTCGAGCGTGCCGCCGGTGTGCAGGTTGGCGGTGCGGCGCACGGCAAGGCGTTGTCCTGCCGGCAACACGCTGTCGTAGTCCAGGCCCGACGCACGCAAGGTGCGTTCGGTCTCCTCATCGAGCGGGATACGGCTTTCGCCTCCGGTGGCAGCCTGGCGCCGTCTGCTTTGGGCTTCGATCAAGGCCTGAATGCTGTGTTTGCCGTCCCCAATCACCTGGGCCGGGTGACGGATCGCTGCCGCCACCACTTCGAAGCCGATCACCACGATGCGCAGGTCCAGACCAGGGTGATAGCTTTCGAGCAGTACCCGGCTGTCGAAGCGTTGAGCCTGCTCGACGGCCTGGTTGATCTCCTCCAGAGTGCCCAGGTTGACTGCGACACCTTGGCCTTGTTCGCCATCCACCGGCTTGACCACCACCGCGCCGTGCTCTTCGAGAAAAGCCAGGTTGTCATCGGCATTACCGGCCAACTGTTGAACCGGCACGCGCAGACCGGCGGCGTCCAGAACGTGCTGGGTGAGACGTTTGTCCTGGCACAAGGTCATGCTCACGGCACTGGTCAGATCGCTCAAGGATTCGCGGCAACGGACACGGCGCCCGCCCAGGCTCAGGGTGAACAGGCCTGCGCTGGCGTCGTCGACTTGCACGTCAATGCCGCGCCGGTAGGCCTCGTCGACGATCAGACGGGCGTAGGGGTTGAGCGAAGCCTCTGGGCCAGGGCCGAGGAACAGTGGCTGGTTGATGCCGTTCTTGCGCTTGACTGCAAAGGTCGGCAGGTTGCGAAAGCCCAGCTTCTTGTACAGGCGCTTGGCTTGGCGGTTGTCGTGCAACACCGACAGGTCCAGGTAGGCCAGGCCGCGGCTCATGAAGTGCTCGACCAAATGACGCACCAGCACTTCGCCTACGCCTGGGCGGGTGCATTGCGGGTCGACGGCCAGGCACCACAGGCTGCTGCCGTGTTCAGGGTCATCGAAGGCCTTGCTGTGGTTCAGCCCCATGACGCTGCCGATCACAGCGCCCGTGTCCTCGTCCTCGGCCAGCCAGTACACCGGCCCGCCCAGGTGATGGGGGGTGAGCAGCTCTGGGTTGACCGGCAGCATGCCGCGTCCTTGGTAAAGGGCGTTGATGGCATGCCAGTCAGCGTCGGCCTGGGCCCGGCGGATGCGAAATCCGCGGAACACGCGTTGCGCAGGGCGGTAGTCGGTGAACCACAGGCGCAGGGTGTCCGAAGGATCGAGGAACAACTGTTGCGGGGCCTGGGCCAGCACTTGTTGGGGAGCGGCCACATACAGAGCGATGTCTCGCTCGCCGGGGCGCTCGTCGAGCAATGCCTCGGCGAGCACGGCCGGGTCCGGGTAGGTGTGGCCGATCAGCAGCCGGCCCCAGCCGCAATGTACCGCACGGGGTTGGCCGTGGGGTTCGCTGCCGTCACCGGCCAATTGCGCCTGCAGGCGCTCGTAGGAGGGGGCTTGTCCGCGGAGCAGGCGCTGGCCATAGGCTGTTTGCGCTTTCATCGGTCAGATTCCTTGTTCGCTGAGCCAGAGGTTCAGGGCGGCCAACTGCCAAAGCTTGGAGCCTCGCAGCGGCGTCAGTTGACCCTGAGGGTTGCTCAGCAGGCGATCGAGCATGGCCGGTTTGAACAGACCTCGGTCTTGGCTTGGGTCGGTCAGCAGTTCACGAACCCAGTCCAGCGTGGCGCCTTGCAGGTGCTTCAGACCCGGCACCGGGAAGTAGCCCTTCTTGCGGTCGATCACCTCATGTGGGATTACCCGTCTCGCCGCGGCCTTGAGCACGTGTTTGCCACCGTCGGGCAGTTTGAATCGGGCCGGGATGCGCGCCGACAGTTCCGCCAGTCGGTAATCGAGAAACGGTGTGCGGGCTTCCAGGCCCCAGGCCATGGTCATGTTGTCGACGCGTTTGACCGGGTCGTCGACCAGCATCACGGTGCTGTCCAGGCGCAGGGCCTTGTCCACAGCCTCGCTGGCGCCAGGGCGGGCGAAGTGTTCGCGAACGAACTCGCCGGCCGCGTCGCTTTCCAGCAGCCACGGGGCCTGGACCGTGTCGCGATACTCGGCATGGTCGCGGTCGAAGAACGCGGTGCGATAGGCCTCATAGGCATCGTCGGCGCCGTCCACCTGCGGGTACCAGTGGTAGCCGGCGAACAATTCGTCGGCGCCTTGGCCGCTCTGCACCCCCTTGCAGTGCTTGGCCACTTCCCGCGAAAGCAGGTAGAAGGCGATGCAGTCATGGCTGACCATCGGCTCGCTCATGGCGCGGAACGCCGCCGGCAGCTGTTCGATGATCTCGCGCTCGTCGATACGCAATTGATGGTGGCGCGTGCCGTAGTGGCGGGCGATCAGGTCCGAATACTGGAACTCGTCCCCGCGCTCGCCGCCGGCATCTTCGAAACCGATGGAGAAGGTCGACAGATCGTCCACCCCTACTTCGCGCAGCAGGCCGACCAACAGGCTGGAATCGACGCCGCCGGAGAGCAGCACGCCGACGTCCACCGCCGCCCGTTGGCGGATGGCTACGGCGTCGCGGGTGGCGTCGAGCACGCGTGTGGTCCAGTCTTCCAGGTCCAGGTGCTGTTCATCCGGACGCGGACCGTAGTGCAACTGCCACCAAGTCTCACGCTGCACCTCGCCGTGGCGGTCGATGCGCATCCAGGTCCCGGGTTCGAGCTTCTGCACGTTGGCCAGCAGGGTACGAGGCGCGGGCACTACGGCGTGGAAATTCAGATAGTGGTTGAGCGCCACCGGGTCGATCACCGGATCGATATCGCCGCCCTTGAGCAGCGCCGGGAGTGTGGAGGCGAAGCGCAGACGCTCACCGTTGCGCGACAGGTACAACGGTTTGACGCCGAGACGGTCGCGGGCCAGGAATAGGCGCTGGGCGTCGCGTTCCCAGATGGCCAGGGCGAACATGCCGTTGAGCTTGGGCAGCAAGGCTGCGCCCCAGGCGTGATAGCCCTTGAGCAACACTTCGGTGTCGCCGTCGGAGAAGAAGCGGTAGCCCAGGGCTTTGAGCTCTTCGCGCAGTTCGGGATAGTTGTAGATGGCGCCATTGAAGACCATCGACAGACCCAAAGTGTTGTCGACCATGGGCTGAGCCGAGGCGTCGGACAGGTCCATGATTTTCAGACGCCGGTGGCCGAGGGCGATCGGGCCCTGGCTGTGGAAGCCCCAGGCGTCGGGGCCGCGAGGCGCCAGGTGATGAGTGATGCGCTCTACCGCGGCGAGGTCCGCCGGGCGAGGGGCTTGGTCGATGGGGGTGAAACGTAACTCTCCTGCTAATCCGCACATAGGTCCTTACCGGTTTTGCCGTTGGGGAATATGCGCCCCGAAATGGGGCACATAAGGAACTGACCCATGGGGGTTGTGAGAGTTTTAGATCAATCCGTTATATGGGTTGAGCGGCTCCGTTGCCGGTGAACCCGGCCTCTCTATTTGCCGCGAATCAACCGACGCAACGCAAACCGGTTCGGATGACACGCCTGCGCCACCGTGCGCGGCAGCGGCAGCGGTTCACCGCACACCCAGGCTGCGACCAGCTCGCCGCTCAAGGGCGCGGTGATCAACCCTCGCGAACCATGGCCGCTGTTCACGTACAACCCGTCGAGCCAAGGACAGGGCGTGTCCGGCACCTGTCGAGCGTCTTTAGCGAGCACCGCATAGGCGTCGGTGAACGCTTGCGCATCCGCCACGGGCCCTACGATCGGCAGGTAGTCTGGGCTTGTGCAGCGGAACGCCGCTCGGCCCTGCAACCGGGCGGGGTCCAGCACGCTGGTATTGAGCCGCTCGGCCAAGTCCGTGGAGATTTCATCGAGCAGGGCCAAGTTGCCCTGGTGTTCGGCGACAGTCGGTGCCAAGTCGTCGTTATGGAAGTCGAAGCTTGCGCCCAAGGTGTGCTCATCGCCACGCGGCGGCGCGACGTAGCCTTCGGCACACACCACGGTGCGCAAGGCGCGGCTGGCCTCGGTGGCCGGCAGGCGGGTGATCTGCCCGCGGATGCGCTTGAGCGGCAGCTCGGCGCAGGCCTCGAAGCGGCGGATCTCGGCGGCACCGGCGAGCACCACCACTGGCGCGCTCGCCAGCAGGCGCTCACCGTCCCACGCTTGCCAACGGCCATCGACTTTGCGCAGTTCGATCACCTCCTGGTGGGTCAGCAACTCGATGTGCGGATGTTGCAGCTGCGCCTGGCACAGCGCTGGCGGGTGCACCCAGCCGCCTTCGGGATAGAACAACCCACCGGCAGGCAGTGCCACACCTGCGACCGACTCGGCCTGGGCTTTATCGAGCACGTGCAGCAATGTGCTGTCGAAGGCCTCGGCCAGCTTGGCCTGGCGCTGTGCTTCCTTGTCGTCGAAGGCCAATTGCAGCACACCGCAGTCGTCCCAGTCCTGTCCGCGTTGCAGCTGTTGCAGCCAACGGCGGGTGTAGCCGAAGCCCGAGAGGATCATCTGCGACAGCGTCGTGCCGTGGGCCGAGAGTTTCAGGTAGAGCACGCCCTGGGGATTGCCCGAGGCTTCCTGGGCCGGGGCGTCGTGGCGCTCCAGCACGCTGACCTGCCAGCCACGGGCCGCGAGGCTGGCAGCCGTGGCGCTACCGGCAAGGCCGGCACCGATGACCAAGGCATGCCGCGGGCCTTGCACAGGGGCAGGGCGGGCGTACCAAGGTTCGGGTTCGGCTGGGGCGGGTTGCTCAGCGGGCCAGCCCTGGAACTGGCCGTGCATGACCTCCCATTTTTTACCGATACCCGGCACCTTGCGCATGGCAAAGCCTGCAGCGATCAGGCCACGACGCACCCAGCCGGTGGTAGTGAAGGTGCCCAGTGTGGTGCCGGGCCGGGACAGCCGGGCCAGTTGCGCGAACAGCTCCGGCGTCCACATGTCGGGGTTCTTCGCCGGGGCGAAGCCGTCGAGGAACCACACATCGACCTGCGCATCGAGCGTAGGCAATTGCGCCAGGGCATCGCCCACCATCAGGGTCAGGGTCACCCGCCCATGGTCGAAGCTGAACTGCTGGAAGCCGCCATGTACCGCCACGTACTGTGCCAGCAGCGGCTGCCAGTAAGGTTCGAGTTGTGGCCACAGCTGTACCGCGCGGGCGAGGTCTTCGCGGGTGAGCGGGTACTTTTCGACGCTGACAAAATGCAGGCGCGCACCCCGCGGGGCGTGTTCGGCGAACAACTGCCAGGCACAGTAGAAATTCATGCCCGTGCCGAAGCCGGTCTCGCCGATCACCAGGCAGTCCTGGGGCGTCAGGGCGGTGCAGCGTTCACGCAGGCGGTTCTGTTCGAGGAAGACATGCTGGGTTTCCTCGATGCCTTCGTTCTTGGAAAAGTAGACGTCGTCGTACTGCCGCGAGTGAGGGCGGCCCTGGTCGTCCCAGTCGATCTGGGCGTGCTGTAAGAAGGTGTCAGGCATGGTTGGCTCAGCATGTCGCGGGAGGACGATTTTAAGCCATTTACGCACCTGTCGCTGCGCCAACCGAACAGAACCGAACGTGGCCAGCGATTGGACCTGAAGCCTGGCGCACAATCCGCTAGTCTTGGTTATCCATTGAAGGAGCCAAGGCAACTCATGTTCGAATCCGCCGAAATTGGTCACAGCATCGACAAGGAGGCTTTCGAGGCCGAAGTACCCGCCCTGCGCGAGGCGCTGCTCGAAGCCCAGTACGAACTCAAGCAGCAGGCGCGCTTTCCGGTGATCGTGTTGATCAACGGCATCGAGGGCGCCGGCAAGGGCGAGACGGTCAAACTGCTCAACGAGTGGATGGACCCGCGTCTGATCGAGGTACGCACCTTCGACCAGCAGACCGATGAGGAACTGGCCCGTCCGCCGGCCTGGCGCTACTGGCGGGCGTTGCCGCCCAAAGGGCGCATGGGTGTGTTCTTCGGCAACTGGTACAGCCAGATGCTGCAGGGACGGGTCCATGGTCTGTTCAAGGATGCGGTGCTCGACCAGGCCATCACCGGGGCCGAGCGTCTGGAGCAGATGCTTTGCGACGAGGGCGCGCTGATCATCAAGTTCTGGTTCCATCTGTCCAAGAAACAGATGAAGGCGCGTCTTAAGGCGCTCAAGGACGACCCTTTGCACAGCTGGCGCATTAGCCCGCTGGACTGGCAGCAATCGCAAACCTATGACCGCTTCGTGCGTTTCGGCGAGCGTGTGTTGCGTCGCACCAGCCGCGACTACGCGCCCTGGCATGTGATCGAGGGGGTCGATCCGTACTACCGCAGCCTGGCGGTGGGGCGCATCCTGCTGGAGAGCCTGCAAGCGGCGCTGGCCAACGATCCGAGTAGCAAGCACAAAGGCAACGTGGCGCCATTGGGGCGCAGCATCGACCAGAAGAGCCTGCTCGGCGCGTTGGACCTGAGCCGGCGCCTGGACAAACACGATTACCAAGAGCAACTGGTCACCGAACAAGCTCGCCTTGCAGGGCTGCTGCGCAACAAGCAGATGCGCCGCCATGCACTGGTGGCGGTGTTCGAAGGCAATGACGCGGCAGGCAAGGGCGGCGCTATCCGCCGGGTGGCCGCGGCGCTCGACCCCCGTCAGTACCGCATCGTACCGGTCGCCGCGCCCACCGAGGAGGAGCGGGCCCAGCCTTACCTGTGGCGTTTCTGGCGGCATATTCCGGCGCGAGGCAAGTTCACCATCTTCGACCGTTCTTGGTATGGCCGGGTGCTGGTGGAGCGGGTGGAGGGCTTTTGCACCCCGGCCGACTGGATGCGTGCCTATGGCGAGATCAACGATTTCGAGGAGCAACTGACCAACGCGGGCGTCGTGGTGGTGAAGTTCTGGCTGGCGATCGACCAGCAAACGCAGCTGGAGCGCTTCGAGGAACGCGAGCAGATCCCGTTCAAGCGCTACAAGATCACCGAGGACGATTGGCGCAACCGCGACAAGTGGGACCTCTATGTAGAGGCGGTGGGGGACATGGTCGACCGCACCAGTACCGAGATCGCGCCCTGGACCTTGGTCGAGGCCAACGACAAGCGTTGGGCACGGGTGAAGGTGCTCAAGACCATCAACGAGGCGCTGGAAGCGGCATTTCATAAATCCCGCAAGTAAGTGCTTGGCTGTCACCTATTTTGGCGAGCGAACCCGCTTCCACAGACTAGCGGTGCACCTGTGGCAGCGGGTTTGCCGGCGAAAAGGCCAGCGTAGGCGACAGGGGAAATCCTGGCATGCCCGCAAGGAATGACCCGATGAATTCTTTTCCCGCGACTTTTCCCCAGCCCTGTACTCCAAGCCCTTAGAATTTCCAGTACCCCCACCCGCAGGGCCTGATTTGAGGACGCTATGCACATTTCTTCCGGACGCTGGGGCTACGGCCTGTTCCTGGCACTGCTGACCGCGTTTCTCTGGGGCATTCTGCCGATCAAGCTCAAGCAAGTCCTGCAGGTGATGGACCCGATCACCGTCACTTGGTATCGCCTCACGGTTTCTGGCTGCCTGCTGTTCGCCTGGCTGGCGGTCAATCGGCGCTTGCCGGCTGTCGGCAAGCTTGGACGCAAGGGCGCAGGCCTGATCGCCGTGGCGGTCTTCGGCCTGATGGGCAATTACGTGCTGTACCTGATCGGGCTCAACCTGCTCAGCCCTGGCACCGCACAATTGGTGGTGCAGATTGGCCCGGTGTTGTTGCTGGTGGCCAGCGTGTTCGTCTTCAAGGAGCGCTTCAGCCTGGGACAGGGGCTTGGGTTGTTGGTGCTGCTGGCTGGATTCGGGCTGTTCTTCAACCAGCGGCTCGAAGAGCTGCTGACCTCGTTGGGCGTTTATACCACCGGCGTGTTGACCATTCTGCTGGCCACGAGCATCTGGGTGTTCTATGCCCTGAGCCAGAAGCAACTGCTCACGGTGTGGCATTCACAGCAGGTGATGATGGTGATGTACCTGAGCTGTGCGCTGTTGCTGATGCCCTGGGCGCATCCATTGGAGGCATTGCAGTTGAGCCCGCTGCAAGGCTGGCTGTTGCTGGCGTGTTGCCTCAATACCCTGGTGGCGTACGGAGCGTTCGCCGAGGCGCTGGCCCATTGGGAGGCCTCGCGAGTGAGCGCGACCTTGGCGCTCACACCTTTGGTGACTTTCCTCGCCGTGGCCGCGGCGGCCGTGCTGTGGCCGGATTATGTCCAGGCCGAAGACATCAACGCCCTGGGATACGTCGGGGCGGTGACGGTGGTGGTGGGGTCGGCCCTCGTGGCGTTGGGACCTTCATTGATGGCCGGCTGGCGTGCGCGGCGTGCGCGATTGGCACAGGTTCAGTGAACCAGACGTGGCTGCGCCAGCTCCCGTAAAAGAGCTGGCGCAAACGGGGCTGCATGGCCTGACGGTCAGCCTTTTGCACCGGGCGCCAGCATGTTCTCTGGCCGCACCCATTGGTCGAACTGCTCGTTGTTCAGGTACTTGAGCTCAAGCGCCGCCTCACGCAGTGTCTTGCCCTCGCTGTAGGCCTTCTTGGCGATCTCGGCAGCCTTGTCGTAACCGATGTGCGGGTTGAGCGCGGTGACCAGCATCAGCCCTCGCTCCAGATGCGCGGCCATCTGCTCGGCATCCGGCTCGATCCCGGCCACGCAGTGCTGCTGGAAGTTGCGGCAGCCGTCGGCCAGCAACTCGATCGATTGCAGCAGGTTGTGGATGATCACCGGCTTGAACACGTTCAACTGCAGATGCCCTTGGCTGGCGGCAAAGCCGATCGCCGCGTCGTTGCCCAGCACCTGGCAGGCAAGCATCGACAAGGCCTCGCATTGGGTCGGGTTGACCTTGCCGGGCATGATCGAACTGCCCGGTTCGTTGGCCGGCAGGCGTACTTCGGCGAGCCCCGCCCGTGGGCCGGAGCCGAGCAGGCGCAGGTCGTTGGCGATTTTCATCAAGGCCACGGCCAGGGTCTTGAGGGCGCCGGCCAGGGTGGTCAGCGGCTCATGGCCGGCCAGGGCGGCGAACTTGTTCGGTGCGGTGACGAAGGGCAGGCCCGAAAGCGCCGCCAGCTCTGCGGCGATGGCTTCGGCGAAGCCGTGCGGAGCATTGAGCCCGGTACCGACCGCAGTCCCGCCCTGGGCCAGCTCGCACACTGCCGGCAGGCTGGCACGAATGGCGCGCTGGGCATAGTCAAGCTGGGCGACGAACGCCGAGACTTCCTGGCCGAAGGTGATGGGTGTGGCGTCCATCATGTGGGTACGGCCGGTCTTGACCAGGTGCTGGTGACGCGCCGACAGCTCGGCCAGTCCCGCCGAGAGTTCGGCGATCGCTGGCAGCAGTTTGTCGTGCACGGCCTGTGCAGCGGCGATGTGCATGGCGGTGGGGAAGCAGTCGTTGGAGCTCTGCGAGCGGTTGACGTGGTCGTTGGGGTGTACCGGCGCCTTGCCGCCTCGACCCTTGCCGGCCAGCTCGTTGGCGCGCCCGGCGATGACTTCGTTGACGTTCATGTTGCTCTGGGTGCCGCTGCCGGTCTGCCAGACGACGAGCGGGAACTGGTCGTCATGTTCGCCTTGGAGCACTTCATCGGCGGCCTGTTCGATAAGACGGGCGATGTCGGCCGGCAGGTCGCCATTGCGGTCGTTGACCCGCGCTGCAGCTTTCTTGATCAGCGCCAGGGCGTGCAGTACAGCCAGGGGCATGCGCTCCTTGCCGATGGCGAAGTTGATCAGCGAACGCTGGGTCTGCGCGCCCCAGTAGGCGTCCTCTGGAACTTCGACCGGGCCCAGGCTGTCTGTCTCGATACGGCTCATGCTGCGTTCACTCCTTTGTCAGTCCGAAACCGCAGTTTAGGCCCTGATTCGCTCGAGCGGTTCCGTCGCTCGTCATGCCACTTGAGCACTATGGCGCCACGGCGCAGAATGCTCTCCCCGAGGTACCCGCCTCCCTTTCTTTCATGAAGGAAATGCAATGACTCGTCTTCGCGTCCTCTGTGCCGCCGTCGTCCTGGCTTGCGCCAGCGGCCAGGTACTCGCCGCCACTGCCAGCCACAACGCTGCCGCCGAGAAATTCCTGACTCTGGTCAATGCCGACAAGCTGGGCACCCCGGTGTACATGCAAGTCCAGCAGATGTTCGCCCAGCGTTTCGCCCAGACCAAAGCGCCTGAGTCCAAGAAAAACGTGCTCGACAGCTACCAGGCCAAGGCCAATGCCGCCCTGGACAACGCCATCGGCTGGAAGAAGATCAAGCCGAAGATGGTCGACCTGTATACCCAGACCTTCACCGAGCAGGAGCTCAAGGACCTGGTCAAATTCTACGAATCGTCGCTGGGCAAGAAGGTCCTGCGCGAGATGCCCCGCGTGACCCAGCAGTCGGCCCAGCTGACCCAGCAGAGCCTGGAGCCGGCGGTCCCAGTGGTCAACAAGCTGCTTGACGACATGACCAAGGAACTGGACCCGAACGCCGGCAAGGCCCCAGCCAAGAAGTGAGTGACGCCCCGATGAACATGCAGCAACGCATCGAACAGCAGTTGGCCGCCCTGGCCCCGGCGCACCTTGAGGTGCTCAACGAGAGCCACATGCATAGCCGTGGCCAGGAGACCCACTACAAGGCGGTGATCGTCAGCGAGCAGTTCGCCGGACTCAATAGCGTCAAGCGCCACCAGAAGGTCTACGCCACCATGGGTGAGCTGATGGGCCAGATCCACGCCCTGGCGATCCATACCTATACATCCGAGGAATGGGCCAAAGTCGGTGCGGCGCCGGCCTCCCCGGTCTGTGCCGGCGGGGGGCACTGAATCCCTTCCGTCGTTCTGGTACAATCCGCGTCATCCGGGGGCCGCTACAGCGGCCCCCTGCTTTTTGTCAAACCCGGTCCGCCCCTTACGAGGGTGACCACCTGGAGAGTTGTTTCATGTCCCAAGCTATCGTCGTGGCGGCCTTGTACAAGTTCGTCACTCTGGAAGACTACGTCGAGCTGCGCGAGCCGCTGCTCCAGACCATGGTCGACAACGGCGTCAAAGGCACCTTGCTGTTGGCCCTGGAAGGCATCAACGGTACTGTCTCGGGCACCCGTGAAGGTATCGACGGGCTGCTCACCTGGCTGCGCAACGACCCGCGCCTGGTCGATATCGACCACAAGGAATCCTACTGCGACGAGCAGCCGTTCTACCGCACCAAGGTCAAGCTCAAGAAAGAGATCGTCACCCTGGGCGTGCCGGGCGTGGACCCGAACCACAAGGTCGGTACCTACGTCGAGCCCAAGGACTGGAACGCCCTGATCAGCGACCCGGAAGTGCTGCTGATCGACACCCGCAACGACTACGAAGTGGCCATCGGCACGTTCAAGGGCGCCATCGACCCGAAGACCGAGACCTTCCGCCAGTTTCCCGACTACATCAAGGCCAACTTCGATCCGAGCAAGCACAAAAAGGTTGCGATGTTCTGCACCGGCGGCATCCGTTGCGAAAAAGCCTCCAGCTACATGCTCGGTGAAGGCTTCGAGGAGGTCTATCATCTTAAGGGTGGGATCCTGAAGTACTTCGAGGAAGTGCCTCAGGAGCAGAGCCTGTGGGATGGCGACTGCTTCGTCTTCGACAATCGCGTCACGGTGCGTCATGACCTGACCGAGGGCGAATACGACCAGTGCCATGCCTGCCGCCACCCGATCAGCGTGGAGGACCGTGCGTCCGAGCACTATTCGCCAGGCGTGAGCTGCCCGCATTGCTGGGACAGCCTGAGCGAGAAGACCCGGCGCAGTGCCATCGACCGGCAGAAGCAGATCGAACTGGCCAAGGCGCGCAACCAGCCCCACCCGATCGGTTACAACTACAAAGCCGAGGCTTGATGCATGTCCGCACGCCTGCTGTATGTGATGGACCCGATGTGTTCCTGGTGCTGGGGCTTCGCCCCGGTGGCCGAGGCGTTGATCGCCCAGGCGCGTGAGGCTGGCGTGCCGACGCGCCTAGTGCTGGGTGGCCTGCGCTCGGGCAGCAGCGCCCTGGATGCCTCGACCCGTCGCTACATCCTCGAACATTGGCAGGCGGTGGCCGAAGCCACCGGCCAGGCGTTTCGCTTCGAAGGTGCCATGCCGGACGGCTTCGTCTACGACACCGAGCCCGCTTGCCGCGCCCTGGTGGCAGCGCGCGAGCTGGACGTCGAGCGGGTCTGGCCTCTGCTGGGATTGATTCAGCGGGCGTTCTACGAGCAGGGGGTGGACGTTACCCGCGCTCCGCAACTGGTGGAGCTTGCCGAGCAGGCAGGTTTTGACCGAGGTCATTTCGCCGAGGCGTTTTCCCGGGCCGGTACCCGTGCCGCCACCGCGGCCGATTTCAGTTGGGTGCAGGATCTGGGCATTGCCGGCTTTCCGACGCTGCTGGCCGAGCGCAACGGCCAGCTGGCCTTGCTGACCAACGGCTACCAGCCGCTGGACCGGCTGCAACCCTTGCTCGGCCGCTGGCTGCAGCAGGCCGCCTGTGCTTGACCTGCCAGGGTCATCCGACCCTGTGCCGGGGAAGGCCCCCGCCGTGGCCGATCGTCTGAGCTGGGCGGAGATCCGCCGCCTGGCGTTGCATCACAAGAAGGCCCTGTGGTCCGCCAACCTTGTGGCCGTGCTCGCGGCTTTGTGCAGCGTGCCGATCCCTTTGCTGCTGCCATTGCTGGTGGACGAAGTGTTGCTCGGCCATGGCGATGCGGCGCTCAAGTGGATGAACCGCTTCCTGCCGGACAACTGGCAGGTGGCGGCCGGCTACATCGGCCTGATGCTGATCGCGACCCTTGGCCTGCGCCTGGCTGCACTGGCCTTCAACGTGTTGCAGGCCAAGTTGTTCGCGGGCCTTGCCAAGGACATCGTCTACCGCCTGCGCATTCGCCTGATCGAACGGCTCAAGCGGATCTCCCTCAAGGAATACGAAAGCCTGGGCAGCGGCACCGTGACCACGCATCTGGTGACTGACCTGGACACCCTGGACAAGTTCGTCGGCGAGACCTTGAGCCGCTTCCTGGTGGCCGTCCTGACCTTGACCGGTACGGCCGCCATCCTGATCTGGATGCACTGGCAGCTGGCACTGTTGATCCTGCTGTTCAACCCACTGGTGATCTACTTCACCGTGCAACTGGGCAAGCGGGTCAAGCACCTGAAGAAGCTCGAAAACGACAGCACCGCACGCTTTACCCAGGCTTTGGCCGAGACCCTGGACGCCATCCAGGAGATCCGCGCTGGCAACCGTCAGGGTTATTTTCTCGGTCGCCTCGGGCTGCGTGCCCGGGAAGTGCGCGACTATGCCGTGGCCTCCCAATGGAAGAGCGACGCCAGCGGTCGTGCCAGCGGGCTGTTGTTCCAGTTCGGTATCGATATCTTCCGCGCCGCGGCCATGCTCACGGTGCTGTTCTCCGACCTGTCCATTGGCCAGATGTTGGCTGTATTCAGCTACTTGTGGTTCATGATCGGGCCGGTGGAGCAACTGCTCAATCTGCAATACGCCTACTATGCCGCCGGCGGCGCCCTGAGCCGGCTCAATGAGCTGCTGGCACGGGCCGACGAGCCGCAGTATCCGGCGGCGGTCGACCCCTTCGCCGGGCGCGACACGGTCGGCATCGAAGTGCGCGACCTGCGCTTTGCCTATGCCGACGAGCCGGTGCTCGAGCATCTGGATCTTTCCATCGCCCCGGGCGAGAAAGTGGCTATTGTCGGGGCCAGCGGTGGCGGCAAGAGCACCTTGGTACAGCTGCTGCTGGGCCTGTACAGCGCCCAGGCCGGGACCATCCGCTTCGGTGGGGCGAGCCTTCAGGAGATCGGCCTTGAGGCGCTGCGCGAGAATGTCGCGGTGGTGCTACAGCACCCATCGCTGTTCAACGATAGCGTGCGCGCCAACCTGACGCTGGGCCGTGACTGCACCGACGAGGCCTGCTGGCAGGCTCTGCGCATCGCCCAGCTCGATGCCACCATCGCCGCGCTGCCCCAGGGCCTGGACAGCGTGGTGGGGCGCTCCGGCGTGCGTTTGTCCGGTGGCCAGCGCCAGCGCCTGGCCATTGCCCGAATGATCCTCGCCGAGCCCAAGGTGGTGATTCTCGACGAGGCCACCTCGGCCCTGGACGCTGCCACCGAATACAACCTGCATCAGGCCATGGCGCGGTTTCTCAATGGCCGTACCACATTGATCATCGCCCACCGGCTGTCGGCGGTGAAACAGGCAGACCGGGTGCTGGTGTTCGATGGCGGGCATGTGGCCGAGGATGGCGGTCACCAGCAGTTGATTGCCGAGGGCGGGTTGTACGCCAAGCTGTATGGGCATTTGCAGCAGAGCTGAACGTGCCTGGGGGCGCTGCGGGAAAGCGCGCCTCGTCGCGAGCACTGCCACGGTCGGTGCCATTGCCCCGCAACGCTTGATCCAGGCCAGTACCGGTAACGCGGTAACCCACTTCAATTCCCATCAAAAACCCCGTCGTCCCGCTGGCAAATGACCTACGCTGTGCTTGTCTGGGTCGACATGCGCCTTTCTGCTCAGTGACAGGGATTACATGAAGGGAAATCGGACTCTCGAAGCGCCAAGGCTGCTGGGCATCATCTGGCCCTTCATCGCCGTTGTGATTTTCCAGATGCTGTTGGGCAGCATGAGTCTCTACGCATTGTCTGCCGTACGCGCCTATGTGGCAGGCGAAAGCCTGTGGTCCAAGGCCCAGAAGGACGCCATCTACTACCTGAGCCTGTACGCCGATACCCGTGACGAACGCTCTTACCAGCGTTACCTGCAGGCAATCGACGTGCCCAAGGGTGACTACCAACTGCGTCTGGCGCTGGACCGACCCGATCCTGACATTGAGGCGGCGCGCAAAGGTGTCCTGCAAGGCGGCAACCACCCGGACGATGCCTCCCGGATCATCTGGTTCTACCGCAATTTTCGCCACGTCAGCTATATGGAAACCGCCATCGCCTATTGGGACATCGGCGATAACTATCTGCGCTTGCTCGATGACGTGGCTCGGGAGATGCGCGAGGGGTTTGTCACTGGAGAGGTCACTGCCGGCGACGTGGACCGCTGGCGTGCGCGCATCGTCTCCATCAACGAGGGTGTAACCCCGGCGGCCAAGGCCTTCAGCGATGCACTGGGCGAAGGGTCGCGGATGTTGCTCAGGATGCTGATGATCACCAATCTGGCGACGGCGCTGTTTCTCATCAGTATCGCCTGGCGTCGTTCGAGCAAGCTGCTGGCCCAGCGCCAAGCGTTTGCCCAGGCCCTGCAGGCCGAACGGGAGCGGGCGCAGATCACCTTGCAGTCCATTGGCGATGCGGTGATTACCACTGACGTCGAAGGCTGCATCGTCTACATGAACCCGGCCGCCGAGCTGCTCACCCACTGGCAGGCCAGCCAGGCCCAGGGCATGCCGCTGGCGGCGTTGTTCAGCCTGGTGGACGAGCATGCCGAGCACGACAACCGCACCCTGGTCGAGCAGGTGCTCAGCGGCAGTCTCAAGGGTGGCTCCGAGCATGCCCGGCTGATACAGCGGCTTGATGGCAGCACGGTGTCGATCAACCTGGTCGGCTCGCCGATCGTCAGCGATGGCCAGGTCAGTGGCCTGGTGCTGGCGTTGCATGACATGACCCAGGAGCGCCAGTACATCGCCAGCCTCTCCTGGCAGGCGACTCACGACGCTTTGACGGGCCTGGCCAACCGCCGCGAGTTCGAGTATCGCCTCGAGCAGGCCCTCAACAGCCTGGCACGCCAGCCCGGGCGGCATTCGCTGATGTTCCTGGACCTGGACCAGTTCAAGCTGGTCAACGACACCAGCGGCCATGCCGCTGGCGATGAGTTGTTGCGCCACATTTGCGCGGTATTGCAGGCTGGCCTGCGTGAGGGGGACACCTTGGCGCGGCTGGGGGGCGACGAGTTCGGCGTGCTGCTAGAGAACTGCCCGCCCGAACAGGCCGAGCGTATTGCCGAGCAACTGCGCCAGACCGTGCAGAGCCTACATTTTGTGTGGAAAGGCCGGCCGTTCGTCACCACCGTGAGTGTGGGCCTTGTGCATATCGCCCAACCGGCCGGAACCCTGGAAGCCTCGCTGCGTGCGGCCGACATGGCCTGCTACATGGCCAAGGAGAAAGGCCGCAACCGGGTCCAGGTGTACCACGCCGACGACACTGAACTGTCCCTGCGCTTTGGCGAAATGGCGTGGATCCAGCGTCTGCACGTAGCCTTGGAGGAAAACCGCTTCTGCCTCTATGCCCAGGAAATCGCGCCGCTTTCGTCCATGGAAGGGCCTGGCCATCTGGAGATCCTGCTGCGCCTGCACGATGAAAGCGGCCGCACCATCCTGCCCAGCACCTTTATTCCGGCCGCCGAACGCTACGGCTTGATGACTGCCCTGGATCGCTGGGTGGTGCGCAACGTGTTCCAGGTCATTCGCCAATGCCTGGACGAAGGCAGGGAAGGGCCGCTGGCCATGTGCGCGATCAACTTATCCGGATCGAGCATTGGCGACGACAAGTTCCTGGAGTACCTGCGCTCATTGTTTGGCGAGTATTCGATTCCACCGCGGCTGGTCTGTTTCGAGATCACCGAAACCAGCGCCATCGCCAACCTGGGCAGTGCGATTCGTTTTATCAACGAGTTGAAGGGGCTGGGCTGCAAGTTCTCGTTGGATGACTTCTGCGCGGGTATGTCGTCATTCGCGTATTTAAAACATTTGCCTGTAGACTTCCTGAAGATCGACGGAAGTTTCGTAAAAGACATGCTCGACGATCCGATCAACCGCGCCATGGTCGAGGTGATCAATCATATCGGGCATGTGATGGGCAAACGGACCATTGCCGAATTCGTCGAAACGCCGTTGATTGAACAGGCGTTGCAGGAGATCGGCGTGGATTATGCCCAGGGTTACCTCATCGAGCGGCCGCAGGTGTTCACCTGCGACAGCCTGCAACGCCAACGAATAGCCGCAAGGCCCCTGTTGCACCGGGCGCCTGGGACCTTTCGTTGAAGAAGGTGTCGTCCGGAAATCACATGGATTCAAGGAGCAGAAAGTGATTGATACCTTCGTACGAATCGGCCCATTGATGGATGCCGCCAGTTACCCCGATTGGGCTCAGCAATTGATCGAAGAGTGCCGCGAAAGCAAGCGGCGGGTGGTGGAGCATGAGTTCTACCAGCGCTTGCGCGACGGCCAGCTCAAGCAGGCCACTATCCGCCAGTACCTGATCGGTGGCTGGCCGGTGGTCGAGCAGTTCTCCCTCTATATGGCCCACAACCTGACCAAGACCCGCTTTGCCCGGCACCCAGGCGAAGACATGGCGAGGCGCTGGCTGATGCGCAACATCCGCGTCGAGCTCAACCACGCCGACTACTGGCTGCACTGGTGCCAGGCCCACGGGATCACCTTGGCTGACCTGCAGGCCCAGGAGGTCCCGCCGGAGCTCAATGGCCTCAATGACTGGTGCTGGCGGGTTTGTGCCACCGAGTCGCTGGCGCTGTCGATGGCCGCGACCAACTATGCGATCGAAGGCGCGACAGGTGAGTGGGCGGCGTTGGTGTGTTCCACCGACACCTATGCCTTGAGCTTCCCCGAGGACATCCGCAAGCGCGCGATGAAATGGCTGAAGATGCATGCTCAATACGATGATGCGCATCCGTGGGAGGCGCTGGAGATCATCTGTACGCTGGCTGGTGAGCACCCGACTCCGGGCTTGCGGGCCGAGCTGCGCAGGACGATCTGCAAAAGCTATGACTGCATGTTCCTGTTCCTGGAGCGATGCATGCAGCTGGAGCATCGTCAGCCAGGGCGTCTGCGGCCGGCGCTGGCCATAGGGTAAGGTCTGGGGGCTTGCCCATCGCAGGCTGCGCCAGCTCTTACAGGGGCAACACGTTACCTGTAGGAGCTGGCCTGGCCTCTGATCGTGTCAGGCTGAACGGCCCTGTTACTGGGCGTCGAACGCCTGCCCGTTCACCCCGGCACTGTCCGGACCCATCAGATACAAGTACAGCGGCATGATCTCTTCGGGCAGCGGATTGTTCTGCGGGTTCTCGCTCGGGTAGGCCTGGGCACGCATCGCGGTGCGGGTGGCGCCAGGGTTGATGCTGTTGGCGCGCACCGGCGCTACGCCGTCCAGTTCGTCGGCCAGGGTCTGCATCAGCCCTTCGGTGGCAAACTTCGAGACACCATAGGCGCCCCAGTATGCGCGGCCCTTGCGCCCGACGCTGCTGGAGGTGAACACCACCGACGCGTCCTCCGACAGTTTGAGCAGCGGCAACAGCGTGCTGGTCAGCATGAAGGTGGCATTGACGTTTATGTGCATCACGCGCATGAAGTTTTCGCCCGAAAGCTGCTCCAGCGGCGTGCGCGGGCCAATGATCGAGGCATTGTTGAGCAGGCCGTCGAGGCGGCCGAACTGCTCTTCGATCATCACGGCCAGTTCGTTGTACTGGTGGGGCAGGGCGGTCTCGAGGTTGAACGGGATCACTACCGGTTGCGGATGGCCGGCCGCCTCGATCTGGTCGTAGACCTCGTTGAGGTTGGCCTCGGTCTTGCCCAGCAACAGCACGGTCGCCCCCAGGGCGGCATAGGCCTTGGCGGCGGCAGCACCGATACCACGGCCAGCGCCTGTGACCAGAATGATCCGGCCTTTGAGCAGGTCGGGGCGGGCGGTGTAGTCGTACATCGGTCGGTCCTTTGAAGTCAGTTGCGATCAACGGGGAGCGCTATGCCCTCCCCAAACCCGGTTGTATCAGGTCAGCAGCCGCACAGCGCGCTGTCGATCACCTTGCGCAGTTCCAGGGGGTGGTCCACCACCACGTCTGCTCCCCAGTTGTTGGGATTGTCCTGAGGATGAATATAGCCATAGCGCACCGCCGCCGTGCGGGTACCGGCATCACGGCCGGACTCGATGTCGCGCAGGTCATCGCCGACGAACAGGACACTGGCCGGGTCCAGGTTCAGGGTCTTGCAGGCGAGAATCAGCGGCTCGGGGTCGGGCTTGCTGTTTTTCACATGGTCCGGGCAGATGAGCAAGGCCGAGCGCTCGGCCAGGCCCAGGCGCTGCATGATCGGCTCGGCGAAGCGCACGGGCTTGTTGGTGACCACGCCCCACAGCAGGTTGCCTTTCTCGATGTCCTCGAGCAGCTCGGCCATGCCGTCGAACAGCTTGCTGTGCACCGCGCAGTCGCGCTGGTAGCGCTCGAGGAATTCCAGGCGCAGGGCTTCGAAGCCTTCTGCGTCCGGGTCCATGGCGAAGGTGGCCGCGACCATGGCCCGGGCGCCGCCGGAAATCACGTCGCGAATGCGCTGGTCATCGATGGCCGGCAGGCCACGGTCGGCCAGCATGGCCTGGCAGATGGCAATGAAATCCGGCGCCGTGTCCAGCAGGGTGCCGTCCATGTCGAAGAGTACTGCTCGCAAACGCATGCTCATTCCTCGCGCAGGGTCTGGATCATGTAGTTGACGTCGACGTCGCTGCTGAGCTTGTAGTGCTTGGTCAGCGGGTTGTAGGTCAGGCCGATGATGTCTTTCACCTCGAGGCCCGCGACGCGGCTCCAGGCGCCCAGCTCCGACGGGCGGATGAACTTCTTGAAGTCGTGGGTGCCGCGCGGCAGCATCTTGAGCACGTACTCGGCACCGATGATCGCCAGCAGGTAAGCCTTGGGGTTGCGGTTGATGGTCGAGAAGAAGACCTGGCCGCCCGGCTTGACCAGGCGATGGCAGGCGCGAATCACCGAGGAGGGGTCAGGCACGTGTTCGAGCATTTCAAGGCAGGTGACCACGTCGAACTGCCCGGCCATTTCCTCGGCCATCTCTTCGGCGGTGATGCGGCGGTATTCGACCTCGACGCCGGACTCCAGCTGGTGCAGTTGGGCCACGGCCAATGGTGCCTCGCCCATGTCGATGCCGGTGACGCTGGCGCCACGCAGGGCCATGGCTTCGCTGAGGATGCCGCCGCCGCAGCCGACGTCCAGCACCTTCTTGCCG
This sequence comes from Pseudomonas sp. CK-NBRI-02, assembly GCF_008124495.1. Taxonomy (NCBI): domain Bacteria; kingdom Pseudomonadati; phylum Pseudomonadota; class Gammaproteobacteria; order Pseudomonadales; family Pseudomonadaceae; genus Pseudomonas; species Pseudomonas sp. CK-NBRI-02. Next base: position 319,520 of record NZ_VSJH01000006.1, on the reverse strand, counting down.
GCCAAGCCCACGCGCTCGTCGATCCAGTTGACCCGCAGCGGGTTGATGTCGTGCAGCGGCTTGAACTCGCTCTCGCGGTCCCACCAGCGGTGAGCCAGGGCTTCGAACTTGGCGATTTCGGCGTGGTCGACGTTGCTCATGGAACAATCCTCTGAATCTTCGATAAAAGTGTTACAGGCGCAAACCCAAGGCTTGCGGCCGTCATTCGTGACCTGCTATGCGCGCGCCCCAGGCGCGGGCCGTGGTCGTCAAAGCTTGTTCGTCCATCTGCGTCAGGCGTCGGTCGTCGAGCAGTTGGTGGCCGGCGACCCAGACATGCCGTGCGCAGTCGCGGCCTGTGGCGTAAATCAGTTGCGAAACCGGGTCGTGCACGGGCTGCTGGGCCAGCCCCGAGAGGTCGAAAGCCACCAGGTCAGCGGCCTTGCCCAGCTCCAGCGAGCCGGTGACCGCCTCAAGACCCAGGGCGCGGGCACCATTCAAGGTGGCCATGCGCAGGGCTCGGTGGGCATCCAGGGCTGTGGCGGAGCCGGCGACCGCCTTGGCCAGCAGGGCCGCGGTGCGGGTTTCGCCGAGCAGATCCAGGTCGTTGTTGCTGGCTGCACCGTCGGTGCCGACCGCCACGTTGACCCCGGCCTGCCATAGCCGTTCCACCGGGCAGAAGCCACTGGCCAGCTTGAGGTTGGATTCGGGGCAATGGACAACGCTGGTGTCGCTTTCTACCAACAGAGTGAGGTCATCGTCGCTGATCTGGGTCATGTGCACCGCCTGCAGCCTTGGGCCCAGCAGGCCGAGACGGGCCAGGCGCGCCAACGGGCGCTCGCCGTTCTCGGCCAGGGCTTGTTCGACTTCGCCGGCGGTCTCGTGGATATGCATGTGCAGCGGGGCGTCGAGCTGGTCGGCGATCACGCGGATCTTCTCAAGGCTCTGATCGCTGACCGTATAGGGCGCGTGAGGCCCCAAGGCGACACTGATGCGTGGGTGGTGGCGCAGGTCATCGAACAGCTCGATGGCCAGGTGCAGGCCTTCGTCGGGCGTGCGGGCGCCAGGGACGGGGAAATCCAGCAAAGGCACGGCGATCTGGGCGCGAATACCGCTGCGGTGCACTCGGTCGCAGGCCTCCCGCGGGAAGAAATACATATCGGCAAAGCAGGTGATGCCGCCCTTGAGCTGCTCGGCGATGGCCAGGTCCGTGCCATCGCGCACGAAGGCTTCATCCACCCAGCGGCCTTCGGCCGGCCAGATGTGCTCTTTGAGCCAGGTCATCAACGGCAGGTCGTCGGCCAGCCCGCGCAGCAGGGTCATGGCGGCGTGGCCATGGGCGTTGATCAGGCCGGGGCACAGCAGACAGTCGGGCAGCTCGCGTACTTCCCGTGCAGCCGGTGCCCGTTCACGCGGGCCGAGCCAGGCGATCAGCCCGTCACGGATGCCCAGGGCGTGCTCCTTGAGTACCACGCCGGCCGGCTCCACGGGGACCAGCCAGCCCGGTACGAGCAGCAGGTCGAGGGGGGAGGGGGCTGTGGGCATGCGAAGGGCACCTGGTTCGGTTGAGTCAAGCGCGCAGTATACCCGAGCGTCCAGGGCTGAGGCTCGCTATAATCGGCCGCTTTTGATCAGCGAACGACGGGGAGAGGCGATGCGCGAGCGACTTTTGGCGGCGGAAAAGGTGACCGGCATCCAGTGGCGTAATGGCACCTTGCATCTGCTCGACCAGCGCCTGCTGCCTGTTCGTGAGCATTGGTTGGCCTGCACCGACGTGACGGCGGTGGTCGACGCGATCCGCCAGATGGCGGTGCGCGGTGCGCCGGCCATTGGCATCAGCGCCGCCTACGGCCTAGTGCTTGCCCTGCGCCAGCGCCTGGCCGAAGGGGAGGACTGGGAGCACGCGCTGGAGGAAGATTTCCTTGCCCTTGCCGAAGCCCGGCCTACGGCGGCCAACCTGTTCTGGTCGCTCAACCGCATGCGCGAGCGCCTGCAGCGTCTGCGTGCGGATGAAGACGTGCTGGCGGTCATGGAGGCCGAAGCGGTGGCAATCCATGAAAGCGACCGCGAAGCCAACCTGACCATGGCCCAGCACGGCCTGGAGCTGATTCGCCGCCAGCAGGGCAACGCGCAGACCATCCTCACCTACGGCAACGCCGGTGCCTTGGCCAGTGGCGGCTTCGGCACTGCGCTGGGGGTGATCCGCGCGGCCTACCTCGAAGGCATGGTGGAGCGGGTCTACGCCGGCGAAACCCGGCCCTGGCTGCACGGCTCGCGCATCACCGCCTGGGAGCTGGCCCACGAAGGCATCCCGGCGACCCTGTGCGCGGATTCGGCGATGGCCCATCTGATGAAGACCAAGGGCATCACCTGGGTGGTGGTGGGCGCTGACTGCATCGCCGCCAATGGCGATGTGGCTGGCAAGATCGGGACTTACCAACTGGCGGTCGCGGCCATGCACCATGGCGTGCGCTTCATGGTGGTGGCGCCGAGCACCACCATCGACCTGAACCTGGCTACCGGCGAGGACATTCCCCTCGAGGAGCGCGAGGCCGACGAGCTGCTGGATGTGGCGGGTAACCGTGTGGCAGCCGAGGTGGAGGTGTTCAATCCGGTATTCGATGTGACGCCAGCGGACCTGGTCGATGTGATCGTGACCGAGCGAGGCGTGGTAGAGCGGCCTGATACCGCCAAGATTGCCCAGTTGATTTGTCGCAAGCGTTTGCACTGATCGTTCAGGATTTTACGATGGCCTCATCGTGGGGCAGGAAAAACGGCGTTTTTACAGGCGCAGCGGCAACCTGCCATATCTCCCACGCCCCACGCCTTTGTGATACCATCCGGCAGTTTCCAGGGCCGCTCGTTGAAGCGGCCTTCATTGCGCAGATCCATGGCTCAACTCATTGATTTGTCGTAAGTCGTCGCACCCCTTTGCGTGCGGCGGCGAGCTTCGTTCGTCCTACGAGGGAAACGACGAAGTTTCACCAGAAAAAGGAATCAGGCTTCTCATGGGCGAACTGGCCAAAGAAATCCTCCCGGTCAATATCGAAGACGAACTGAGACAGTCTTACCTCGACTACGCGATGAGCGTGATTGTCGGGCGTGCGCTGCCCGATGCGCGTGACGGCTTGAAGCCCGTGCATCGCCGCGTTCTCTACGCGATGAGCGAACTGGGCAACGACTGGAACAAGCCGTACAAGAAGTCCGCGCGTGTGGTCGGTGACGTCATCGGTAAGTACCACCCCCACGGCGACACTGCGGTCTACGACACCATCGTGCGTATGGCCCAGCCCTTCTCGCTGCGTTATCTGCTGGTCGATGGCCAGGGCAACTTCGGTTCGGTCGACGGCGACAACGCCGCAGCCATGCGATACACCGAAGTGCGCATGGCCAAGCTGGCCCACGAGCTGCTGGCCGACCTGCACAAGGAAACCGTCGACTGGGTGCCCAACTATGACGGCACCGAGCAAATCCCGGCGGTCATGCCGACCAAGATCCCCAACCTGCTGGTCAATGGTTCCAGCGGTATCGCCGTGGGCATGGCAACCAACATCCCGCCGCACAACCTGGGCGAGGTCATCGACGGCTGCCTGGCGCTGATCGACAATCCCGAGGTGTCGATCGATGAACTGATGCAGTTCATCCCCGGTCCCGACTTCCCCACTGCCGGCCTGATCAACGGCCGCCAGGGCATCATCGAGGCCTACCGCACCGGCCGTGGCCGCATCTACATGCGCGCCCGCTCCGAGATCGAGGACATCGACAAGGACAAGACCGGCGGTCGCCAGCAGATCGTCGTCACCGAGCTGCCGTACCAGTTGAACAAGGCGCGGTTGATCGAAAAAATCGCCGAGCTGGTCAAAGAGAAGAAGATCGAAGGCATCACCGAGCTGCGCGATGAGTCCGACAAGGACGGCATGCGCATCGTCATCGAGCTGCGTCGCGGCGAGGTGCCGGAAGTGGTGCTCAACAACCTCTATTCGCAGACCCAGCTGCAGAGCGTGTTCGGCATCAACATGGTCGCGCTGATCGACGGCCGTCCGCGTCTGCTCAACCTCAAGGACCTGCTCGAGGCGTTCGTCCGTCACCGTCGTGAAGTGGTGACCCGCCGTACCGTGTTCGAGCTGCGCAAGGCGCGCGAGCGTGGTCACATTCTTGAAGGCCAGGCCGTTGCGCTGTCCAACATCGACCCGGTGATCGCCCTGATCAAGGCCTCGCCGACCCCTTCCGAGGCGAAGGAAGCCCTGATCAGCACGGCCTGGGAGTCCAGCGCCGTACAGGTCATGGTCGAGCGTGCCGGTGCCGACTCCTGCCGTCCGGAAGACCTGCCGGAGCAGTACGGCCTGCGTGATGGTAAGTACTACCTCTCGCCGGAACAGGCCCAGGCCATCCTCGACCTGCGCCTGCACCGCCTGACCGGCCTTGAGCACGAGAAGCTGCTGGCCGAGTACCAGGAGATCCTCGAGCAGATCGGTGAGCTGATCCGCATCCTGAGCAGCGCTGAGCGCCTGATGGAAGTGATCCGCGAAGAACTCGAAGCGATCCGCGCCGAGTACGGCGATGCCCGTCGCACCGAAATCCTCAACGCCACTCACGACCTCAGCTACGGCGACATGATCCCGGAAGAAGAGCGCGTGGTGACCATTTCCCACGGTGGCTATGCCAAGACCCAGCCGCTGTCCGCCTATCAGGCACAGCGCCGTGGCGGCAAAGGCAAGTCGGCCACTGGCGTGAAGGACGAGGACTACATCGAACACCTGCTGGTCGCCAACAGCCACGCTACGCTGCTGCTGTTCTCCAGCAAGGGCAAGGTTTACTGGCTCAAGACCTACGAGATTCCCGAAGCGTCCCGCGCCGCCCGTGGCCGTCCGCTGGTCAACCTGCTGCCATTGGAAGAAGGTGAGCGCATCACCGCCATGTTGCAGATCGACCTCGAAGCCCTTCAGCAGAACGCCGATGGCGACGAAGAACTGGAGGATGCCGACGACACCGTGCTCGAAGGGGAAGTGATCGAGGCCGAGGAAGTCGACGAAGAAGACGGCGACACCCCGGAATGGGTGGCAGAGCCGACCGGCGCGTACATCTTCATGGCGACCGCCTCCGGTACCGTTAAGAAGACCCCGCTGGCCCAGTTCGCCCGTCCGCGTTCCAGCGGTCTGATCGCCCTGAAGCTCAAGGAAGGTGACACCCTGATTGCCGCGGCCATCACCGACGGCGCCAAGGAAGTCATGATGTTCTCCGACGCCGGCAAGGTGATCCGCTTCGCCGAGAGCGTGGTGCGCGAAATGGGCCGTACCGCCCGTGGTGTTCGCGGCATGAAACTGGGCAAAGGGCAGCAGGTGATCTCCATGCTGATTCCTGAGTCCGGCGCGCAGATCCTCACGGCTTCCGAGCGTGGCTTCGGCAAGCGTACCCCGCTGTCCAAGTTCCCTCGTCGCGGCCGTGGCGGCCAGGGCGTCATCGCCATGGGTACCAAGGGGCGTAACGGTCTGTTGATCGGTGCGATCCAGGTGCAGGAAGGCGAAGAGATCATGTTGATCTCTGACCAGGGCACCTTGGTGCGTACCCGTGTGGGTGAGGTCTCCAGCCTGGGCCGTAACACCCAGGGTGTGACCCTCATCAAGCTGGCGACCGACGAGACGCTGGTGGGGCTGGAGCGGATTCAGGAGCCGTCCGAAGATCCCGACGAACTGATCGACGGGGACGAGGAGGGCGTCGAGGTCGATGCGCTGGACGCAGTCGACGACGACGGTGGTGTCGCCGAAGAGGCGCCACAGGAGTAACTCAGCGCAACACCCCCGAACGGGGCGACCATGGTCGCCCCGTTTGACTGATTACGGCAGGCAGCGTCCTCAAGGACGGTGCACTACCTGTGGAAGCGGGTAAACCCGCTTCCCAGGGTGCTCGGCAGTATCGAAGATTGTAGATTTGTACTATTTGGCAGAGCGAGAGTGGATGTGAGCAAACGAGCCTTTAACTTCTGCGCAGGCCCTGCCGCGCTTCCTGACGCTGTCCTGCAGCGTGCCCAGGCCGAAATGCTGGACTGGCGTGGCAAGGGCTTGTCCGTGATGGAGATGAGCCATCGCAGCGATGACTACGTGGCCATCGCCGAAAAGGCCGAGCAGGACCTGCGCGACCTGCTGTCCGTCCCCTCCAACTACAAAGTCCTGTTCCTGCAGGGTGGTGCCAGCCAGCAGTTTGCCGAGATCCCGCTGAACCTGCTGCCGGAAAACGCTACGGCCGACTACATCGAGACTGGCATCTGGTCGAAGAAGGCCATCGAAGAGGCGCGCCGCTTCGGTCATGTCAACGTCGCCGCTAGCGCCAAGCCCTACGATTATTTGGCTATTCCGGGACAGAACGAGTGGAACCTGACCAAGAACGCTGCCTATGTCCATTATGCCTCCAACGAGACCATTGGTGGCCTGCAGTTCGACTGGGTTCCGCAGACCGGTGACGTTCCTCTGGTGGTCGACATGTCGTCCGACATCCTGTCGCGCCCGATCGACGTCTCCCAGTACGGTCTGATCTATGCCGGTGCGCAGAAGAACATTGGCCCGAGCGGTCTGGTGGTGGTGATCGTGCGCGAAGACCTGCTCGGTCGCGCCCGTAGCCATTGCCCAACCATGCTCGACTACAAGGTCGCGGCCGACAACGGCTCGATGTACAACACTCCTGCCACCTATTCCTGGTACCTCTCGGGCCTGGTGTTCGAATGGCTCAAGGAGCAGGGCGGGGTCGAGGCCATGGAGCAGCGCAACCGCGCCAAGAAGGACCGCCTGTACGGTTTCATCGATGGTAGCGAGTTCTACACCAACCCGATCAGTCACAATGCCCGCTCGTGGATGAACGTGCCGTTCCGCCTGGCCGACGAGCGCCTGGACAAGGCCTTCCTGGCCGGCGCCGATGCCCGTGGTCTGCTCAACCTCAAGGGCCATCGTTCGGTCGGCGGCATGCGCGCCTCGATCTACAACGCCCTGGGCCTGGAAGCGGTCGATGCCTTGGTGGCCTACATGGCCGAGTTCGAGAAGGAGCACGCTTGATGTCCGATCAGGAACTCAAGGCGCTGCGCGTACGCATCGACAGTCTCGACGAGAAGATCCTCGAGCTGATCAGCGAGCGCGCCCGTTGCGCCCAGGAGGTGGCCAAGGTCAAGACCGCCTCCCTGGCCGAAGGCGAGAAGCCGGTGTTCTACCGGCCCGAGCGTGAGGCTGCTGTGCTCAAGCGCGTCATGGAGCGCAACAAGGGCCCGCTGGACAACGAAGAGATGGCGCGGTTGTTCCGCGAAATCATGTCCTCCTGCCTGGCCCTGGAAGAGCCGCTCAAGGTTGCCTACCTCGGCCCTGAAGGCACCTTCACCCAGGCCGCGGCCATGAAGCACTTCGGTCATGCCGTGGTCAGCCGTCCGATGGCTGCCATCGATGAAGTGTTCCGTGAAGTGGCGGCAGGTGCCGTCAACTTCGGTGTGGTGCCGGTGGAAAATTCCACCGAAGGTGCGGTGAGCCATACCCTGGACAGCTTCCTCGAGCATGACATGGTGATCTGTGGCGAAGTCGAGCTGCGTATCCACCACCATTTGCTGGTGGGCGAGAACACCAAGACCGACAGCATCACGCGCATCTATTCCCACGCTCAGTCCCTGGCCCAATGCCGCAAGTGGCTGGACGCGCACTACCCGAATGTCGAGCGCGTGGCGGTGTCCAGCAACGCCGAGGCCGCCAAACGGGTCAAGGGCGAGTGGAATTCGGCGGCCATCGCCGGCGATATGGCGGCCAATCTGTACGGCCTGACCCGCCTGGCCGAGAAGATCGAGGACCGCCCGGATAACTCCACGCGCTTCCTCATGATCGGCAACCAGGAAGTGCCGCCGACCGGCGATGACAAGACCTCGATCATCGTCTCGATGAGCAACAAGCCAGGTGCCCTGCACGAGCTGCTGGTGCCTTTCCATGAAAACGGCATCGACCTGACCCGTATCGAGACCCGCCCGTCGCGCAGCGGCAAATGGACCTACGTGTTCTTCATCGATTTCGTCGGCCATCACCGCGACCCGCTGATCAAGGCGGTGCTGGAGAAGATCAGCCAGGAGGCTGTGGCGCTCAAGGTGCTGGGGTCCTATCCGAAGGCGGTGCTTTGATCGAAAACCTTTGGTTTTCGCGCGGTACCTGTGGGAGCGGCCTCGTGTCGCGATGGGCTGCCCGGCAGCCCCCTGCGGTCTCACTGACTGGCATAGTTTCTAAACAGGGTTCGCACTCGTGGTAGATGCAGTTACAACCAAACCCGCGCCGATCATCGGCCGCCTGGTCGTCGTAGGCCTGGGCCTGATCGGCGGGTCATTCGCCAAGGGCCTGCGCGAAAGCGGCCTGTGCCGGGAAGTGGTCGGCGTCGATCTGGATGCCCAGTCGCGCAAGCTGGCCGTTTCGCTCGGCGTGGTCGATCGCTGCGAGCAAGACCTCGACGTGGCCTGCGTCGGCGCCGACGTGATCCAGTTGGCCGTGCCCATCCTGGCGATGGAAAAGGTCCTGGCCCATCTCGCGCGCCTGGACCTGGGCGATGCAGTGATCACCGATGTGGGCAGCGCCAAGGGCAATGTGGTGCGTGCCGCACGTGAGGCCTTTGCCGGACGTCTGTCGCGTTTCGTCCCGGGCCACCCGATCGCAGGCTCCGAGCAGAGCGGCGTGGAGGCCTCCAATGCCGCACTGTTCCGCCGCCACAAGGTCATCCTCACGCCACTGCCGGAAACCGATCCGGCCGCCGCGGCCGTGGTCGACCGCCTGTGGCGCGCGCTGGGTGCCGATGTGGAGCACATGCCGGTGGAGCGCCATGACGAAGTCCTGGCCGCCACCAGCCACCTGCCGCACTTGCTGGCGTTCGGTCTGGTCGATTCCCTGGCCAAGCGCAATGAAAACCTGGAGATCTTCCGGTACGCTGCGGGAGGCTTCCGCGATTTCACGAGAATCGCCGGCAGCGACCCGATCATGTGGCACGACATCTTCCTCGCCAACCGCGAGGCTGTCCTGCGCACCCTGGATACATTTCGCAGCGATCTCGACGCCTTGCGCGACGCGGTCGATGCAGGGGACGGGCACCAGCTGCTGGGTGTATTCACCCGCGCCCGGGCTGCCCGCGAGCATTTCAGTAAAATCCTGGCCCGCCGGGCCTATGTGGACGCTATGAACGCCAACGATCTGATTTTCCTGGCCCAACCTGGTGGCCGCCTGTCCGGACGGATCCGCGTTCCGGGCGACAAATCGGTTTCCCATCGCTCGATCATGCTTGGCTCGCTGGCCGAAGGTACCACCGAGGTCGAAGGTTTCCTCGAAGGCGAGGACGCCTTGGCGACCTTGCAGGCCTTCCGGGACATGGGTGTGGTCATCGAAGGCCCGCACCATGGTCGTGTGACCATCCATGGCGTCGGCTTGCACGGCCTCAAACCGCCACCCGGCCCGATCTACCTGGGTAACTCCGGTACCTCGATGCGCCTGCTGTCGGGTCTGCTGGCCGGCCAGCCGTTCGATGTCACCATGACCGGCGATGCCTCGCTGTCCAAGCGCCCAATGAACCGTGTGGCCAATCCGCTGCGCGAGATGGGTGCAGTGGTCGAGACCGGTCCTGAAGGCCGTCCGCCGCTGACCATCCGTGGCGGCCACAAGCTCAAGGCGCTCAACTACACGCTGCCGATGGCCAGTGCCCAGGTCAAATCCTGCCTGCTGCTGGCTGGCCTGTATGCTGAAGGCACCACTACCGTCACCGAGCCTGCGCCGACTCGCGACCATACCGAGCGCATGCTGCGCGGCTTTGGTTATGCGGTCGAGACCAACGGCCCGGTCGCTTCGCTCAAGTCGGGTGGCAAGCTCAGTGCAACCCGCATCGAGGTGCCGGCGGATATCTCCTCGGCGGCGTTCTTCTTGGTCGCGGCTTCGATCGCCGAGGGTTCGGAGCTGGTGCTCGAGCATGTCGGCATCAACCCGACCCGTACCGGCGTTATCGATATCCTGCGCCTGATGGGCGGCGACATTACCCTGGAAAACCAGCGTGAAGTTGGCGGTGAGCCGGTCGCGGACCTGCGCGTGCGCGGTGCCAAGCTCAAGGGGATCGAGATCCCCGAGCACCTCGTGCCGCTGGCCATCGATGAATTCCCGGTGCTGTTCGTGGCTGCCGCCTGCGCCGAAGGGCGTACCGTGCTGCGCGGCGCCGAGGAACTGCGCGTCAAAGAATCCGATCGCATCCAGGTCATGGCTGACGGCCTGCTGACCCTGGGCGTGAAGTGCGAGCCAACCCCCGATGGCATCATCATCGATGGCGGCCAGATCGGCGGCGGCGAAGTGCACGGTCACGGTGACCACCGGATCGCCATGGCCTTCAGCGTTGCCTCGCTGCGTGCTAGCGCGCCGATTCGCATCCATGACTGCGCCAACGTCGCCACGTCCTTCCCGAACTTCCTGGCGCTGTGCGCCGAGGTTGGCATTCGGGTCGCAGAAGAGGGCAAATCGTGAGTTCGCAAGCGCCAGTCATCACCATCGATGGGCCAAGCGGTTCGGGCAAGGGCACGGTCGCGGGCATTCTGGCCCGCGAGCTGGGCTGGAAGCTGCTTGATTCCGGCGCCCTGTACCGCCTGCTGGCGTTCAATGCCGTCAACCACGGCGTCGACCTGACCAACGAAGAGTTGCTCAAGGCCTTGGCCGCCCATCTGGATGTGCAATTCGTCGCCGCGGAACCGGGTAAGCTGCAACAGATCATCCTCGAGGGTGAGGATGTCAGCAACGTGATCCGCACCGAAACCGTCGGCGCCGGCGCCTCCATGGTCGCTTCGCTGCCCGCAGTGCGCGAAGCGTTGCTGCAGCGTCAGCGCGCCTTCCGCGAAGCGCCTGGCCTGATCGCTGACGGTCGCGACATGGGCACCGTGGTCTTCCCGGACGCGCCCTTGAAAGTGTTCCTCACCGCCAGCGCGGAGGAGCGGGCACGGCGTCGCTATTTGCAGTTGAAGGGCAAGGGCGATGATGTTAGTCTGGCGAGTCTGCTAGATGAGATTCGTGCGCGCGATGAGCGCGACACCCAGCGCGCGGTGGCCCCGCTGAAACCAGCGGCCGATGCCATCCAACTGGACTCCACCGAGTTGTCCATCGAGCAGGTGTTGCAACGTATCAGGAGCGAGCTCGCCCAGCGCGATCTGCTCTGATAGCCAGGAGAACAGGCAGGGGCACCAGTCAACGTCCTGCCGGTTTTCCTTTATATGAACGAAACCCACATTGTCTGGAATGTGGCTATGGGCGTCTGTTTCGCCCGAATCTACAGGAATTAAAATGAGCGAAAGCTTTGCAGAACTCTTTGAAGAAAGCCTGAAAACCCTCAATCTGCAGCCGGGCGCGATCATCACCGGTATCGTTGTCGACATCGACGGCGACTGGGTTACCGTTCACGCTGGTCTGAAGTCCGAGGGCGTCATCCCGCTCGAGCAGTTCATCAACGAAGCTGGCGAGCTGACCATCAAGGTCGGTGACGAAGTTCACGTTGCGCTGGACGCGGTCGAAGACGGCTTTGGCGAAACCAAGCTGTCCCGTGAAAAAGCCAAGCGCGCCGAGTGCTGGATTGTTCTGGAAGCAGCTTTCGCCGCCGAAGAAGTGGTCAAGGGCGTTATCAACGGTAAGGTTAAGGGCGGCTTCACTGTCGACGTTAACGGCATCCGTGCGTTCCTGCCGGGCTCCCTGGTTGATGTCCGCCCAGTGCGCGACACCACCCACCTGGAAGGCAAAGAGCTGGAATTCAAGGTCATCAAGCTGGACCAGAAGCGCAACAACGTTGTCGTTTCCCGTCGCAGCGTGCTGGAAGCCGAGAACAGCGCCGAGCGCGAAGCCCTGCTGGAAACCCTGCAGGAAGGCCAACAGGTCAAGGGTATCGTCAAGAACCTCACCGACTACGGCGCCTTCGTGGACCTGGGCGGTATCGACGGCCTGCTGCACATCACCGACATGGCTTGGAAGCGCATCAAGCACCCGTCGGAAATCGTCAACGTTGGTGACGAAGTCGACGTTCGCGTCCTGAAGTTCGACCGTGAGCGCAACCGCGTTTCCCTGGGTCTGAAGCAAATGGGCGAAGATCCGTGGGTTGCCATCACCTCGCGCTACCCAGAAGGTACTCGCGTACAGGCTCGCGTTACCAACCTGACCGACTACGGCTGCTTCGCTGAGCTGGAAGAAGGCGTTGAAGGTCTGGTACACGTTTCCGAAATGGACTGGACCAACAAGAACATCCACCCGTCGAAAGTCGTTCAGGTTGGCGACGAAGTGGAAGTCATGGTTCTGGACATCGACGAAGAGCGTCGTCGTATCTCCCTGGGCATCAAGCAGTGCAAGTCCAACCCATGGGAAGACTTCTCCAGCCAGTTCAACAAAGGTGACAAGATCACCGGTACCATCAAGTCGATCACCGACTTCGGTATCTTCATTGGCCTGGACGGCGGCATCGACGGTCTGGTTCACCTGTCCGACATCTCCTGGAACGAGTCCGGCGAAGAAGCCGTACGTCGCTTCAAGAAGGGCGACGAGCTGGAAACCGTCATCCTGTCGGTTGACCCAGAGCGCGAGCGCATCTCCCTGGGTATCAAGCAACTGGAAGACGATCCGTTCTCCAACTTCGTTGCTCTGAACGACAAGGGTGCAATCGTCAAGGGTATCGTCAAGGAAGTTGACGCCAAAGGCGCCATCGTTACCTTGGCCGACGACATCGAAGCTACTCTGAAAGCTTCCGAAATCAGCCGTGACCGCGTTGAAGACGCTCGTAACGTCCTGAAGGAAGGCGAAGAGATCGAAGCCAAGATCATCAGCGTCGATCGCAAGTCCCGCGTTATCAGCCTGTCCATCAAGTCGAAGGACGACGCTGAAGAGCGCGAAGCTATCCAGAGCCTGAAAAACGCCGCTCCGGAAGCTGCTGCCGACACCACCATGGCTGCGCTGCTGCGCGAAGCGATGGCCAAGCAGAACTAAGTTCTGTTTGATCGGTAAAAGAGGGCGACTTCGGTCGCCCTTTTTTGTGCCTATTTGAAAACAAGCAGATACCGCCCTCGCGTCGCGTGCCGCTTCTGTAGACGCTGACGAAGCCTGCAAAGCGGCGCCAGCTCCCCCTGAATCAATTCACTGCGCCTCGCCTGGTTATTCGGCCATTCCCTACTGCTCATCTCGCTTCCCAGTCTCCTGCAATCTTGAATTTTTTTATTAAGTCAAGATCCACCCTGTTCAAATCCGTCGGGGCGTGCTACAAACTGGTTAAGCAATGATCTAGCTGCTTGATAACGAAGGGAAAAATATGACGAAGTCGGAGCTGATCGAACGTATTGTCACCCATCAAGGGCTGCTCTCGTCCAAGGACGTGGAGTTGGCCATCAAGACCATGCTTGAACAGATGTCACAATGCCTAGCCACCGGTGATCGCATCGAAATCCGTGGTTTTGGCAGCTTTTCCTTGCACTACCGCTCACCACGGGTAGGGCGTAACCCCAAGACCGGCCAGTCGGTGAATCTTGAAGGCAAGTACGTACCGCACTTCAAGCCCGGCAAGGAACTGCGCGATCGCGTCAACGAAGAAGACCAGGTCCCGCACTGATAAAGGAACAGCCTGATGCGTAACCTCAAGCGTGCCTTGGCGGCACTCTTCGTGCTGCTGCTGGCGGCGGTGGTCCTGTTCTTCGTTCTGGAGAATCAGCAAGCCGTCTCCTTGGTCTTGTTCGGTTGGACTGCACCGGCGGTCCCTGTAGCGATACTGGTGATCGCCGCATTGGTCGTTGGCCTGGCTGTCGGTCCGCTGCTCGGCGCTTACGGCGTGCTTCGCAGCAAGCGCAAGATCCGTGCTTCTGCCCGCCAGGCGGCCCTGTCTGGCAACTGAGGATTTTTCCTTCCAGGGGCGGCGAATCCTGCCCTGTATCCTCCAGCTGAATGAATGAAGTAATAGCGCGCTTCAATTCAGACTTTGGAGGTTCAGCAGCATGCAATTCCCTACGCTTTCACACCACGGTGCTATCCGTGGTGTGACCGGCTCATGCCATCAACTTCACATCGACAGCGCGACCAGCCTGTTGATCGACTGCGGCCTCGAGCAGGGCGGTGATGCCGCTCTGAAAGGTGAGAGCGCTTCGCTCGGTTTCGCCATCGATGGAATCCAGGCGCTGATCGTTACCCATGTGCACCTAGACCACGTCGGGCGTATTCCCGCCTTGCTCGCCGCCGGCTACCGCGGCCCGATCATCTGCAGCGAGCCCTCTGCGCGCTTGTTACCCTTGGTGCTGGAAGATGCCTATAAGCTCAGCGTCACTGCCGAGCCTACCCAGGTCGAGCGATACCTGGAATTCCTCGAGAAATTGATAACCCCCGTACCCTTCGAACAATGGCACACCATCGTAGATCGAGAAGGACTCGTATGCCGCATCCGGCTGCAGCGCGCCGGGCATCTGCTCGGTTCTGCCTATGTCGAGTGCGATGTATGTAAAGCGGATTCGCCCAGCAGCACGCGTGTCGTATTTTCCGGAGACCTGGGTGCTGCGCATAATCCATTGCTCAAGCCCGTACAGCCACCAGAGCGAGCGGACGTGTTGGTGCTCGAAAGCACCTACGGCGATCGCCTACATGCTGACCGCAGCGAACGCCAGCAACGACTGGAAGCGGCCATTGATCGCGCGTTGTCCGATCACGGCACCCTCATGATCCCCGCCTTCAGCCTCGGGCGTACCCAAGAGTTGCTCTACGAGCTCGAAGACATCCTGCACCGCAAAGCCCTGCTCGCGCCCCGCAGCGAGAATACCGGGAGTGATCCCCTTGATTGGTCGCAACTCCCCATCATCCTCGATTCGCCCCTGGCCCAGCGCATTACCCGCGCGTACCAAGACCTGCATCAGTTCTGGAACGCCGAAGCCCGGCAACGTTTATATGAAGGCCGCAACCCCTTGAGCTTTGAACAACTGATATGCGTGGATACACACGCCAAACATCAGCAAGTGGTCAATTACCTTAAAAGTACGGGACGTCCCGCTATCGTGATTGCCGGTAATGGCATGTGCTCCGCCGGGCGCATCGTCAATTACCTCAAGGCTATGGTGGGCGATCCCAGACATGAAGTGATGTTTGTCGGTTATCAGCCAAAAGGCACACCCGGTGCCGTCATCCAAGCGAGTCAGGGGGCAGAAGGTTTTGTGCAAATTGACCTAGACGGCAGAATGTACGAAGTGCGGGCGAAAGTGATGAGTTTGGAGGGTTATTCGGCCCATGCGGATCAGGCAGCACTGGTCGATTTTGCACGAGGGCAGGGGAGTGCCGCGAGGGAAGTAGTGCTCGTGCATGGCGAGGAGCGTGCTAAGCGAGCATTGGCTGGAGCGCTTCAGCGAGCGTACGAAGCGACGAATGAGGCGCTAACTGTCTCGATCCCGTGACCGTTTGGCGGTTCGGCAAATTCTCATCGGAGTTCCGGGAACTTTTTCTGAAGAGCCTCTTCTATCATTGATTAACGCTTAAGGCGTGAAGTCCGACGAGCATACTGGTAAATTGGCACCACGCGTGAAGCGGGGCGGCCGGTATGCTTGTCGCCTGCCTAGGAATGTGCGATAGCTAAGACGGATCAGAGGAAAAATAGAATAAATGCGCAGTGAACGTGAGCGCCTGAGTGGTGAAGCTGAGGATGAGATTGATCTGTTCGAGCTGATCGAGGGGTTGTGGAAGAAAAAGCTACTGATCATTTTAGTGGCAGTTGTAGTGACAGTAATGGCACTGGCGTATGTTCTGCTAGCGACCCCAATTTATGAAGCCAAGGTTTTTGTGCAGGCTCCGTCTCAAAATGATATTGCACCACTCAATTATGGGCGTGGTGGGAAAAGCGAGCTAAAACCGTTCACAATAAAGGATGTTTCAGGCATCTACTCACGTACGCTTCAATCGGAATCGCTGCGCAGGGAGTTTTTTCGTAAGTACTATATCCCTAGTTTGAGCGAAGAGCGGCGGAGCGGCTCTCAAGATTCGCTGTACAACCAGTTTAAGAAAACTCTGACACTGGGCGTGGTTAGCAAGGATGCGCCGGATCGCTTTTTCGTAATGGCGCAACTTCCAGACCCGCGGCAGGCCTCAGAATGGGTTGCCCGTTATGTGGAAATGGCGGGTGATCAGGCCAAGGCCGAGATTATTAAGGATGCTCGTGCGGATGCGATGGTCAAGGCAGATAATCTTGAGCAGTTGGTAAGGGCGTCCCGTGAAAGTGCGCGAAAACAACGGGAGGATAGAATTGCAAAGTTGACAGAGGCGCTCAGGGTTGCGCGCTCTGTGGGATTGGAAAAACCGCCGATCATTTCTTATGGGCCTTCCAGCGAGGTATCCGCGGATATGGATGGACCGTTGACCTATATGCGGGGTGCCAACGCGCTGGAGGCAGAGATCAAAAATCTGCGCAGCCGTACTTCTGATGATCCGTTTATTGAAAACCTGCGTGAGAAGCAGGAGTCTTTAAATTTCTATCGCTCCTTGCGAGTTGAACCGAGTGTTGTTCAAGTGTATCGCCAAGATGGTGCATTGGAATCTCCCGATCGACCGGTTAAGCCCAACAAGCCAATGATTGTGGCCCTGGGAGCGATTTTCGGTGTATTGCTGGGTGGATTCTTGGCTTTGATTGTTCATCTCTGGCAGGCACGAGTGCGGCGAGATTAGGCAGGTCCACGACGTTGTGTTTGGCCTTAACGGCAATGTCGGATGCTGACGCCTGGGTGACGAATGGCGCCTAACAGACAGGGGTGGACGCAAAAGGACTGCAAGCTTGAACCTCGCAGATTCGTTCCTTTCGACGCAATATTGGTTGATTTCATGGGGGGGCGGTCTCAACCCTTAGGATGATTCTAAAAATCTCTTATGGATCGCTGAGGCCTTACCCCCTATGATTGGATGTTCATTTTGGCGCCGGTAAGGTAGATTTTTGATCGGACTTTAGTGGGCGCTTCTTTGATTATGCGGCACCGTGTGATGGGCGCGTGGTGTAGCGGAAAGGATTCGCTCGTCTAACGAATGAATCGATAGGTTCGAATACCCCGTTATAGCGGTCGTGGAGACGGGCAGGAAAATTCAAGGTGAGTTGGGAAGAATGACAGACATGAAGGCAGTGGTAACGAAGTTCAAAAGCCGAGAGGCCTTGATTGGTATCGTAGGGCTCGGCTATGTCGGTTTGCCACTGATGCTGCGATACAACGCTATTGGTTTCAACGTGCTGGGCATCGACATCGATGAGGTCAAGGTCGGCAAGCTGAATGCTGGAGAAAGCTATATTGAGCACATCCCGGCGGCCAGCATCGCCAAAGCACGTGAAACAGGCTTCGAGGCCACTGTCGATTTTACGCGTGTCAGCCAATGTGATGCCTTGATCCTGTGCGTGCCTACGCCGCTGAACAAGTATCGCGAGCCGGACATGAGTTTTGTCATCAATACCACTGACGCGCTAAAGCCTTATCTGCGCGCAGGACAGGTGGTGTCGCTGGAAAGCACGACGTACCCAGGCACGACCGAAGAGGAATTGCTGCCTCGTGTTCAAGAGCGTGGCTTGGTCGTTGGGCAGGACATCTTCCTCGTCTATTCGCCGGAGCGTGAAGATCCGGGCAATCCTAATTTTGAAACTCGTACCATTCCGAAAGTGATTGGCGGTCATACCCCTCAATGCCTTGAGGTCGGCATCGCGCTCTACGAGCAGGCCATCGATCGCGTCGTGCCGGTTAGCTCGACCAAGGCCGCAGAGATGACCAAGTTGTTGGAGAATATTCATCGTGCGGTCAACATCGGTTTGGTCAACGAGATGAAAATCGTCGCTGATCGCATGGGCATCGATATCTTCGAAGTGGTCGATGCTGCAGCTACAAAACCCTTTGGCTTTACCCCCTATTACCCAGGCCCTGGTTTGGGCGGCCACTGCATCCCGATCGACCCTTTCTATCTGACATGGAAGGCACGTGAGTATGGCCTGCATACCCGCTTCATCGAATTGTCCGGTGAGGTCAACCAGGCCATGCCTGAGTATGTGTTGGGCAAGCTGATGGACGGTTTGAATGAGTCCGGTAAGGCGCTCAAAGGTAGTCGAGTGCTAGTGTTGGGCATTGCCTACAAGAAGAACGTCGACGATATGCGTGAGTCGCCTTCTGTCGAGATCATGGAACTCATCGAGGCCAAGGGGGGCGTGGTGGCTTATAGCGATCCGCATGTACCGGTCTTCCCTAAGATGCGTGAACACCACTTCGAGCTGAGCAGTGAGCCGTTGACGGCCGAAAACCTGGCAAGCTTCGACGCTGTCGTTTTGGCCACCGATCACGATAAATTTGATTATTCCCTGATCGAGGCAAAGGCAAAGCTGATCATTGACAGTCGTGGTAAGTATCGCGCTCCGGCTTCGCACATCATCAAAGCCTGATCGGCATCACCAGCAAATTGATCCGC
The DNA here is from genome assembly GCF_008124495.1 of Pseudomonas sp. CK-NBRI-02. Taxonomy (NCBI): domain Bacteria; kingdom Pseudomonadati; phylum Pseudomonadota; class Gammaproteobacteria; order Pseudomonadales; family Pseudomonadaceae; genus Pseudomonas; species Pseudomonas sp. CK-NBRI-02. The sequence continues at coordinate 301,101 of NZ_VSJH01000006.1, read as the reverse complement.
TCATGCCGTGAGGACTGAGCGGATTTATCCGTTTCAAAGGAATCCCTATGAAAAATTTTGCTCTTATCGGTGCCGCCGGCTATATCGCTCCTCGGCATATGCGCGCCATCAAGGATACCGGTAACCGTTTGGTCTCCGCATACGATATCAATGACTCGGTCGGCATTATTGACAGCATTTCGCCACAGAGCGAATTCTTTACTGAGTTTGAGTTCTTCCTTGATCACGCTCACGGCCTCAAGCGTGACGCGGCGACCGCGCTGGATTATGTATCGGTCTGTTCGCCGAATTACCTGCATCACCCTCATATCGCCGCAGGGCTGCGCCTGGGGTGCGATGTCATTTGCGAAAAACCGTTGGTACCGACGCCTCAGCAGTTGGACGAGCTGGCACGAGTTGAGCAAGAAACTGGTAAGCGCCTATATAACATCCTACAATTGCGTCACCACCAGGCGATCCTCGCTTTAAAAGATAAAGTAGCCCGAGAAAACAATCCACATAAGTACGAAGTTGATCTGACTTATATTACGTCGCGCGGAAAGTGGTACCTGCAGAGCTGGAAAGGTGACCCGCGCAAGTCGTTCGGTGTAGCCACCAATATCGGCGTTCACTTTTACGACATGCTGCATTTCATTTTCGGCAAGCTGCAGCGTAACGTCGTACACTTCACTTCCGAGCACAAAGCCGCTGGCTACTTGGAATATGAAAATGCGCGCGTGCGCTGGTTCCTGTCGGTGGATGCCAACGATCTGCCTGAGTCGGTGAAGGGCAAGAAGCCGACCTACCGTTCGATCACAGTCAACGGAGAGGAGATGGAATTCTCCGAAGGTTTCACCGACCTGCATACCACTAGCTATGAGGAAATCCTGGCTGGTCGAGGCTATGGCATTGAAGATGCTCGCCATTGTGTTGAGACGGTCAACACCATTCGCAGTGCAGCGATTGTCACGGCTGCGAACAGCGAAGCCCATCCCTTCGTTCAGGCACTGTACCGCTGATGGGATGATGCATACGGGTGGCTTTCAGTCACCCGTTCTCAAGGTTTACAGCAGGATCGCGAGTCAGCGTGTCGAACGAAAATTTTCAAAAGCCGAACGATATGGAGGCGCAGCGGTCAGGGCGCAGTATCCGGCTTGATGTCCAGGGTTTGCGTGCCGTTGCGGTACTCGCAGTCTTGCTCTATCACGCCAATAGCGGCTGGCTGAAGGCCGGCTTCGTCGGTGTCGATGTGTTTTTTGTCATATCAGGCTTCATCATTACTGCCTTATTGACCGAACGGAGCGAGAAAATCGATCTCGCGGCGTTCTATATCAGTCGTATCAAACGCATTTTCCCAGCGTACTTCACGATGATGGTCGCGGTGTGTGCGCTGTCAACGGTCCTGTTCCTGCCGGCGGACTTTTCTTTCTTTCAGGAAAGCCTGAGGTCCTCGGCGCTGTTTTTCAGCAATCACTATTTCGCTGGTTTTGGCAGCTATTTCGCACCACGCGCTGATGAATTACCCCTGCTGCATACGTGGTCGTTAGCTATTGAAATGCAGTTTTATCTGTTTTTCCCGCTGATACTCGTATGTGTCCCAAAGCGCTTTCACCTCGCGGCATTTGCATTCTTGGCAGTGGGGCTGTTCGGTTGGAGCGCCTACAGCTCGTTCGGCGATGCACAGGCTGCCCAGTACTTTTCTCTTGTGGCGCGAACGCCAGAGTTCATGGTCGGTGCTGCCGTTGCCTTGCTGATGCGCCAGCGCGAGCTTCCAATTGTGCTTGCCAGGGTGTTCGGTTTTGGCGGAGCGATTCTGCTGATCTGGGCATTTGTGGCCATTGATAAACAGTATTTTCCTGGCTTCTGGGCCGTCGTGCCTTGTGTTGGTGCCGGGCTGCTGATTGCAGCAAGGCGTGGCCCTGTTAATTCATTGTTGGCCACCAAGCCTTTGGTCTGGGTTGGTGGAATTTCCTATTCGTTGTACCTGTGGCATTGGCCGATTCTCGCGTTTATCCGCTATTACACGGGGCAGTACGAGCTTACGCCAGGGTGGCTGTTGACGTTTGTGGCAAGCGCTTTCCTGTTGTCGTGGCTTTCCTATCGATTCATAGAAACACCGGCGAGAAACGCCACCGGCATGCTGCACCAAGTACGCAGAGGGGGCTTGGCTTTGGCGTTGGTGGTGTTGATGATCTGGGGTGGGCCGCGTGTGAACGCCTCGCTCGTGGCGCCTCTGCCTGTTGAGTTGACGCGTTATGCGCCTCCCGAGCTGATTTGTCATGGTACGCAGGTCGGGGAATGCAAGAGGGGCAAACCGCAAGCAGAGGTTTCTGTCCTGGTGCTCGGTGACAGTCACGCAGCCCAACTGAATTACTTCTTCGACCAGGTTGGTCAAGAGCAGGGCGTGGCGTACCGCGTGCTGACGGCCAGTAGCTGTGTACCGATTCCAGGATTTGATCTGGAGCGACTGCCGGGGTGGGCTCAAAAACCTTGTCGTGCCCAAATCGAAGCGGTAGCGCGTGAGTTACCAAAGGTCGACCGGGTGATTATCGCGGGTATGTGGCAGTACCAGATGCAGAGTCCGGTATTTGCCAAAGCCCTTGCTGATTTTCTCCAGGACATTGCAAACGCCCATAAACAGATTGTAGTGCTAGCTCAGGTGCCGATGTTCGAGACGGATGTCCAGCGAGTCCGACGTTTCACTGAAATCGGGTTGCCTGCACCGTTGACACTCAATCGTGAATGGCAGTCTGCCAATCAGCAAGTCAAGAGCATCGTCGACCGCACGCCAGGTGTGCGCTACTTGGACTTTTCCGACAGCTCCTTTTTCGCCGCGGCACCCTATCAGCAAGGTTTGCTTATATATCGCGATAGTCACCACCTCAATGAAGTGGGGGCAACGCGATATGGGCACTTTGCGGCTGGGCAGTTGCAACGTGCATTCGACCAACCTCAGTCCAGTGTGAGTCTGAAGCCATGAATTACTACCAGCACCCGAGCGCCATCGTCGATGAGGGCGCGCAAATCGGTGAAAACTCCCGTGTCTGGCACTTTGTCCATGTTTGTGCCGGTGCCCGTATCGGCGCAGGTGTTTCGCTCGGCCAGAATGTCTTTGTCGGCAACAAGGTCGTGATCGGCGATCGCTGCAAAGTTCAGAACAATGTTTCGGTCTATGACAACGTAACCTTGGAAGAGGGGGTTTTCTGTGGACCGAGCATGGTGTTTACCAATGTCTACAATCCCCGTTCACTTATTGAGCGCAAGGACCAATACCGCGATACGTTGGTGAAAAAAGGCGCGACACTAGGTGCCAACTGCACCATCGTCTGCGGTGTGACCATCGGTGAGTACGCCTTTGTGGGTGCCGGGGCAGTCATCAACAAGGATGTGCCGGCTTATGCGCTGATGGTAGGGGTCCCTGCCCGTCAGATTGGGTGGATGAGTGAGTTCGGTGAACAACTGCAAATGAGCGATCAGGGTGAGGCTGTCTGTTCTCATACAGGCGCGCGCTACGTGTTGAATGGAAGTAACTTGGACAAGGTAGGTGTTTGAGATGATTGAGTTCATTGACCTGAAGTGTCAGCAGGCGCGCATCAAGGATAAGATCGACGCCGGTATTCAACGGGTACTGAGCCATGGTCAGTACATTCTGGGGCCGGAGGTACAAGTGCTCGAGGAGCGCCTCGCTGCTTTTGTAGGCGCCAAATACTGCATCAGTTGTGCAAATGGCACTGATGCCCTACAGATTGCACAGATGGCCTTGGGTATCGGCCCAGGGGATGAAGTCATTACGCCAGGTTTCACCTACATCGCAACGGCCGAGACGGTCGCATTGTTGGGGGCTAAGCCGGTTTACGTAGACGTCGACCCTCGCACCTACAATCTTGATCCGAAGCTGCTTGAAGCGGCCATTACGCCGCGGACCAAAGCGATCATTCCGGTTTCGTTGTATGGCCAATGCGCGGACTTCGATGCCATCAATGCAATCGCCTCCAAATACGGCATTCCGGTCATTGAGGATGCTGCGCAGAGCTTTGGTGCGTCCTATAAAGACAAGCGCTCGTGCAATCTCACCACCATCGCCTGCACAAGCTTTTTCCCCAGTAAGCCATTAGGTTGCTACGGTGACGGTGGCGCGATTTTCACTAATGACGAGGCGCTGGCCACTGTTCTCCGTCAAATTGCGCGTCATGGCCAAGACCGACGTTACCACCATATTCGAGTAGGGGTGAACAGTCGTCTGGATACGCTGCAGGCGGCTATCTTGTTGCCGAAGCTGGAGATTTTCGAAGAGGAAATTGCCCTGCGTCAGCAGGTGGCGGGGTGGTACGACGCAGTGCTCAAGCAGGCGGGGGTCGATAGCACGCCCTTCATCGAAGCTGGCAACGTCAGTGCGTACGCTCAATACACCGTGCAAGTGGACGAGCGAGATGCCGTTCAGAAGCGCCTGCAAGCAGCAGGTGTACCGACTGCCGTTCATTATCCGATCCCTCTCAACAAGCAGCCCGCAGTTGCGGATGAAACCTGCATGTTGCCGGTTGGCGATCAGATTGCCACTCGCGTGATGAGTCTGCCTATGCACCCTTATCTGGATGAGGCGTCCATCGATACCATTTGTGCTGCGTTGACGAACTGACGCATGTATATACTTGCTCGGATCGACAGGTCTGTCCTGCTGAATACCCTATTATTATTCGCCTACTTCTCTGCGGTAGTGTGGGTGAATAATAGTTACATATTTTTTCTCTATGAGTATATGGGAGCGGCAAAGAAGACTGCCAATTTCGGGCTGTATCCATACCTGCTTGTGCTGGCGTTTATCTGCGCAGTATTATGCGGTGGTGACATCCGTAGACCGGGTGACCTATTGGTGACTTTGTTGATCGTGGTGTTGGTACCACACGCACTTGTACTCAATGGAGCCAATCAATTTTCGCCCGATGCCCAACCGTGGTCGGGCGTACCGTTGGCGGTGGCCTTGGGCATTTTGCTCATTGGCACCGCCAACAAGATCAGGTTTTTGCCCCGCAGTGATGGGCAGCGTGAGAACCAGGGTCGTAGAGTATTGATACTGCTATCGGTGCTCAATCTGGCCGTATTGACATTTATTTTTTTAAAAAGCGCCGGCTATTTTTCGCTCGATTATGCTGGGCAATATCTTCGTCGCGCGGTTGCGCGAGAGGTGTTTGCTGCAGGCTCCGTCAATGGCTACTTGTCTTCAATCGGTACTCAGGCTTTCTTTCCTGTGCTCTTCGCCTGGGGGGTCTACAAACGGAAATGGCTTTATGTCGCTCTGGGTGTGCTCAACGCGTTGGTGTTGTGGGGGGCTTTTGGGCAGAAGTATCCGTTTATAGTGCTCATTCTGATCTACGGCCTAATGATGTATTTTCGGAAATTTGGTCGGGTCAGTGTTTCTTGGATCGTCGGTGCATTACTCGCCTTGTTGCTGATGGGGGCGTTGGAGCATGAGGTATTAGGATATTCGTACCTGAATGACTACCTGTTGCGGCGCGCGTTTATCGTGCCTTCTACTTTGTTAGGCGCGGTGGATCAATTTGTGACGCAGTTCGGCTCCAATTATTACAGTGATACGTTGCTGGGGGTCTTCTTTGGCCAGGGGCGTGCGGAAACATTGACGTTTCGGTTGGGGAGCGAGATTTATAATAATCCTAGCATGAATGCGAATGTGAATTTTTTTGCGATTGCTTACATGCAGGCGGGTTATCTGGGTGTTTGGGTGGAGTCGTTGGTGGTGGCGGCCATCGTCATACTCATGAACTTCCTTTTTTCACGATACCGGGCGTTCATGGCCATTCCGGTTGCCTTGCTATTTACGACGAAAATCCTTGAACAATCGTTGTTGACTGTGCTTTTGGGGTCGGGAGTATTCGTGATGTTGATGTTCTTGGTGCTCATCTCCTTCCCATTCAAGCTGTCATTGAAGAGAGTGCCATGAGAGCGGTATTCATCAATCGAGTTGTGCGTGTGCTGGCAGGTACGCTGGGTGCCCAATTGATCACTATTGGTGTCACACTGTTGTTGGTCCGGCTCTACTCTCCAGCGGAAATGGGGGCATTTAGCGTATGGCTTTCGTTCGCCACCATCTTTGCTGTCGTGGTCACCGGGCGATATGAACTGGCAATCTTTTCCACACGAGGCAATGACGAATTCCATGCCGTGGTGAAGCTAGTGCTGCAGCTCATTTTGGTAGTGTCGGTCGTAGTCGCTGTGGGGGTTGTCCTGGCCGAGCAGTTCGTGTCCTCGATGCCTGGCGTGGTCGGTGAGTTCTGGTTGGCGCTGGCGCTGGTTTCCCTGGGGTTGGGTGCAAACAAGTTGGTCCTGTCATTGCTCACCTTTCAGCAGGCCTTCAATAGATTAGGGGGCGCGCGCGTAAGTCTTGCTGCTTGCATTGCCATTGGCCAGGTTTCAGCTGCTTATCTCGTAGGGGGAGTTTCGGGGCTGATCTACGGCCAATTATGGGGTGTGCTGGTGGCCACTGTCTTGGCCGCATTCTGGGTGGGCAAGCCGTTGTTCGTTGCCTGTGCCGCCACGCCGTCTCGAGCCGTTCGCCAAGTGGCGGTACAGTTTATGAACTTCCCGAAATTTTCCTTGCCTGCCGATCTGATCAATACAGTCGCAAGCCAAATTCCGGTTGTTCTATTGGCGACAAAATTCGGCGGCGAGAGTGCGGGCTGGTTTGCCTTGACGCTCAAGATCATGGGGGCGCCGATCTCGCTTTTGGCTGCCTCAGTCCTTGATGTGTTCAAAGAACAGGCCGCTCGGGACTTTCGGGATACTGGGAGTTGCCGAAGCGTTTTCTTGAAAACGTTCAAATTGCTGGCGTTGCTGGCGCTACCTCCCTTCATTGCATTCTGGTTTGTGGGTGAGTGGGCGTTTGGTTTTATATTTGGTGAGGCCTGGGCAGAGTCGGGGCGTTACGCCGTATTGATGATCCCACTTTTTTACATGCGCTTTATTGTTAGCCCACTCAGTTATACGATTTATATTGCCCAACGTCAGAATCTGGATTTGTTCTGGCAGTTGGCTTTGTTGGTGTTGACAGTCGCCTGCTTTACATTGCCAGTGACCGTGGATGCGGTGTTGTGGCTCTACTCAGTGGGCTATGCCGCTATGTATTTCATTTATTTCTGGATGTCCTTCCACTGCGCCAAGGGAGATGTCAAGTGATTGTTGTTGTTGATTATGGTGTGGGGAACATTGCTTCGGTCCTGAACATGCTGAAGCGCGTGGGCGCGAATGCCAAGGCTTCCAGCAGTCCGGAAGACATTCAACAGGCAGACAAACTCATTCTGCCGGGTGTTGGAGCTTTCGATGCTGGTATGCAGACACTGCGGAACAGCGGCTTGGTGGAGGTGCTTAACGAACAGGCGTTAGACAAGTGCAAGCCCGTGATGGGGGTATGCTTGGGTAGCCAGATGCTGGGCAATGGCTCCGAAGAAGGACAAGAGCCTGGTCTTGGCTGGATCGATATGGATGTAGTTCTTTTCGAGAAGCGAGAGGGCCGTAAAGTGCCCCATATGGGTTGGAACGAAGTCACGCCGCAGCGGCAGCACCCCATTCTGACCGGTATAGACCAAATGAGTCGGTTCTACTTCGTCCATAGTTATTATATGGTGCCTCGGCAGGTGGAGAATATTTTGCTGACCTCAAACTACGATCAGCAATTTGCGGCGGCGGTAGTCAAGGAAAACATTTTCGGTTTTCAGTTTCACCCGGAAAAAAGTCACAAATTTGGCATGCAGCTATTTAAGAATTTCGTGGAGCTGGTCTAATGGTCAGGAAACGCGTTATTCCCTGTTTGTTAATCCAAGATCGCGGTCTGGTCAAGACCGTGAAGTTCAAAGACCCCAAGTATGTGGGTGACCCCATCAACGCCATACGCATCTTCAACGAAAAGGAAGTTGATGAGTTGGTGCTGCTCGATATCGAGGCCTCCCGGCTTAACCGTGAGCCGAACTACGAGCTGATCGCGGAGGTGGCGGGTGAGTGTTTCATGCCTATTTGCTACGGGGGCGGGATCAAGACCCTCGACCATGCCGAGCGAATTTTCAAGCTAGGTATCGAGAAAATTTCAATCAATACAGCGGCTTTCGCCAACTTGGCGCTCATCCGGCAGATTGCCGACAAATTCGGCTCACAGAGTGTCGTTGGGTCCATGGATTGTCGTAAGGGATTCTGGGGCGGTTATTCTGTATACTCCGACAACGGAATGAAAGATACCAAGCGCTCCCCGGTGGACTGGGCGCAGGCGCTTGAGGCGGCAGGTGTTGGCGAAATTTTCCTGAACTCGGTAGATCGAGACGGCACGCAGAAGGGCTTTGACACCGCACTGGTCGAAAGCGTTGTCTCGCAAGTACACGTGCCTGTCATCGCTTGCGGTGGCGCAGGCTCTATGGCCGATCTGACCGACCTTTTTGACCGTACCGGCGTTTCGGCTGTGGCCGCAGGTAGTCTTTTTGTGTTCCACGGCAAGCATCGTGCCGTACTGATCAGTTACCCGGACATCAACAAGTTGAATGCCGGGTAAGCGCATTTGAAATTTCTGAAAGGCAGTCTCGTGGACTGGAGAGCCCCTTGCTTTGGGGCGGGCCGCTGCCTTGATTGACAACAAAATTCAGGTCTGCTGGTGAGGCACCTCAACAGACAGGCCAATGAGAACGTTTCAGGAGGTTGGGAGTGGTGAAGGTTTGTTCGCGCTGTGTCATGGATACATCTGACGCTGAAATCGTGTTCGATGATGCGGGAGTGTGCAATCACTGCCATAAATTTGACAACGTCCAGTCCAAGCAATTGTTCTCCGATGGCAGTGGTGAACAGCGCCTGCAGAAGATTGTCGATCAGATTAAGAATGAAGGTGCTGGCAAAGACTACGACTGTATCATTGGTCTTAGCGGCGGTGTGGACAGTTCCTATCTTGCTGTGAAAGTCAAAGACTTGGGGCTGCGTCCATTGGTGGTGCATGTGGATGCAGGTTGGAACAGTGAACTGGCTGTTAGCAACATCGAAAAAATCATCAAGCACTGCGGTTATGACCTGCACACGCATGTGATGAACTGGGAAGAAGTTCGTGACTTACAACTTGCTTACATGAAAGCGGCCGTCGCTAACCAAGATGTGCCGCAGGATCATGCCTTCTTTGCAAGTATGTATCATTTTGCGGTCAAGAATAATATCAAATATATTCTTAGTGGCGGAAATCTCGCAACTGAAGCGGTGTTTCCAGATACATGGCACGGCAGTGCGATGGATGCGATCAATCTGAAAGCCATTCATAAGAAGTATGGTGAGCGGCCGCTGAAAGACTATAAGACCATCAGCTTTTTTGAATACTACTTCTGGTACCCGTTCGTCAAAGGCATGCGCACGGTTCGGCCCTTGAACTTCATGAACTATGATAAGGCCAAGGCTGAAGCCTACCTGCAGGAAACAATAGGCTATCGGTCCTATGCGCGTAAGCATGGAGAGTCTATTTTTACCAAGTTATTCCAAAATTATTATCTGCCTACCAAGTTTGGTTATGATAAGCGCAAACTCCACTACTCTAGCATGATTCTTTCTGGGCAGATGACTCGAGACGAAGCCCAACATAAGCTTGCAGAACCTCTTTATGATCCGGCTGAGCTTCAACTGGATATCGAGTACTTCTGCAAAAAAATGCGTATTACACAGGCGCAGTTCGAGGCTTTGATGAAGGCGCCGATTCACGAGTATTCCGACTTTGCAAATTGGGACTCGCGGCAGCAGGGCGCAAAGAAAATTCAACTGCTGGTGCAGCGCCTGTTGGGGCGTCGTATCAATGTCTATTCCTGACGGATAAGGAACAGGCATGTCTAAAATTGCTCACCTCACATCGGTTCACTCGCGCTACGATATTCGTATTTTCCGCAAGCAATGCAGGACATTGGCCCAGGCGGGGCACGAGGTGTGCCTGATCGTGGCTGATGGAAAGGGTGACGAGGTCAAGGACGGCGTGCGTATTATTGACGTCGGCAAACTATCTGGTCGTTTGAATCGGATCTTCAAGACTACTCGTAAAGTCCATGATCGTGCGCTGGCCTTGCAGGCCGATATCTATCAGCTGCATGATCCTGAATTGATACCTGTCGGTGTCAGGTTGAAAAAGCATGGCAAGAAAGTGATCTTCGACTCCCATGAAGATGTCCCCAAGCAATTGCTGAGTAAGCCGTATTTGCACCCTCTGGCGAGGCGAATTGTGGCGGGCGTGTTTTCAGGCTATGAGAAATATGCTTGCCGAAAGCTGGATGCGATCCTCACTGCGACACCGCATATTCGAGACAAATTTAAGAATATCAATAAAAATGTCTTGGATGTCAATAATTTCCCGATGTTGGGGGAGTTGGATGCGATGGTGCCTTGGACCCACAAAAAAAACGAAGTTTGTTATGTGGGCGGTATAACGTCCATTCGTGGCATTCGTGAGGTGATCAACAGTTTGGCGTTGGTGAAGACCGGAGCGAGGTTGAACCTTGTCGGCCGATTTTCTGAGCCTGACGTTGAACGCGAAGCGAAAACACTTAGGGGTTGGCAGGCAGTCAACGAGCATGGGCAGTTGGACCGCGAAGAGGTTCGGGACGTGTTGGGTAGTTCCTTGGCCGGTTTGGTGACGTTTCATCCGTTGCCTAACCACATAGATGCCCAACCAAACAAGATGTTCGAGTATATGTCGTCGGGTATTCCGGTCATCGCTTCGAACTTCCCCCTTTGGCGGGAAATCATCGAGGGTAGTAATTGCGGGCTTTGTGTTGACCCGTTGCAGCCGACAGCCATTGCAGAGGCGATTGACTACCTAGTTTCTCACCCAGAGGAAGCCGCAGCCTTGGGCCGTAATGGTCAGCGCGCTGTGAACGAGCGCTATAACTGGGATCTAGAAGGGCGCAAGCTACTGCAGTTCTATACCGAGCTACTGAACAAGTGAGATTTTGAATGAAAGTCCTAACCATTATCGGTGCACGCCCTCAGTTCATCAAGGCAAGCGTGGTTTCCAAGGCAATTATGCAGCAGCCTGCACTGACAGAGGTCATTGTGCATACCGGCCAGCATTTCGATGCCAACATGTCGGATATCTTTTTTGAGCAGCTTGGTATTCCGAAACCCAACTACCAATTGGACATCCATGGCGGCACCCACGGGCAGATGACCGGTCGGATGCTGATGGAAATCGAAAACGTCATCTTGAAAGAACAGCCTGATCGCGTGCTGGTCTATGGCGACACCAACTCCACGTTAGCGGGTGCGTTGGCTGCGTCCAAGCTGCATGTGCCGACTGCACACATCGAAGCGGGGCTGCGCAGCTTCAACATGCGTATGCCTGAAGAGATTAACCGTATCCTCACCGATCAGGTCAGCGACATTCTGTTCTGCCCGACCCAAGTGGCTATCGATAACCTCAAAAGTGAAGGTTTCGAGCACAAGCCGGTAAAAATCCTGAATGTTGGCGATGTGATGCAGGACAGCGCCCTATTTTTTGCTCAGCGTGCTAGTGCCCCGTCGGGGATTTCCGTTGAGGACGGTTTCATTCTTGCGACTTTGCATCGTGCGGAAAATACTGACGACCCTGCCCGTCTCACCTCGATCGTGGAAGCATTGAACTTACTGCAGCGCAATGCAGCCCCTGTCATTCTACCTTTGCACCCGCGTACCCGAGGGGTCATCGAGCGTCTAGGACTCAAGCTGGAGGTCCAAGTAATCGACCCTGTTGGTTACCTGGAAATGATCTGGCTGCTTCAGCGCGCTGGTCTGGTGCTCACCGACAGCGGCGGGGTTCAGAAAGAAGCCTTCTTCTTTGGTAAGCCTTGCGTCACGATGCGTGACCAGACTGAATGGGTCGAACTGGTAACCTGTGGCGCGAATATTCTGGTGGGAGCGGACCGCGACAAGATCGTTGACGCAGCCAGCGCAAGTCTGGGCAAGCAGGTGCAGGACGATGGCCAACTGTATGGCGGTGGTCAGGCGGCAGGCCGGATTGCGGAGTACTTGGCCAAACTGTAACGCTTCGCACCCTGAATACCCACACAAGGTTTATCGAGTTTCATGAACGTCTGGTATGTGCATCCCTACGCTGGTGGCCCTGGAGTCGGTCGTTACTGGCGACCGTATTATTTTTCCAAATTCTGGAATAAAGCAGGGCACCGTTCGGTGGTCATCTCCGCCGGTTATCACCATCTACTTGAGCCGGATGAAAAGCGCACTGGGACAGCCGACGTGAATGGGACCGAGTACGTCTATGTGCCGACCTTGCGCTATCTGGGGAATGGTTTGGGCCGAATGTTGTCGATGCTGATGTTTGCCGTGATGCTGTTGCCATTTTGCATCGGTCAGGCGTTCAAACGGGGGCGTCCGGACGCGATTATCTACTCCTCGCCCCATCCATTTGGCGTAATCAGTTGCTGGTTGGCCGCTCGACTGCTCCGGGCGAAATTCGTATTCGAGGTGCGCGATATCTGGCCCTTGAGCCTGATTGAGTTGGGCGGGCTGAAAGCCAGCAACCCCTTGGTGCGCGTTACCGGCTGGATCGAGCGGTTCGCTTATGCTCGGGCTGACAAAGTCATCAGCCTGCTACCCTGCGCTGAGCCTCATATGGCTAGCAAAGGGCTTGCGGCTGGTAAGTTCATGTGGGTCCCGAATGGTGTAGACAGCAGTGACGCCCAGCCTGATCTGGCCGTGCATGAGAGTGGTTTCGTTCAGCATGTGAAATCACTTAGGGCACAAGGTACCTTCGTCGTGATCTATGCGGGCGCCCACGGCGAACCCAACGCACTCGAGGGGTTGGTGCGTTCCGCCAAGTTGCTGGCCGAGCGTGAGGCTGATGTCAGGATCATCTTGGTGGGCAAGGGCGAGCGCAAAGAGCAGTTAAAGGCAATTGCCTCGCAGGACGCCAGCGGCTTGGTGGAGTTTTTCGAGCAGCAACCCAAGGAAGTGGTGATGGCTGCTCTCAAGCTGGCGTCGGCGGGTTACATCTCTCTCAAGTCTGAACCGATCTTTCGCTTTGGCGTCAGTCCCAACAAATTGTGGGATTACATGCTGGTCGGCTTACCCGTCATTTTTGCCTGCAAAGCTGGAAATGATCCGGTGGGGGACTATGACTGCGGTGTTTCTGCCGACCCGGATTCTGCAGAAGATATTGCAGCTGCTATATCTTGCCTCTTGCCGCTGAGCGCGGATGAGCGCCGGGCGATGGGGCGTAGGGGGCATGATGCGGTGCTGGGGCACTACACCTATGAGAAGCTAGCGCGCAAGGTCGTGCAGGGGCTTGGCAGTGGAAGGCCAGAATGAAAAAAATCATGATTACCGGGGCTTCTGGGTTCGTGGGGTCGGCCTTGTGTCGTGAACTAGTGAGAGCCGGTCATGGCGTGGTTGCAGTTGTGCGGCGGATCGAAGAACGATTGCCCGAAGTTACGTATATTGAAACCGATCTTTCCGATCCCACAGCATTTGTCGATGGCTTTCCGGCCGTGGAGTGCATCATTCATCTGGCCGGGCGCGCGCATATGCTGGATGACACGGCTGCTGACCCGCTAACGGCGTTCCGTGAGGTCAACCGAGACGCGACCATTCGATTGGCCTGCCGTGCACTTGACGCCGGGGTAAAGCGTTTTGTGTTTGTCAGTTCTATTGGTGTAAACGGTAACAGCACTTCTCAGCAGGCCTTCATCGAGGATTCGCCGGCCAGGCCGCATGCCCCCTATGCGGTTTCAAAATATGAAGCGGAACAAGAGTTGATGGCGTTGCTCGAGGGCAAGGGTATGGAGCTTGTTATTGTCCGGCCACCTCTGATCTACGCCGACAATGCTCCTGGTAACTTCGGCCGTCTACTGAAGCTTGTTGCGAGTGGTCTACCGTTGCCGCTGAGCACCGTCAACAATGCACGGAGTCTGATTTCCCGTAGGAATATAGTTGATTTTCTCGTCCTGTGCGCTGAACACCCCCGCGCCGCAGGTGAGTTGTTCTTGGTCGCTGATGGGGAGGATGTTTCCACAGCGCAGATGATAATGGCTCTGAGAGAGGGCATGGGCAAGCGCCCACTTCTGTTTGCCTTCCCGGTGGGGTTGCTTAGGCTCGCACTACTCATGTTGGGCAAAGCTGCAATGTATGAACAACTCTGTGGCTCTTTGCAGGTCGATGCCTCCAAGGCATATCGTTTGCTTGGCTGGCAGTCCAGCGAAAACACTCTCGAAGGTTTGCGAAAAGCTGGCCGTGAATACATCTCCCGCCAAAAGGCTCGCGGATGACTGCCGGTGCATCGAAATACCTGACTGGTAAATGCGCCGAATTTGAACAAGGGTTTCCATTCTGATGATGATCTGGACGATTGCCTGCTTGGTGGTCTTGTCGTTTTCGTTCGTTGCGACCTGGGCGTTGCGTCGCTATGCACTGGCGAGCAAGCTGATAGACGTGCCGAATGCCCGTAGCTCCCATACGCAACCCACTCCAAGGGGAGGAGGTGTGGCGATTGTGCTGGCTTTTCTGGCGGCATTGGTGTGGATGCTTTCTACCGGCGGGATTGCTGACGGCTGGGGCGTAGCCTTGTTGGGGGCTGGCGCAGGTGTGGCACTACTCGGTTTTTTGGATGACCACGGGCATATCGCCGCACGTTGGCGGTTACTTGGGCATTTCTCGGCTGCGGTATGGATTTTGTTCTGGACCGGTGGCTTTCCTCCCGTTGACATGTTTGGCCACACCGTCGAATTGGGATGGCTGGGCCATATTCTGGCGTTGCTGTACCTTGTCTGGATGCTGAATCTCTATAACTTCATGGATGGGATTGACGGCATCGCCAGTGTCGAGGCCATCGGCGTGTGTGGGGGAGGTGCCTTGGTCTATTGGCTGACAGGCCATGCGATGCTGGCAGGTATTCCATTATTGTTGGCCTTTTCGGTAGCCGGATTCCTGATCTGGAACTTCCCTCCTGCGCGCATTTTCATGGGGGATGCCGGGAGCGGCTTTCTGGGTGTGATCATTGCCGCTCTGGCGCTACAGGCTGCCTGGTCTGGCCCGTCGTTGTTATGGAGCTGGCTGATACTGCTCGGAGTCTTTGTGGTGGATGCTACCTACACCTTAATCCGTCGATTGGGTCGGGGTGAAAAAGTCTATGAGGCACACCGCAGTCACGGATACCAGTTCGCCTCGCGTCGTTACGGTCGCCATTTGCCGGTTACGCTAGGTGTCCTGGCCATCAACACCCTATGGTTGCTGCCGCTGGCCGTTGCGGTAGCGCTGGGGTGGATGAGCGGATTGTTTGGCATCTTGATTGCCTATGTGCCACTTTGCCTTTTGGCGGTTGTCTACAAGGCAGGTACTGTGGAAAAGCCCTAATGCGCGTGCCTGCTGTAAAGTGACAAAATTAATTCTCCCGCCACGCTAGGACGGGGACGAGTGAAATGTTCATGTGAGGTTGAGTCGGGCAATGGATAAATTGAGATCACGGATGTTGTCACTGCCGCGTCGCTATAAGAGGGCGATACAGGTGGTCACCGACGTCTTCCTGGTCTGGATCGCGATGTGGCTGGCATTTGTCGTCAGGCTCGGCATCGAAGAGATCAACCCCGTGTTCACCCATTTATGGTTGTTTGCTGTTGCGCCTATCATTGCGATCCCGATTTTTGTTCGCTTTGGCATGTACAGAGCGGTCATGCGCTACTTTGGTAACGATGCACTCATTGTCATTTTTAAGGCCGTGAGTCTGTCAGCGCTCGTCCTAGCATTAATCGTGTATTGGTACAGCAATCACAAAATTGTTGTGCCACGCTCAATCATCTTCAATTATTGGTGGCTCAGCCTCGTCTTGCTCGGCGGGTTAAGGTTGATAATGCGCCAGTATTTTCTCGGTGATTGGTTTGCTGCGACTCAGCACGTACCGTTCACCAATCGTGATAACGGACTACCAAAAGTGGCCATCTATGGTGCGGGTGCTGCTGGCAACCAGTTGGCGGTGGCGTTGCGCATGGGGCGAATGATGCAGCCAGTGGCGTTCATCGATGATGATGAAAGTTTGGTTGACCGTGTGATTTCTGGATTGCAGGTCTTTCGTGGCAATGATGTGCAACGGATGATTGATCTCACCGGAGCAGATGAAATTCTGCTGGCAATCCCCTCGGCCAGTCGTGCCCGTCGTAGAGAAGTGCTTGGGTATCTTGAAAACTTTCCACTCCATGTTCGCAGCGTGCCTGGTTTCATGGACTTGGCTAGCGGTCGAGTCAAGGTGGATGATATCCAGGAAGTTGACATTGCCGACCTGTTGGGGCGTGATGCCGTGCCGGCACAAAGTGAGTTATTGGCCCGCTGCATCACCGGTCAAGTTGTAATGGTTACAGGTGCGGGTGGTTCGATCGGCTCTGAGTTATGCCGCCAGATTCTATCGTTGCACCCCCGCACCTTGCTATTGTTCGAGCACAGTGAATTCAATCTCTACAGTATCCTGAGTGAGCTTGAGCAGCGCGTTAACCGCGAAGCCTTGCCGATACGGGTATTACCGTTCCTGGGGTCGGTGCGCAACCAGAAGCAGCTTTACGATTTGATGTGCATGTGGCACGTAAATACGGTCTACCATGCCGCAGCCTATAAGCATGTTCCCATGGTGGAGCACAATATCGCCGAAGGTATTCTCAATAATGTCATGGGGACGTTATGCACGGCCCAAGCTTCGCTGCAGGCGAATGTTGAGAATTTTGTGCTAATTTCTACCGACAAGGCTGTGCGCCCCACTAATGTGATGGGGAGTACGAAACGTTTTTCGGAACTTGTCCTCCAAGCGCTGAGCCGTGAAGTCGCCCCGGTCCTCTATGGAAATGCGCTCAATGTAGCCAGTGTCAATAAGACCCGTTTCACTATGGTGCGTTTTGGCAATGTCTTAGGGTCTTCTGGTTCTGTAATTCCGCTGTTTCACAAGCAAATTAAGGCAGGTGGGCCACTCACCGTCACGCACCCGAATATCACCCGTTATTTCATGACCATTCCCGAAGCGGCTCAGCTTGTCATCCAGGCTGGGTCCATGGGGCAGGGGGGGGATGTATTCGTGCTGGACATGGGCGAGCCAGTGATGATCGCCAGGCTTGCGGAGAAAATGATTCATCTGTCTGGGCTTAGTGTAAGGTCTGAAAAGAACCCGCACGGTGACATCGCGATTGAGTTCACCGGTTTGCGTCCAGGTGAAAAACTTTATGAAGAGCTGTTGATTGGCGATAATGTTACCGCCACTCCGCACCCAATGATCATGAGGGCTGCAGAAGATTTCATCAGCTGGGAAGTGCTAAAGAGTAAATTGGATTCGTTGCTTACAGCTTTGTCAAATGAAGATTTTGGGCGTGTGAGGCAGATTTTGCGTGAGACAGTGAGTGGATATAACCCGGATGGAGATATCGTTGACTGGGTCTATCAACAACGGCGGCTCGAATAAGGGATAAGGAATCCGCCATCCCAAGGATGGCGGATTTTTTATTGCTGAGGGAAATGAGCGTCTTTATTTCGCTTCAAGAAGCTTTCGAGGTTGGTTGTGTTTCGTATTACAGATGCTTCTTTTACCTTTACCTCGAATTCGGCGGTGTTAGGTTTGGTGTAGAATCTAAACATAATTTTCGCAATATGCTTGTCTAACTCTGCGCCATTGTTGAAGCCTAGCTTATTGAATATGACAATATTGTCACGTCCTGCTTTAAGAATCGGGTAGTAACTCGAAGCCCTAGTTCCATTTTTTCCTTCCAGAATAATACCAAGCTGTGAGTCTCTGGTCGTGTGAATTATGAATGCAACTTGCTCAGCACTTGATACGTCTCGATTGATGTCGAACGTGGCTCTGGCTTCACCCGCCTGAGCATTTTCGCCTTGGGCGGGAGATACTTTTAGTATATTTTCTTCTGTCAGTGTTCCCTGTAAGGATGCAGTCGGCGACAGAGTGATGATGTCCTCGCTGAATGAATTGAGCGTCTTGAATTCGGTTTGCGAATATATCTCTACTTGTACGTTGCTATGTACTGAAACATCGCAGCGTTCGGGGGTTTTACTGACTGGAAGTCTTAGAATCATGCGCTCAGCAAGTGGCTTTTTGCTATAAGCATCACGATTTGTGATTGATACTGTTTTCCCCTTAACCTGGCAATCGACGGTGACAGGGTAAGTGTCTGTCCAGTATGCATTAGGCGCACCTATCATCGAAAATTGGATCTGCAATCCTGTCGGCGTTTTTACAAGATGGAGCGGATAGGCATTCTTGAATACGTTGGCTCGTCGCTGTGCGGGTTCTTTATATGCTTCGTCGCCTGTGAGCGCAGCCATAGCTCTGAATTGAGCAGTTTCAATGAGACTGTACAAAACGGCACGTAGGGCGCCATTCACAGAGGCTTACGGGACGCCCTAAAATAGCCTGTACCTATTCTGTACCAATTATACGAGCCTCAAGCTTGTCCAGCTCTCCCCAGTCCCCTGAGGAGCCAATCCATTTTGCGTAGGTAGACAAAAGTATCTGGACATTGTGGCCAAGCTGGCCAGCGATGAAAGCGGGCGCCATACCGGCCATGAGGCACATGGTTGCATAGGTGTGCCTGCAGTTGTACTGGGGGCGGTCTGGTAGCCCAAGAGCTTTTAGCGCGACTTTGAAATGGTGACCCGGGACTGTAGGCCATTTTATATATTCCGCAGCGCTAGATGGCTGGAATACAAATGGCGAATCGTGCACCATTTTTATCTTTCTTTTCGATCGTTCCTGCTTGAAGTTTTTAATGAACTCAAGCGCACCAATTGCTCTACTGTTTAGCATAATTGTACGCGATTTCTTGGTTTTTGTCCGTTCTTCAACTGAACCTCCTGAGATAATCCTACAGATGTATGCGGTTCTCTTTTCGAAATCAATTTCGCTCCATTTAAGAGCCATGATTTCGGCAGTTCTCATTCCTGTATAGAATGCTAGCTCAAAGAAGGCTCCGAAGATCTTTGCTCGATCCTGAAGGTTATCATACATCCAGGCAATTATTTTATTTGCCTCCTCGGCCGAAAATGCCTCTACCTGTTTATTGCTATTCTTTGGAAGCTGGATTGGATCTGCTGGGTTCTTCTCCAGAATTCCATCAATAACAGCTGCTTTTAACAGTCTTTTCAAGACGGAGATGGCTATCCTTTTGAGTGATTGACTCTTCCAGCGCGTTTTCGCTATTTTTTCCCGAATTAGTAAGGTGTTAATAGAACTTATTGGTCTTGTTGCGAAATGAGGCATCCAGTAGAGGTTCAGCTTTATTCTATAGTTTTCTCTTGTTGGCTTGACTACTTCAAGTCTATCTAGCCATGACTGAGCGAATTCGCTGAATGTCAAGTCATGGCTTGATGTGACATACGTCGTATTTGGGAAAAGCTCAGAATAAGTCTGATCCGTTAAAACCCCGAGTTTCGATAGACTAATTACCTTAGTACGTAGATCGGATGCTGTTTTGACGCCCTTGGCGGTTTGCGGGAGCGCAAGGGTCTCGGATCTACGAGTTCCGTTGATAGTAAAACGGATCCTGATTGACTTCCCGATGAACTCGACTCCAGTGGGTAGCCCCAGTTCCCCTCCAGCCATGCTTCATATCTCCTGATGCTATAGAAAATTCTGCTGTCGATTTTTTTCCAAACACCCTCTGGGATGACGCCCCTGACTCTCTTCCCCTCAAGTGCCCGCTGAGTAATACCGATCAGCTCTGCCATTTTTTTCTCCGGGACCTTGTCTGATACATAGGTCAATGGCTGTCTATCTTCATCTTGCATACGGTTCTCCTGGCGCAGCTTCAAGCCACAAAGCTCTGCCCAACCCGGGCCGCCTTAGCGCCTTCCTGGGTCCTGAACATGAGCTGTGTTTTGTTGGTCCGGCCAAACGACCGGTATTCGACATCACCCACCAGTGGCCGAACTTGCGGTATGGATGGCCCAGTAGTTTCGTGATGAGGCAGGAAGACTTGTTCATGGGATGGTCTCCACGCCGCCGGTGGCGGCAGGTTGGTGGTCAGGCCAGCAGCACGTCGCGCACGACTTCCCAGAGTCGGGCGGCGGGCCATTGGTAACGGTCGAAGTCCGTGTCCGGCTTGACGCCGTAACGGCAGGTGGAGTGGGCGCCGGCGGGGTACTCGCCGCGCTTCTGCATGATGGTGGCCACTCGTCCGTCACCGCCTGGCTCGGTCCGGTGGTACTCGTAGGCTCTGGTGGTGTACACATCGCCCGCGGCAATGATGCATGTCGAGTGGTGCACCATGTTGGCCCTGCCGTCCGGGGTCCACGGTCTACCGCCGCCAGCCTGACGCGCGCCCTCGTGCAGATAGAGAACGAATTCACCGTCATCCAGGCGGCGCATGTCGTAGCAGTGGTTGATCTGTTTCCCGACCAGGATCCGCGAAACGAAATTGAAGCGATGGTCGTGGATGGCCGAGTGCTCGAAGCAGCTGCGGCGGGGCAGTTCTGGGTGCCACACGTGTAGGCGCTGGTCGCCCTGCAGCTGCACCTGGACGAAGCCCAGGCCGTGGAGCGTGATTTTGTCCGTCATCACGTCGTCGATGATGATGGCAATAGCTCTCCATGCCCGCGCATGTCGGCGGGCTTGAGTAGTTGTGGGAGGGGTTACTTGATGCGGCCGGTGAGCCGTTGGCGCCGAGAAAGGTGCCTTGGCCGCTATATCGCGGCAGTAAGTTGTACAAGTGATTGATATTAGTACAAGAAAATCGGCCGGCGGTCCGATTCATTCCTCAAATCGCGATTCCAAGATTGCGGGCCGCCTCGCTTTCGCTATGGTGAGATTTCACCTTTCGCATACAACTAAAGTCGTAGGAGGCCGACATGAGGATTCGCGGTGAGGTTTTCTGGGAGTGGGCTGATCCAACGCTCCACCACCGTACTCACGACGAGACCCTCAGCGATGGAACGCACATTGATGTACAGGTGCGGCTGTCGCGAACGGGTAATACGCAGATGTTCATTGGGGTATATGCCTCGACTGGCATGGCCCTTCATGAGGAAGCATTTGATTCCCGTCCAGGCGAATCCATGACCAGGGCTCTGGCCTGGGGAGTGGGTCGGGCTCGCCGGATCGCCACCGATACCCAGCCGAAATTCGATAAGGTCGCCTGCTCGAAATAGAGGGGTTAGAGTGTCTGGAGTACAGATGTACTCTTGCCTCAGGATGGCTTGCGCTCTTGCTTGGCGATGACCTTCAGGCAGGTCTTGCAGGTGACTTCGGACTTGAACCTGGCCGACTCCCATTCCTCGCCGTCCCGGTGGCCACGGCCTACGCCGCAGGCTGAGAAGTGCTCGTCGTCGTTGCCGTCGTGGTCGTAGTCAATGTGGACGGCCCAGTGGATTTTCATGGCTTGCGCTCCAGGGCGGCGCGGGCTTGCCAGTCTGCTCCGGCAATGAATCCTTCAAGTGCGGCTTGCTGGCCATCCATGCGGCCTATCGCTTCGCCCTTCTTGTAGAACGCCCAGTCGTGGAACGCCTTCGTCGTCGCCCGCTCATCGATCTCAACCGCCGCGCTCGGCTCTGCACTGGCGGATAGGGCTTTGTAGTCTTTGGCGATGGCTTCAACGACTTCGGCGTATGGGTGGTCATGCCAGAAATTGGTGTGATCTACGACACGATCAAGCAGCGCATCCCGCTCGGCCAGCTTGGCGCGCAGTCTCCCAACCTCTGCGCCTATCTCGTCACGCTCATCATTGAGATCGCGAATGACCTGCGAAAGCTGATCAACATCGCCAGGATCGGCGTGGGTGTAGAGCGGCGTTTCTTCCCAGGAGCCGCGATCACCTTCGCTGGCGCGATTGAGAAGGACGACAGGTTCTACTTGACCTTCCGGGCGAGAATAAATCCACGCCACTGGCTCGACCTTGTGCTGTTGTGCGGGCGACGCCATTTCCTCGTCGTGTGCCTCCAGGCAGTGCTCGCACAAGTTGTGCTCCAGCTCACGGCGGGTCTCACACCATCCGCCGCAGTTGTTGTGGAACTGGCATTCGGTCATTTCGCTGTCGCTGACCATCTCTGTGTTGCTGGATCGGTTTTCTGTGGGCATGGGGGATTCTCGAAGGTATATTTTCTGGTTTGACGCAGAGGAGGGGTTATGAGCAGTGCAAGAGAGGATTTTTTTGCTGATGATAATCGAAGGCGAATTGTCACTAATTCTTTAGCTAAAGTTCGAGGCGGGCTTGATGCGCTAAGAGATAGCGATGATGAAAGATTTAAGTTTATGCTTTACTTTATCGGGCTTGCTCTCGCTCACCTTCAGCGTGATCCTAGATCCTTTGATGAACGATGTATCATGAATATCACTGTTATAGGTGAAAAATTCATAGATGAACTTTCCGATCTGAGCTTGTCGAGAAGCGAGATTGAGACTCTGTTCTCATCTTGTTATCGATTTCTCATGGAATATCAGCTCAGTACACCTAATCAGATAGCGCCCGATCTCTTGCAGGCATTAGAGCGCGTTTCTGATTTTGAATACGAAGGCATCGCTGCCTCTCAGATAAGGTATGCAGGTCAGCAAATGCTGGTCAACGTTGTACAGCATTATCTGTACCACCCAAGTCTTGTTGAGCTGAAAAATCTTCCTGGCACGATTGAACGCTCGGAAAAAGAGCGCGAAAAGTCGGAAGTCGCCATAGGAGCAAGAGAAGAAAGGGTAAAAGCCCTAGCAGATAAACTGGAGACTTACGAGACAGCCTTCAATTTTGTAGGGTTGTATTCGGGTTTCAAAGACATGAAGTCTGCTAAAGTTTTGGAGAAGAAGTGGAATTTCCGTTATCTGATTATGTTGGGGTTTTTGCTTCTGCTACCATTTGTTGTTAAGGTTGTCCTGATGATTCGTGGGGAGGTTGGCTTCAAGTTTGACGCAGTAGGGCTAGCTACATTAGCAGGTCTTGAGTTATTGCTTTTGTATTTCTTTAGAGTGGCCCTGCAGAACTTTAGGTCTATTAAAGCGCAATTGCTTCAAATAGATCTAAGAATGACTTTGTGCCAGTTCGTGCAAAGCTACGCCGAGTACTCGAAGGATGCCCGGGATGTAAGTCCTGGGCTTCTAGAGAGGTTTGAACAAGTGGTCTTCAGTGGGATTGTTAATGATGAAAATTCTATCCCTTCCACTTTTGATGGTTTGGACAAGCTGGCTGAGTTAATTGGCAAGGTTCGAAAGTAGCTATCGTTGAATAGGGGAAGGCGCTGGCGGGCAGCGCAGGAGGGTCAGGGGCAGTTGTTCGCGCCGCAGTTCTGGCAGTCGCTGAGGAATCGGCCGTCCCAGCTGACGAAGCGTCCGCAGCCGTGGCAGTTGAGCGGCCTCTGCCATGGCTTGCGCTGCTTCCTCGGTACCGCCATTTCGATACCGGTACCGCGCAGGGCGTCTTTGATATTCACGTCCCGCTTGTGCACTAGGCGCCTTGCTTTTGCCTCGAGATAAGACAAGGGCCAGATCACCGCTTCCTCTGGGCTGTTGCCTATCGCCTCGGCGGCCTCAAGCGTGAGGTGGTGGGCCTTTTCGAATCGGTACGTGTGGCCTATCGGCCACCTAGCCAAGGCAATATCGTTACCGTTCCAGTGCCCTGGGATCTGCAGGACAACAGTACATCCCGGGCTGAGCTGGTCGCGGGCTTCGTCCAGGTTGATGTACTGGTGGTCGACGCCGAGATGTGCACGGGCGTCAACGTAGTCTTTCGGCCATGGGATGTCGGTATCACGGTGGCTGCAGGCCTGCTCCAGGGTGAACAGCTCGGCCTTGTCGAGGCTGGTGGTGTATCCGCCGCCCAAGGCCCAGAACATCAGACCATCACCAACATCGGTGCGACTGTCCTGCAGGTAGAACTGGGTCATGGCTTTCTCCATGCATGGCGCCGCCCTCCGTGGCCGGATGCGGCATGGTGGCAATTTGGTTTGGAATGGGGTATTACGGGTGACCGGCATGGAGCCGGTAAGAGGACATGAAATGACTGCTACGGCCGAAATGCTTTTTAACATGCAGCGCTTTCAACTGCTTGCGCTGTTCGCAAATCCGAAAATCGAGAGAAACATTTCTCCTGCTTATGCCTACGCCTGGGACAGAGGGGTTTATCCCTTTGGCGACGATGGTGCACCGTGGCATACGCCTTACGGTGATCAGTTCCGCGTAGGCGAGGCGCAACTGTCGGAGCTCGCTGAGTTCCTGGATAATCTTTGGACCGAAGGTAAGAAGATTTCCTTCTATGACTTGGAAAGTCATTACGATGTGAGTGGCGCTTCACGCCCTGGACCCGTCTGGGGACGGGCCGAGCTAATCGCCGCTTGCCGATACTTCTATCTTCTCGATTGGTTTGACGAGCCATTCTGGACTGGAATGATTGGTCATTCGAACTGCCCGAGTGAATCTAAGAGCATCACGAGGCCGTTCAATCCTGAGGATGTCTATTTCTTGTAGGCCGCGTGGTACCGGTCGTGACCGTGACCTGTCACGACTACATGTCACGTTAAGCTTATCAAGTCTAAAAGCTGAGCGTCCGTTAGTCGGTCGGCGCCGTGTATGAGGCGAGATATCAGGTCTTGTTCTTCCTCAATCTCGGCGCGGGCCATTACGCGTTTGAGCGATTTATCTGTGTTGTGATACAGCTTCGTGACGATCTGTCGTGACAGCAGCTTGGCTTCGCGCTCCTCTGCAGAGAGCTTGTCGCGCTCGCGCTGTTCCTTCTTGCGTTGGGCTGGCGTCTTCGCCATTGCCGTTACCTCCCAAGCCGCTGGGCGGCAGATTGATGTGTTGCTGGCGCCGGCCGTGCCGGACGCGGGTGGTGATGCGTTTCAAGCGATGAGCTCCATGTCTCGATCGTTCCAGCCTGCCAACCACCAGCCGCAGTCGACGGTCATCCAGCCGTAGGGCTGTGAGTGCTTCGACTGTCCGTTGTCGCGGCAGGCGCGGCCCAGGTAGTAGGCCGCAGGGTGAGGGGCATGCTGGTGCTTCATGGCTACGCCCCGGCGAGGTGAGGTAGCGGTGCGAAGGGAATGTCGTCGTCGAAGGTGTCGGGTGGCACGCCTTGCTGACTAGGCTGTGGGGCAGGGCGCTGCTGCCGTGGTTGCTGCTGACCGCCGTCCTGGCTTTGTGGCCGGCCGCCCAGCAGCTGGAAGGTCCCGCGGATATCGACGTGCACCTCCGTGGTGTAGCGCTTGATGCCGTCCTTCTCCCACTCGCGGGTCTGCAGCTTTCCCTCGATGTAGATCTGCGAGCCCTTGCGGGCATACTCCCCGGCGATCTCGGCGACCTTGCCGAACAGCACGACGCGATGCCACTCGGTGCGCTCGACTTTCTGCCCGGACTGCTTGTCGGTCCACTGCTCGCTGGTGGCCAAGCTGATGTTGGTCACGGCATTGCCGTTGGGCAGATAGCGCACCTCCGGGTCCTGGCCGATCGCGCCTAGCAGAATGACCTTGTTGACACCCCGGCTCATGCTGACGCCGCTCCGGCCAGCACAACCAGCAGCAGGGCAAACAGGCTGACCCAACGGGTTGCGCGCTCACCGATGTGCCTGGCCTGCATGACTGCCGCGACAGGCATGACCTTGGCGTCGATCGCCCGCTCCAGGCTCTGCGCGTAACGCACTGCCTGCGGGTAGCTGACGTTGCGGCCGTACACGCGGTTGTCGCTCGCCGAGACCACGGCCCAGCCGTTTCCGCTTTGGGTGACGAAGAAGCGCGACTTGCTGCGGAAGGCCTCGGTTGCGGTGATGACCTCTTGGCGCAGGACGTCGAGCTGGCCCTGGCTGTCTTTGATGGCTGCTTGCATGTTGTGATCCTCGGTATGGTCAGGCGTAGAGCTCGAAGGCCTCGGCCTTGCGAACGATTCGAACTTGGGCGGTACGCCGCTCTGGCACCCGGCGATCACGTCGCATCGGGTCAGCGTCATCGATGACCGCATGCATGGCGATGAGGCCGGCGAGGGCGATGCACAGAGGGCTGATGATCTGGCGGCGCATGGCTTCGGCGACCAGGGCGGCGCGGCGGGGCACGTCCAACTTGAACATGGCCGCCGCCAGGCGCTTCTCCACGGTGCCGGGCGAGATCTCGAAATGCTTGGCGATCTCCTTGGTGGTGAAGCCCTGGGCAACGTCCAGCAGGCACTGCAATTCGCGAGGCGCCAGACCACGGCCGAGGTGGCCTATCCATGCGCCGATGGTGATCGTGTCCATGAGTTGTCTCGGGGTCTTGAGGTCGGGAGGCAGTTGTAAGCTTTGGGTTTACAACTGGGCATCAACACCGCAGAGCGTCCTGTTGAACTGTTTCCCTTGATTGATAGGGCAGGGCGCTCTGCGCTGGGGATGAAGCTGAATGGTGGCCGGCGGCCAGCTCACCACTGCCCAGGTGACGGGCTTTGCGCTAGGCTGAGCGCTCTCACACAACACAGCCTGCAAAGGAGGGCGAGCTGCATATGCGCAAGCTCAAGTTGAAATACCTACACGACGCTGACGATATGGACCCCACGCATCTAGAGACTGATCAGGCGATAAAGATCGGTGATGCTGTCGAGCTGTCGGATGGCTTCTGGTATGGGGTTACGGACATTCGAATTCTGAAGCGAGATATTCAGCTAACGCTGTCGAAATCCTCGCTGACTTCTGAGGAGGCAAAGCTTGTAATGAAGCAGCTATCGTCCGACTGAGCACGACGGTGGCGTACTTCAAGCAACTGTCTTTATCGATGTCCCGGCTGGGATGCATGAGCGCGAGCTTCGTTCTCAGTCCGGGCTCACCCTGGCAGGCTAGGGTCATCAGCGCAGCCTCAACTCTTCCCTCCAGCGTCGGCGCGCTGATCGATGCACCTGCTATTTCATGCTGACTCTGCATTGCATTTCTCCCATTGACTTCCCGTCTGGCCCTGTCGCCAAGGCCAATCGGTGAAATCGCCCCGGCCTCGCTACTGGCGACAGGCCGGGGTCATTCGTAGTTGTTCCTCCAGCCGCGGCACTCACCCGCTGGATAACTGCATTGGCGCTTTACGCTGCACGCCCGGGTCAGTTGCCAACCCTCTGGACCGTTGAGGCCTGTCCATCGCTGCCTTGCTGCTGGCCGGTGTCGATCCGGCATGAGCAAAAAGTAGCAGCGCTGCTATGCATTGTAAATAGCTGTGCTAATAAAAAAATCTACGGGCGCAAAAAAGCCCGCACGATGCGGGCTTCAATGGAGAGGGTTGATCACCTGGAATACATGGCCCACCAGAACACATGGCCCAAAATAGCGATCCCTTCCTCCTGCATCTGCTTGAAGCTGTAGTCCTCATCCGGATGCTCGTCCCGATTGAAGCTACGGAGGCGGATGCCGCCAGGTTGTCGGAAGACTTGTTTGACCCTCAGGTGGCCATTGTGGTTGATCGCATACAGGTCGCCGTCGGTAATTTCAGTGATAGAGGTCCTGCCCGTATTTACGCCCACCGTGGCACCGTCTCGCAGGACTGGCAGCATGCTGTTACCGCGAACGGTCACGCATTTGGCTCGATCAAACTGAACACCGTTTGCGCGGAGGTCCCTCTTGTCGAAACGAAGTCGAGAACCGTCATCTACTTCGATCCCAAAGCGGCCAGATCCTGCCGCAAGCTCCACCTCGCGAAGGAACGGAACCTCAACCTCGCAGGAGTCCAGCGGGGTTCTCTCATCCCAAGCCTGAATATCTTGAAGCCCGGAAGCATCTGCGCTGCTTTGCGGGTTGGTGATTCCGCGCATCAGCCTAGGACTGACCTCATTTGGATCAAATC
This sequence comes from Pseudomonas sp. CK-NBRI-02, assembly GCF_008124495.1. Classification (NCBI taxonomy): domain Bacteria; kingdom Pseudomonadati; phylum Pseudomonadota; class Gammaproteobacteria; order Pseudomonadales; family Pseudomonadaceae; genus Pseudomonas; species Pseudomonas sp. CK-NBRI-02. Next base: position 273,384 of record NZ_VSJH01000006.1, on the reverse strand, counting down.
CAAGGGTCTTGGACAGCTTCAGTAGCGCTTCAACGTTAAGCGGCACCTTGCCTGTTGCGTACTGACTGAACGCGCTTTGCCCTGACCAGCCGCAGGCGTCTGCTACGTCCGCCTGAGTGAGTGAGCCGCCAGCAGCCTTCGCAGCAGCTTTTCGCTGCTCATAGATTGCCTTGAGCCGCTGGCTTTCGGAGGTTTCTTCGGGTGTGAGTGCGCGTCGTGTCTTCATGGGAAGAAGGATATTAGCTGCGCTTATCGCACCACAAACAGCGCTGCTAGTAATTGCTTGTTTGGAGTAAGTAGCGCTGCTACTATCGACATGCATTAACGCACGCTGGAAATGCCATGAAGACAATCCCCCTATCTGAATATCTGGAAAAGCACGGGACGCAGGCCGAACTGGCAGCCGCTCTCGGAATTAACCAGAGCGCTGTATCGCAAATGGTGCGGGCTGGACGTTGTGTGCACGTAACCATTTGCGACGACGGACGTATCGAGGCCTACGAGCAGCGCCCTGTTCCGGCTCGGCCCAGGACCAATCGCCCGGCGGCATGACGAGATGAATTATGCGTGACCTGGCCTTGCGCCAGTAGTGAGACCGTCCTGCTGTTCATCCGTCCAGTACCTGAATCGCAGGCATAAAAAAACCGGGTGGCAGCCCGGCTTCTTCAACAACACATCGAGGTCGATTATGCACTCCGCAATCGATGCGAGCAATACCAAGCCTGTCGCGTCAGTCGTTGGTGATTCGCCAAAACTAGCGCGTCAGGTCATGTCCTCCCGCGAGATCGCCCAGCTCACTGGCAAGAGCCATGACAACGTGCTGCGGGATGCGCGCCGCTTGGTCGCAGAGGGTGTCCTCAAATCTGAGGAGACCCCATACACCCACCCGCAAAACGGCCAATCCTACCCAGAATTCCTGCTGAGCCAGCGCGACACCCTGGTTCTGGTATCCGGCTACAGCGCCCAACTACGCGCCAAGATTATCGACCGCTGGCAGGAGCTGGAGGGGCGGGTAGTGGCCCAGGTGCAGATTCCCCAGACCTTCGCCGAGGCGCTGCGCCTGGCTGCAGATCAAGCAGAGCAGAATCTTCAGCTCCAACAGGTCATCGAGAAGCAAGCCCCGAAGGTTGCCGCCATCCAGCGTTTGGCTGCCGCTTGTGGGGCTATCTGCATTACCGATGCGGCAAAGCAGCTGCAAGTTGCCCCGTCGAAGTTGTTCGACTGGCTGGAGCAGAACCGCTGGATATTCCGCCGCAAGGGCTCCAAGCGCTGGATCGCTTATCAGCCGCGCATCACCTCCGGGCTGATGAAGCACAAGGTGACAGCCCTGAAGCCCGATCCCGAAACCGGTATCGAGCGAGCCGCGTTTGATCCCCTGGTCACCCCAAAAGGGCTTGCGCGTCTCGCTGAGTTGAAGGCAGGGGGTTCGCTGTGAGTGTACAAGCCATGACCTGGGCCCTGGCTATTCCGAAGTCCTCCCTGGAGAACCCTGCAGCGCGCCACGTCCTGCTGTGCCTGGCCAACTACGCCGGCAGCGATGGCCGAGGGGCGTTTCCTTCTGCCGCAACACTGTCCGAAGACACCGGTCTGTCCGAGCGTACCGTGCGCCTCAAGCTGGACGAATTGGCCGCTGCTGGATGGATCACCGAAGGCAACCAGGCGATCGCCGCTGCGTACATTGATCGCCGTGACCGCCGCCCGGTGGTTTATGACCTGCAGATGAAGCGGGGTGCATCTGCTGCACCCCGAGCAGAACGGGGTGCAGGAAACCGCACGGGGTGCAGCTCACGGCAGAACGGGGTGCAGGAAAACGCAGAACGGGGTGCAGCAGCTGCACCCAATACGTCAATTAACCAATCTACTCACTCTCTGCGCGAGCCGTTCGAAATGTTCCTCGAATGGGTGCCCGACCAGGAAAAGCTCCAGGCCTATGCGGTGACGGCAGGGTTAACCCTGGAGCACTTTGGCAAGAAGGCCATCTCCGGGTTTGTGATCCACCACGAAGCCAAGGGGGTCGCACAAACCGAGAAGCAGTGGCTCGCAGCGCTGGTGGGGTGGGTTCGGCGCGATATGGCTAACGCCGCCGGATCACCGTCTTCTCGACCCAGTGGTCGTCAGTCCGCAGCGTTCGATGACGAAGACACGTCCTGGCTTGATAACGGGGGAAGGCAATGAACCAGGTATCCGTAGTAACGCACGGCCTGTGGGCCAAGATCCAGTCTGGCCAGCACATTCCAGCGGGTTATGAGCTGCCCGCCGACGTGAAGGATGAACTCAACCGCAAGACCGCCGCGGTGATTAACGACCTGTTCCGCGACTTGCGTTCGATCTGTACTGGCTGGAAGCAAGCCTGGCCAGACCGGGAGACTTACAACGCCTCAAAGAAGCAATGGCTCACCGCGTTCCTAGAGGCCGGAATCAACAGCGCTGACCAACTGCAGTTCGGCCTGATGCATTGTCGCCAGTCGGTTATGCCATTCATTCCTTCACCGGGTGAGTTCATCCAGTGGTGCCAGCCATCCCCCGAAATGCTCGGCCTTCCAACGCTTGGCGCTGCGTTCCGCGAAGCCTGCCGCAATGCTCATCCGGCCATGGCTGGGCAGGGCAAGTGGAGCCACGACGCGGTGTGGCACGCCGCCAAGGAGAGCGGCTTCGAGAACCTGAACAAGCTTCCTGAGGACGCCAGTTCGAAGCTGTTCGAGCGCAATTACACCATCGCTGTTCGCCGGCTGATGGCTGGTGAGCCCCTGCAGAAAATGCCGCTGGCACTACCGGCCAAAGTCGCCGCCCGGCGAACGCCGCAGATTGGCAACGATGCGCTGGCTGCAATCCGCGCGGCAAGGAGACAAGCATGAACATGCTGCTCAACCCGAATCCCGCCGAGTACCGCTACGCGCTCTACTGCCGCAGCGACAAGCTCGACATTTCCTATGGTGCCCGGCAGCCCGTGGCGCTGTATCGCGAAGAGGCGTTGGCTCAGGCGCACGGCGCCCGGATGTGGCCCGGCGCCTTCACCGTCATCGACCTTCAAGGAAGCGACCCATGCGCCAATTCAAACTGACTAAGGCTGTCCGCGCCAAGCCCGTCGACCGCGAGGGGCAGGAGCAAGCAGCGCTGATGCAGGAGCTGCAACTGCGTTACCCGGAGGCCTACGCGCTGATCTATCACGTCCCGAACGGCGGGCACCGGGTCAAGGCCGTGGCTGCCAAGTTGAAGGGGCAGGGCGTCAAGGCCGGCGTGCCTGACCTGGTACTGCCGATGGCGCGCGGTGGCTGGTTCGGCCTGTACATCGAGTTCAAGGCCCAGCCCCCGTTCGACGCACCGGTCTCGCCGAGCCAGGATGCCTACCTGCAAGCCCTGCACCGGCAAGGCTACCTGGCCATCGTGTGCCGGGGCAGCATTGACGCGGTGGAGGCCATCCGCGCCTACCTGCTGCAGCCCGCCACGGTGGCCGCATGAGCGCGACCCGGGAAGTGAAGTTCAGCGAGGCCGAGGTCCGCCGGCAAGCCGGTGACAAGTCGGTGCGCGACCTGCGCGATCCGCGTCACCCCGGCCTGTACCTGCGCTTCTGGAGCACTCGCGACCGTGGCACCTGGCATCTGGTGCGCGGCAAGCGCTGGGTGCCGATCGCCCGCTGGCCCGACCTCAGTGCGTCGGCGGTGATCGCCGAGTTGCCCGTGCTGCGGCAACGCCTGCTGCGTGACCCCGGCACGGCGCCGGTGGCCTCGGGCATGCTCACCGTCGGTCAGTTGTTGGACTGGTACGGTGACCGTCTGGCCCGTGATCGCTCGCTGTCGATGAAACGCAAGGCCGGGGCGCGCTCCTCCATTGCCCAGCACCTGAAGCCGCGCCTGGGCAGCCTGGCCCTTGCCGACGTGAATGCCGAATCGCTGGACAAGTACTTGATGTGGCCCTGCCAGGCCGAGGTGTCGCTGTCCTACCTGCGGCAGATGTTCACGCTGCTGCTGACCGCGTTCCGCCAGGCCCTGAAGCTGGGCCTGATCGACCACAACCCCATGGCTGGGATGCGCTTCAGCGACTTCACCAAGGCCAAGATCGTGCCCAAGGCCGCCCGTCTGCGCGATGTGCAATTGCCCGCGCTGATGCAGCAGCTGGCCAAGGCCTTCGACTCTAACGCCATGCTGGCCCTGATGATGCTGGCTCACGGTACCCGGATCGGGGAAACCCGCATGGCCCGCTGGAGTGACATCAGCCTGGCCGCTGCCGAATGGTTTATTCCAGCGGCCCACACCAAGACCCGCACCGAGCACCGCCTGCCACTGACCGCCCAGCTCAAGGCTCTGCTGACTCGGTATCGGGCGATTCAGCAGGCGCAAGGGTACGAGGGCGTTTACCTGTTCCCGAACCGCCGTGGCCACTGCCTGAGCGAGGCCCAGGCCAGTCAAGTGTTCACGCGCCTGGGGCAGGGCGAGTGGACCAGCCACGACCTGCGCAAGGTCTCCCGCACCACCTGGACCGACCTCGGGATCGATGGCCACATCGGCGAGATGCTGCTGAATCACACGCTGGGCAAGATCGCCAGCACCTACATCCACACGCAGGCCATGGAGCAACGCAAGTTGGCGCTGGAGAAGTGGCATGCGTGGCTTGATCGGATCGGTTTCGTGGCCATCCACGGCCTTAAAGAGGCCTTATTTGAAATCCCGCAGAAATCGCCACAAGCCAATGGTGACGAGGCCTCGGGCGACCTTAACGAATTAGTAATAGGCGAGGATTCGAAATGAGAAATTCCGAGCACGGGGCCGTCGCCTTCCTCTACAGCCTGGAAGGTCGAGCCATTGGGCAGGTGATCATTGATGAGTGGTTCGGCGTGGACCTCGGCGAGGAAGTGACCGTGTCGCCGCGGGAAGGAGGCTTGTTTGGCCTGCAGCAGTTCGACAAGCCGGTTGTGGCTGGCAGTGCGGTCGTACCGCGCAGCCGCGCGTCCAAGCCATGGCTTCGAGCCAAAAAGGGGCGTGCCCGCCAATGAGAAGAAGCCACGGGCCGGCTTTCAAGAAGGCCGTAATAGATTTGGATGTATGCCCTTTGTGCCGTGGGAGAGCGGTCACCAAGGGTGTGTTTCACGAACTGCCATGCGACCACTGCAACGCCTCGGGCTGGGTGGTGGCTGCAACTGGCGAGGCCTTGCCTGTGGATGAACTGGTGACCCAGCTCAGCATGAGGCTGCAGGCCGCGACACGGCAGATCGAGCAGTTGAAGAAGCCTCGGGCGACTGGCCCAGAGGCGCTGTATCAGGAAGGCAACCGGCTGGGCGCCGGTGGCAGCAACTACACGGGCGATTGAGGGGGAAGGACATGATTTACAACAGCGTATCGGGAGCAGTAGTGGCCGCTCTGGCGGCTGGGGAGAAGGGCGCCGCGAAAGGGCAGGCCTGGCAGAAACTTTACAAGGCGGCAGAGGAGGAGGGTGGTTGCCTGGCTTCGCTCGGCGGGCAGTCGGGTGGTTTTGATCGGGCCCAGGTGGACTACTGGCTATCCGCTCGGCTGCACCATTTGTTGATCCCTCGGCACTGGCAGGCGTTGAATGCGAAGTACGCCACCAACAAGGGCAAGAAGCTGCAGGGCATCTCGGCCATCGCGCCACTGATCGCCAGCCCAGCACCGCAGCTGTTCATCTACAAGGCGGTCACCGCTTGGGCTGTGCCGAAGTTGAAAGGAGCTCGCCGGAAAGGCCCGCGCTCCGTGTCGGTGGACATTCCGTTGGATGCGCCGGACTGGCGTCGTAACAGCCTGGTCGATGCTGCACTGGCAGCTGGTCAGGCAGAGCGGAAGAAAGCGGAGGCGCTTGCCGAAGACCTGATCGTCCTGCCCGACAGCTTCTACGACATGAACACCTGGGATCTGGACGGCACGCCGGAGCCAACCCGCTATCGCTGGCGATCCGGGATAAAGGAGAAGCTGGACGGGATGGTTGATGACGCGCTGATCGAAGTGCGGGCGATTCTGGAGGCCGAGGGATTGCTCATCAAAGAAGCAGCGTAATTGCCTGTTGACATCGGTGAGAGAGTGAGAGAAATTATCGCCATCCTGTCATTCCTGCGCGTGTTGAGGAGTGACCCTAAGAGCCCAGCGTCAATATGTTGGGCTTTTTTGTGGGCCTGATCCGTGTTCGATAAGTTTTTCACTCCTTTATTGTCTTTATTCACTATCCTCGGTCCGATCTCGTACTGCCTTCTCGCTATGTATGAAATTGGAAGACTTGGCTACTTTCATGCGCCAGTGAAATTTCTCCAGATCGGTTCCTTTGGGGTCCATGATGTGCTGGAGAAAGTTTATATAACCCTTATACCGATCCTTGTAATAATCGGCTTGTGTTGGAGGGTCAAACTGCTGCGCGGAAGAGAGAAATTATATGGTCTGATTGTCGCTGTTGGGGGGGTGTTTTTCATCCTCTATAGACTATCAACGTCACCTGAGAAGCAGCTTTTTTTCCTTGTGGCGGCCGTATTATGCGTACTTCCCGGAATTCGGGGTACCAATTTCCCGGAATACGGGAACGAAGCCGAAGAGTCTGAAGGGGTCAAAAAGACAAAGGCTCAGTCGTTTGATGGCATCGGCTCCCAGTCCTTAGTATTGTTAGGGTTGATATCGTTGCTGTGCTTTGTCTTCACGGCGGCAGGCGCTAGGGATGCGGCGTTTGATAAGTATTATTGGTCTATTGGTAATGAAGTAGTATTAGGCTTTTACGGAGACAAGGTCCTCACTTCCAACGTAATCGAAGGCAGCATTGGTCCGGATTTCTTCATCAAAGAAATCAAAAATCTAGACCAAGGAATTGCGTACCGAAGTATCGGACCACTTCGACCAGCACCGCGATGGGAAGAAATAGCGAAGTAGTACCAAAGTTAACTAAGCCTCCTTATGGAGGCTTTTTTATTTCCGCTCCCTTACGGGAGGAACCGAGATGCCGAACATGCCTGAGAAGGATCCTGGCCTGTGGGCCGCTGTGCTCGCATGGTTGATCGCGCATCAGCCACAGCTCTATACCGGCGGCATTGCTGCTGCGGTGGCGATGTGTCGCGTCATTTACGGCGGAGGCCGAGGTCGCAAGATCTTCTTGGAAGGCGCGATCTGCGGCTTGATCGCGATCAGCCTGTTGCCGGTGCTGGAGTACTTCGCTTTGCCGCCCAACCTTTCAGTATTTGCCGGCTGCATGGTCGGCTTCATGGGCGTGGAGAAACTTCGCGACTACTCCGACCGGTTCATGAGCAAGAAGGTGGAGGGCTGATTAATGAAGAGCGCCGAGCAATCCCGTCTCAACTACCTGTTAACTTCGCGTCCTCTCATCGTCAAACGTAACGGATTGCACTACTGCCTTCACGATGCCTTCAGCGGCGAAGTGCTGGCAGGTCAAGCCCAGGTCCGTTTGGTGCAAAACCCCAATGAGGTCGCGCGGCTGATCGTCGAGTTCAACTGTGATGGCACTCACGTCCGACTGGATGGCGAGTGATGGCCTGCAGCGGTTGCGCCGCCCGGCGTGAATGGATCAACAAGTGGATGAAGGTGGCCCGTGAGCGAGCAAGCAATCTCTTTGCTCCAGCAGATTCTGGAACAGCAGCAGAAGCAGACCAGCCTGCTCGAACAGATCGCGACCCAGAACCTGGCGTTGATCGAAGCCCTCGCGGATGACGTTGGCCCCGAGCCTGATGAACTGCCACTGACTTACCTGAGTGGTGCGCCATGCCGCTGAGACCGCAACGACCATGCCGGGCACAGGGATGTCGATCACTGCATCGCAACGCCAATGGCTACTGCGATGGCCATGCCGACCTGGCTGCAGAGCAGGCCAAGGCCTGGGCGACTCGCAAGGGATCAGGCCGTGGTGGTCGACCATGGCGCCGCAAGCGTGAGCGAATCCTAAAGCGAGACCAGTACCTTTGCCGGTGCGACGACTGCGCCAGACTTGGCCGCATCCGAGAAGCGCATGAGGTTGACCACATCGTGGCCCTGGCCCATGGCGGCACGGACGATGACGATAACCTTCGGGCGATCAACCGCGACTGCCACAAGGAGAAGACGCAGCGGGAGTCGCGACGAGGGGGAGGGGTATAGCAAAAGTTCAGGCCTTTTCGCTCGGACACCGCGCCCTCAGTCGTTTTTTTACACCCGCGAAATATAAAGTTTAGTGGAGGCGCCGATGCCAGGGGTTGCCGGGCGCTCCGGCCGTCGCCCAAAACCCACGGCCCAGAAGGCGCTGGCCGGTAATCCCGGCAAGCGCAAGCTCAACATGGACGAGCCTGACTTTGCTCTGGTGACCAATGTCGACCCGCCCGAGTGGCTGTGCGAACACGCCACTAGGGTCTGGGAAATGCTGGTGCCGGAATTGCTGCGAGCCAAGGTTCTGGCTCTGACCGATATGCACAATGTCGAGGCGTTCTGCACTGCGTACGGTAACTGGCGGCTTGCTCAAGACTCTGTCCGGGAACATGGCGTCGTAGTCGCGGGAGCCACAGGCGGGCCGGTGAAAAATCCGGCGCTCACCGCCGCCAACGAGGCCATGCGCCAGATGGTCACTTTCGGCTCGATGCTTGGGCTCGATCCCGCGAGCCGCACGCGCATCATCGGCGGCAACAAGCAGAAGACAACGAACCCATTCGCAGGCTTGCTCGAGTGACCAATGGCCAGGACCAAGTACACCAACGTCGACAAGGCGATGGCGTGGGCAAGGTCCGTCCTGAAAGGCAAGTTCCCGGCCTGCCGCTATATACACCAGGCGATCGAGCGGCACTTTGACGACGTAGCGGCCAGCCGCTCCAAGAGCTACCCATACAAGTTCGACCCGGCCAAGGCCGAAAAGAAGCTGCGCCTGATGCAGCTGCTGCCCCACACTAAGGGCGAATGGGCGTTCAAGCGGCAGTTGATCACGCTTGAGCCATGGCAGCTCTTCGGCCTGGCCTGCACTTTCGGCTGGATCCGGAAGAAGGGCGGGTACCGGCGTTTCCGCGAAAGCTACTGGGAAGTGCCGCGCAAGAACGGCAAATCGGTGATTGCCGCCGGCGTCGGCATCAGCATGTTCACCGCCGACAACGAGTTCGGCGCCGAGGTCTACTCCGGTGCGACCACCGAGAAGCAGGCGTGGGAGGTATTCCGGCCTGCAAGGCTGATGGTCAGCCGGTCGCCCATGTTGATCGAGGCGGCGGGCATCGAGGTCAACGCCTCGAACTTGAACATCCCGTCCAACGGCAGCCGCTTCGAGCCGCTGATTGGTAACCCGGGTGATGGTGCTTCGCCGTCGTGCGCGATCATCGACGAATACCATGAGCACGACAGCGCGGCGCAGTACGACACGATGCTTACCGGCATGGGCGCACGCCGCCAGCCGCTGATGTTCATCATTACCACCGCCGGGGCGAACATCGAGGGGCCTTGTTACGACAAGAGGCGCCAAGTCGTCGAGATGCTCAATGGCACCGTCCCAGACGACGAACTGTTCGGCTACATCTGGACCCTTGACGAGGGTGATGACTGGACTGATCCGAAGAACTTGGCCAAGGCGAACCCCTGCATGGGCGTGTCCGTGTTTCAGGAGTACCTGGAGAGCCAGCTGGCGAGGGCGATCCGCTCGGCGCGTTTTACCAACACGTTCAAGACCAAGCATCTGAACCTGTGGGTGAGTGCCAAATCCGGCTTCTTCAATATGGAGAGCTGGAAGGCCTGCGAGGACAAGACGCTCACCCTTGAACAGTTCGAGGGCCAAGAATGGGTTGCCGGCTTCGACCTGGCGCGCAAGCTGGACATGAACTCAAGGGCCAGGCTGTTCTGGCGTGAAGTCGATGGGAAAATCCACTACTACAGCGTCGGACCTGCGTTCTGGGTGCCGGAGGACACGGCCAACGACGTAGACAACAAGCGTATGTCCGAGCGCTTCCAGGCCTGGATCAATACAGGCCACCTGGTCGCAACGCCCGGTGCCGAGGTCGATTACCGCGAGATCCTCGAGGACACCAAGGAAGCCAATAAGCTGGCACCGATCAGGGAGAGCCCGATCGACCCGCACGGGGCCACTGGTCTGAGCCATGACCTGGACGACGAGGGCTTCAACCCGATCACCATTACCCAGAACTACACCAACATGTCCGACGGCATGAAGGAGCTGGAGGCGGCCATCGAGGCGGGACGCTTCCACCACGACGGCAATCCGATCATGACCTGGTGTATCGGAAGCGTGATCGGAAAGCACCTGCCGGGTAACGACGACGTGGTGCGACCAATCAAGCAGGGCGAGGACAACAAGATCGACGGCGCCGTGGCACTGATCATGGCTGTTGGATCGGTTCTGCGCCTGGCTGCTGAAGGCTCTGGCGGCTTCGACAACTTCTTCGCCAACCCTATCGTGGTTGGCTAACGGGACAACCTATGAAAACTGGCCTGATCATCTTTCTGGTGCTTGCCGCCGGCGGCTTGCTGCTGGGCGTTGCTGGCGTATATGTACTTGCCGGCCTGGGTTACGCGCTGTTGGCCGCTGCTGGTGCGCTTCTGGCTTCCGCAGGCTTCATTCGCAAGGGGCTGATCGGTGGCTAAATCTCTCTCTCAGGTTCTTGGCCAGGCGCTGGTCAAGTCCGCCGAACCCGGGATTGCCTCCAGTTTGGCGGGATGGGCAGGGCGCAAGATTGGCCTCGGCGACGCGGCGTTCTGGAACACCTACTACGGTACCGATTCGGCCTCTGGCAAGGTGGTCAGCCAGCAAACGGCCCTCCAGCTTTCCACGGTCTGGGCATGCGTGAGGTTGATCGCCGAGACCATTGCCACGCTGCCGATCGCCTTGTACGAGAACCAGAACGGCGCTCCGGTGGTGGCAGCCTCTCACCCGGTCAACTTCGTGATCAGCCAGCAGCCCAACGCCGACCAGACCCCGGTCGAGTTCTGGGAGAACGTTATGGCGAGCCTGTTGCTCCAGGGGAACTCATTCTGCGAGCCGCACATGAGCGGTCGGACGCTGACGAGTCTGGAGTTTCTACTACCACAGAACATGTCGCCACCGCGGCGCCTGGCGGACGGCTCCATCGAGTACCGCTACACGGACAACTTCGGCAAGCCTCACACGCTGACCGAGGATCAGATGGTGCACGTGCGAGCCTTCGGCGTTGACCCGCTTTGCGGCCTGTCGCCGCTGGCCTATGGGCGGCAGGTGCTGGGCTCGGCCATGGCGGCTGATGAGTCGGCGGCCAAGATGTTCGCCAACGGCATGAAGCTGGGCGGCGTGCTATCCACCGACCAAATCCTCAAGCCGGAACAGCGCAAGGACATCCGCGAGGACATGATCAAGCAGTTCTCCGGAGCGACGAATCACGGCAAGACGATGGTTCTGGAAGCGGGCATGAAGTACCAGCAGGTCTCCATGACCCCAGAAGACGCCCAAATGCTGCAGACCAGGGCGTTCAACGTCGAGGAGATTTGCCGCTGGTTCCGGGTGCCGCCGTGGATGGTCGGGCACACGCAGAACTCCACCAGCTGGGGCACAGGCATGGAGCAGCAGATGATCGGCTTCCTGTCGTTCACCCTGCTTCCCTGGATCAAGCGCATCGAGATGTGCGCCAACCGACGCCTGTTGCGTCCTGATGAGCGCCGCCGCTTCTACGTGAAGTTCAATCCGGAAGGGCTGCTGCGCATGGATAGCGCGGCGCGGGCGGCCTTCTACAGCTCGATGACGCAGAACGGGATCTACACGCGGGACGACTGCCGCCGCAAAGAAAACCTGCCTCCGCAGGGCGGGAACGCCGCGAAGCTCACTGTGCAATCCAACATGCTGCCGATCGACAAACTGGGTGAAGACCCCGGCGGCGCCAATCAGGCCAAGGCGGCGCTGCTCGACTGGCTCAACGACCAGCCAAGAGGTAACACCCTATGAGACACAAGGATCGACTGGCGGCGGTCAAGTACCGCTCTTTCGACTATGACGTGAAGGCTGTCGGCGACGACGGCCTTTTTTCTGGCTACGGCTCAGTGTTCGGAGTGGTCGACAGCTACAAGGAGGTCGTTGCGCCGGGTGCCTTTCTCGAATCGATCGAGGATACCAAGGCCAAGGGCCGCACCTTCCCTGTGCTGTGGCAGCACATGACCCGAGAGCCAATTGGCAGTTGGGACATCGAAAGCCTGAAGGAAGACGATCACGGCTTGTTTGGCGATGGTGAGCTGTGGCTTCCAGACGCGCCGTACGCCCGTATCGCCTTCCGAGGCATGCAGACGAGATCGATCACTGGTCTGTCTATCGGCTACTACATTCGAGAGTCGAGCTTCGACCAGAAGACCGGTATTCGGACCCTGACGAAACTCGACCTGATCGAGATATCGATCGTCACAGTGCCCGCCAATGACGAGGCGCGCACCGACATTATCAAGTCGAAGTTGGCCCATGGCGGCCTGCCTTCGATGTCCGAATTTGAGTTGCTCCTGCGCGAGGCAGGCTTCTCGAAATCTCAGTCCACGGTGATTGCCAATCGTGGGCTGCAGCACCTGCTCCGGAGCGAGTCCGAGGGCGACCTGGCAGCAATCGAAATCGTCGAGGCGTTGAAGTCGCGCCCGACACTTTCTCTCCCATCGTTTTGAGGATTCATCATGCATAACGCCATGAGCAACCAGGCTCGCTCCGAACACCGCCAGTTCCAGCGCAAGGAGCACGCCGAAGACAAGCTGCAGCTGAAAGCGGTCAACGACCTGCTCGATGAGCGCGACAAAGAGATCAAGGCGTTCGCCGCCAAGGCCGCTGAAGAGATCAAGTCGCACGGCACCATCCTGTCCGAAACCAAGACCATCCTCGATGGCCTGGTGAAGGACGGCTTGGGCCTGCAGGATCGCCTGCAGGAAATCGAGCAGAAGATGGCCCGCCGTTTCTCCGCCAACGACCCTGTCGACTTCAAGTCGGCTGGCGAGGAGCTGACCGAATGTGACGATTTCAAGTCGCTGCAGACTCGCGGTCGCGGCATCGTTCGAGTGGGCCGGAAGGCCGTCACCAACATCACCAGCGCTACCACCGGCACCGGAGGCGTCGGCGCCGCTATCCAGCCGACCCGTGTGCCCGGCATTGTGGTTGGGCCGGAACGTGAGTTCACCATTCGCGACCTGATCATGCCAGGCCGCACCGGCTCGAACGCGGTCGAGTTCGTGCAGGAAACCGGCTTCCAGAACATGGCCGCGCCCCAGGCGGGTGAGGGTGCCGCGAAAGCCCAGTCTGATCTGTCCTTCGGCCTGAAGACCACCAACGTCATCACCATTGCCCACTGGTTCCGCGCTTCCAAGCAGGTGCTGTCGGACATTCCGCTCCTTCAGAGCTACATCAACGGCCGCGCGATCTACGGCCTGAAGTACAAGGAAGAAGAGCAACTGCTCGCTGGCGACGGTACCGGCCAGAACCTGCTGGGCTTGATTCCTCAGGCTACCGCCTTCAACAACGCTCTGCGCAAGGCGGGCGACACCAAGATCGACACCCTGCGCCGCGCCATTCTGCAGGTTCGCATTGCCGAGTACCGTGCTTCGGCTATCGCCCTGAACCCGGTTGACTGGGCAGACATCGAGCTGACCAAAGACGCCAACGGCTCCTACATCTGGGTGAACGTCCAGGAAGGCGGCGTACAGCGCCTGTGGAAGCTGCCTGTGGTGGACAGCAACGCTGTGCCGGAAGGTGAGTTCCTGGTAGGCGCGATGAACATCGCCGCCCAGGTGTTCGACCGTGAGGAAGCGGCCGTCGAGGTTTCCACCGAAGACGGCGACAACTTCCGCACCAACATGGTCACCATCCGCGCCGAGGAGCGCCTGGCACTGGCGGTCTACCGCCCAGAGTCGTTCGTTCATGGCGAGTTCGAAGCCACCCCGTAACCTGCCCAGGAGCGCGCCCGGGAAACCGGGCGTGACTGCATATGTCGGAAGTGAAAGTCAAAACTATCAAGGGGTTTATCAACGGCGGTGTCTATGCCAAGCGCGGTACGGAAATCACTGTTGAGGAGTTGCGCGCCCGCGATTTGCTGCGTAATGGCCTGATCGAGGATTACGACGTGAAGAAAGCCCAGGAACCCGAGAACAAGAAGGCGCCGGAGCCGGCCAACAAAGGCGGCAAGGGAGCGGCCACCAAGCCCAAGGAGTGATCCATGTCCGTGATCGCCATCGACCTTGCCATGCATCATCTGCTGGCCGAACCTGAAGATCAGGTACTGGTCCAGGCTCAGCTGGACGCGGCGGAAGAGGCGGCGATGCAGTTCCTCAACCGCCGCTTCTACCTAGACCAGGTGACGCTCGACGGCGCCCGCGCCGGTGTGTCGGCCTCCCTGCAGCAAGCCAAGGAGGCGAACTCTGCGGCGGTCGCTGCCGCTGAGGCAGAGCAGGACTACACGCTGCGCTGCCGACTGCTCGACCATGCCCGCCAGGCTCTGGCCGATGCGTATGACCAGGCCGACGCCATCGCCTACGGCATGGTGCTCAACCCCTCCATACAAGCGGCTTGCCTGTTGAAGCTTGGGCACCTGTTCGCCAACCGCGAGGAGGTGGTCACCGGTACCATCGCCACTGAGCTGCCGCTGGCCTCCCAGCACCTGCTGATGCCCTATCGCATCCGGATGGGTGTGTGATGCAGGCCGGCAAGCTCCGGCACCGCATCGACCTTCAGGAGCTGGTACAGGTGCGTGACCCGGCAACCCTGGAGTTCGGCGAACCGGAATGGGTGACCCGCTGGGAGAAATGTCCGGCACGTGTTGAGCCGTTGTCAGCGCGGGATCTCGTCGCGGCTCAGGCAGCTCAGTCCGAGGCGACCGCCCGTATGGTGATCCGCTACCGACCAGGCGTGCTGCCCACCATGCGCATCATCTACCGCGGCGAGGTGTACAGCATTGAAGGCCCACCCCTGGAGGACGACAAGTCCGGCCTGGAGTACCTGACGCTTCTGGTGTCGAAGGGGGTGAAGGATGGCTGATGGCGTGGAGTTCAGCATCACCGGCCTGGAAAGCCTGCTGGGGAAGTTAGACGCCGTCAGCTACGACGTTCGCCGCAAGGGTGGCCGGGCCGCACTGCGCAAAGCTGCCCAGGTGGTTGTACAGAAGGCCAAGGAAGGCGCCGAGCGGATCGACGACAAGGAAACCGGTCGCTCGATCGCCGACAACATCGCCCTGCGCTGGAATGGCCGCCTGTTCAAGCAGACCGGTGACCTGGGTTTCCGCATCGGCGTGCTGCACGGCGCCGTGCTCAAAAACGGCGGCGACCTTAGTCCGAATTCGCCCACGCCACACTGGCGCCTGATCGAGTTCGGTACCGAGAAGATGGCTGCCGCCCCGTTCATGCGGCCGGCCCTGGCCAACAGCATCGCGGAGGTGACCAACACCTTCGTCTCCGAATATGAAAAGTCGATCGATCGCGCCATCCGGCGCGCTGCGAAGAAGGCTGCATCCTCATGACACCACCGATTGTTCAGGCCTGTTTGGCTTCTCCAGCGGTTACCGCTTTGCTGGGGGCTGGCGCGGATATGCGGCTCTATTCCTTTGGCGAGGCGCCGGACGCAGTGGCCAAGCCCTATGCCGTGTGGCAACTCGTCAACGGATCGCCGGAGAACTACCTCGCCGGACGCCCGGACGCCGACGGCTTCACGCTGCAAGTCGACGTGTACGGCACCACCGGCACCGCTGTGCGCCAGGTGCGCGATGCCATCCGTGATGTCATCGAGCTGCGCGCCAATGTCACCCGCTGGGGCGGCGAAGGCCGTGACCCAACCACCAAGAACTACCGAACCAGCTTCGACGTGGACTGGATAGTCCAGCGCTGAGGTTTCTGCAGTTCCAGGCCCGCCGCGTGCGGGCTTTCTTTTGCCCAATACATGGAGAACCCCATGGCAATCCTTACCCAAGGCACCCAGATCTTTGCGCTGGTACCAACCGCCGATAACCCCTCGCAGTTCTCGGTGATGGAGGTCGAATGTGCCAC
The DNA here is from genome assembly GCF_008124495.1 of Pseudomonas sp. CK-NBRI-02. Taxonomy (NCBI): domain Bacteria; kingdom Pseudomonadati; phylum Pseudomonadota; class Gammaproteobacteria; order Pseudomonadales; family Pseudomonadaceae; genus Pseudomonas; species Pseudomonas sp. CK-NBRI-02. The sequence goes on along the minus strand of NZ_VSJH01000006.1, from coordinate 257,464 downwards.
TGCGTTCAACCCTGGCGGCAACCCGGCCGACCAGATTGAAACCACCTGCCTCAGCCAGCGGGTTCGGACTTACCTCCGTGGCCTGCGCACCCCTGGCCAGGCTTCGATGACCCTCAACGCCGATCCGCGCAATGCCTCGCACATTCGCCTGCATGAACTCTCCGAAGACGACGATATCGAGACGATTCACTGGGTAGTCGGCTGGTCGGATGGCAAAGCGCTGCCAGGCGTTGCGGTGGCCGGTAGCGTTGATGAAATCCAGATCACTAGCGGCGGCAGCGGCTACACCACCGCGCCGACTGTGACCATCACCGGCGGCGGTGGAACCGGTGCGACAGCCGTAGCCGTGCTCGACGGTGATGAGGTGGCTTCGGTCACCATTACCAATCCCGGCAGCGGCTACAGCAGCGTGCCGTCCGTATCGTTCAGCGGTGGCGACGGAAGCGGGGCGGCGGCCTCCGCATCGCTCAATACCGAGCCAGATTTCACCTTGCCGAATTCGCGTACCTGGTTCCTGTTCGACGGCTATGTCGCCGACTTCCCGTTCGACTTCGCCGCCAACGCAGTGGTCACCACCGCTGCATCCATCCAGCGCTCGGGTGGCTCGGCCTGGATCCGCAAAACCACCAACGCCTGAGGTAGTTCATGAAACTGAGCATCGAAACGCTGAGAAGCAGCGGATCTTTCACTGGCCGCCCGGTTGAGAAAGAAATCAACTGGAAGCAGGGCGACAAGGCGTTTACCGCAACAGTGTTCGTGCGGCCGCTTGGCTACCAGTCGGCGGTCAGCGACGTGCTGTCCGCTGGGGGCAAGCAGAAGGACAACATCGCAGGGCGCATCGCGGCTGCGATCTGTGATGAAGAAGGCAACACCGTGTTCTCCCCAATCGACATCACCCATGGCCCGCTCGATCCCGCAGAGCTGGAAAAGGATCCGGCCAGCACCAAGCGCCTCGGAGCCCTGGACGGAAACCTTACTGTGGCCCTGATGGTGGCCATTAATGAGGTCACCAACATGGGAAAGACGCAGACCTCAGCGACCTCGACGAGCTCTGGCACGAGCTAGTCCTGTGCGGCATTGGCGGGAGAACGATTGCTGAGGCGAAGGAGCGCCTCAGCCTTCAGGAGTTCAGGTCCTGGGTGAAGTTTCGAAACCGTCGAGGGTCGCTTCACCTGGGCATGCGTATTGAGCGTGGCACGGCGCTGCTGGCCACGCTGTATGCCAACACCCACACCAAGGATGGCGGGTACAAAGTTTACGACTTCATGCCTCATGAATCAGAGCCTGCGATGACGCTTGAGGAAGCCATGAGGACTTGGGCATAGCCAGTCACCGCAGGAGGTAATGCATGGCGAGCAAATCGCTGGGCACACTCACGCTTGACCTGATCGCAAAAATTGGTGGCTTTACGGGCCCACTTGATCAGGCCAGTCGTGAGTCGCAGAAACGCATGGCCGAAATCAAGAAGTCAGCCGAGAACCTTGGCAAGGGGATAGGTACCGCTTTTGCGGCGGTCCCAGCTATCGTCGGAGGCTTGGTAACCAGCTCGGCTATGGCCGCCAAGGAAATCAGCAACCTTTCCAGTCTGGCCGGCCTCAGCACCACGGAATTTCAGCGCTACGCTGCAGGCGCTGCTTCCGTTGGGGTCGAGCAGGAAAAGCTCTCTGACATCTTCAAGGACACCAACGACAAGGTCGGTGACTTCCTGGCTACAGGCGGTGGGGAGTTGAAGAACTTCTTCGACACCATTGCGCCGAAGGTTGGCGTCACCGCTGAGCAGTTCCGCAATCTGAACAGCGCCGACGCACTGCAGCTATACGTAAGCAGCCTGCAGAAAGCCAACGTCAGCCAAGCGCAGATGACTTTCTTCATGGAGGCGATCGCCGACGAGGCCACGGCCTTGGTTCCCCTGCTTGCCGATGGGGGAAAGAAGTTCAAAGAGTTGGGCGATGCCGCTCAGTCCGCTGGCATGGTCATGGACGAGGAGACCATTGGCGCGGCGCGGCAGTTCAACACTGAACTTACCGTGATCGGCCAATACGCTTCCTCGGCGAAGACCGCTCTGGCGGCCGAATTCATGCCGGTCCTTGCGCAGCTGGCGAAAGATCTCTCGGACACCACCAAAGAGGCCGGCGGCTTGCGCAATGTTGTACATGAGTTTGCCGACGACTTCATCGAGGTCACGGCGGTGACGGCGAGCGTGGCTGATGGCATTGGTCGGGCATTCAAGATTACTGCGGCGGGCCTGGTAAGTGGGTTCGCTACTACCATGGCGTATCTGCAGAGCCTCGGTGCAACTGCCAATAGCTTGCTCGGAGCGCTCACCTTTGGGGATGTTTCGAAGGAGTTCAAAGAGAATGCCGCACAGCTGACAACGGACGCGATCGATAACTCCCGAACGGCTAGCAGCGTTATGTCGGAAGTTGCCGAAGCCTTCGAGAGGCCATGGTCGGGCGACCGAATCCGCGAGTATGTCAAGGAGGCAAGGAAGGCGGCTGCGGAGTTGCCCAAAATCTCGCCACCAGGCAAAGGCAATGCGGGGTTTGTCGGCCAGACCGATGCGCAGAAGGCTGCAGCTAAGGAGGCCGAAGCCGCTGCGAAGAGGTTGAACCAGGCGTTTGAAACCACCGAGGAGAACCTGCAGCGACAGATCACTCTGATCAACACCAGCACGGATGCCAGAAAGAACGCCACGGAAGTGGCGAAGCTCCAGTTCGAGATCGAGTCGGGCAAGTTGGTCGGCATCAATGCCAAGCAGCAGGAGCGCCTGACCGGCCTGGCCACTGAGCTTGACCGGCTTCAGCAACTGAAGAAGGCCAACGAGGATGCGGCCAAGGCCCGTGCCTTTGGGGATACCCTGTCTCAGGCCAACAGAACTGCCCGGGAAGGGTTCGATCTGGAATTTGCCGGCGCTGGTAGCGGTGACAAGCTGAAGGAGCGCCTGAAGGCCGACCTGGCTATCCAACAGGATTACCAGAGCCAGCTGGCCGACCTGCAGAAACAGTACAACGGCGGCGACATCAGCAAGGAACTGTACAACCTGGAAACCGAGCTTCTGCGCGAGGCTCTAGCCCAGCGAATGGAAATCCAGCAGGACTACTATGCGCAGCAGGATGAGGCCCAGAAGAACTGGTTGGACGGCGTTTCCTCCGCCTGGGAAAACTACCGCGACACTGCCATGGATTATCAGCAGCAGGCCGCGGACTTCACCACCAGCACGCTGGACACGCTTACCAGTTCGGTAGGCGATGGCATCGCCTCGATGATCCTCGAGTCGGAGAGCCTGGGCGACGCTTTCGTGAACGTTGCGGCGACGATGGCGAAGAGCATCATCAACGCCCTGGCGCAGATGGCCGCTCAATGGCTGGTTTACCAGGGCATCCAGCTGATTGCGGGCAAGACTACTCAGGCCAGCGCGGCAACGACCCTGATCGCGAATGCGCAGGCAACGTCGTTCCAGGCGCAACTCGCGGCGTTCGCGAGTACCGCAGCCATTCCGATCGTAGGCCCGATCTTGGCGCCGGCGGCGGCAGCAACTGCGGCAGGGATCACAGCTCCAATGGTTGCCGGTGTGGCGGCGTCGGCCTTGGCAGGCATGGCTCACGACGGTATCGACTCCATTCCTGAGGATGGCACCTGGTTCCTCCAAAAAGGCGAGCGGGTTACCACCGCCGAGACCAGTGCCAAGCTTGACAGTACGCTGAGCAAAATTCAGGCGAACCAAGGACAGCAAGGCCAAAGCCAGCCGGTTGTGAACCTCTACGAGGATGCTTCGCGCGCCGGCCAGTCGCGCCGAAACCAAGACGGGAGTATCGACGTGTGGGTTTCCCAGCTCCTGAGTGACGGCGCTCCGGCACAGGCGATCGAGGCGAAATATGGACTACAGGCGGTTGGACGATGAACAAATATCCAAAGGGCTTGCCGTGCGCGCTGCGGGATGGATACGGGTTCGAGCCGGTGGACAACATCTCGCGCACAGAGATGGAGAGCGGTCGGGCTAGGCAGCGCATCATCTTCGACTCTGTACCGACGATGGTTCCGCTGGCCTGGATCTGCTCGGAGAGGCAGGCCTTGCTGTTCGAGGCCTGGGCCGCTCAGGTTGCCAGGGCGGGGTGGTTTCTGATCCCGCTCAAGATCCCAGGCGGAATGAAGGACATAGAGGTGCGATTCACGAAGACACCGTCCGGACCTGAGCTGGTCGGCGTGAGCAGTTGGCGCTATACGGCGACCTGTGAGCTCCGAGAGCGACCACTGCTTGAGCCGGGATGGGCTGAGCTGATGCCGGAGTGGGTACTGATGATGAACATCGTCGACTTGGCGGTTAACCGGAAGTGGACCAAGGCATGACCATTCTCGAGCAAGCCTACCGCGAGGCGGTGGCATCTGGCGGCAATGATGTCTTCGTCCGGACATTGGAGATTACATGTGCGGCCTGGGATGCTCCGGTACTGGTCTGCAATGGCTTCACCGACCGGATCTGCGGCACCGAGGATGGAAGGGTGCTTAACTTCCTGGCAGCCAACATCGGTATCGCGCTGGCTGCCAAAAACAACAAGGGCAACCAGGCACTGGCGTTTGGGATAGACAACACCACCGGCCTAGTGCGCCATCTAGCTGATGAAGCCCTCGACGCAAACGCTAGGGTGACAGCCGTTTACCGTGTGTATCTGGCAAGCGACCTATCCGCACCATGCGAGAGGCCCTATCGCATGTCGGTGGATAGCGACTCATTCGAGCAGAACCAAGCCACCTTGCAGTGCGGATTCTTCGATCTGATCGGCACCGCTTGGCCGCGTGCGCTTTACACGACGAATTTCGTGCCAGGCCTCAAATACCTCTAAGGGATTCCCCTATGGAATGGATCAACAAATACCTGTCTTGCAGGTATGAGGATGGCGCGCGCGGTCCAGAAAGGTACGACTGCTGGGGCCTGGTCAGGGAGGCGCGCCACCTGCACCTATGTAAGCGTCTTCTGCCGAGCTGGGGGCATGTGCGCAATACCGACCCGCGAGAGTTCACCAGGGCGTATAGGGCCGAGTCTGTGCACATGGAAGTGTGCCAGCCAGAACATGGCGCCATAGCTGCGGTAATGCGCGGTCATATCTGTGTGCACGTCGCCCTGGTCTTAGAGGCTGGTGGGCGGCTCAAGATCATCGAAATCAACCCGGCGCGCGGCGCCCGATGCCTTCCGCTCTCCCAGTGGAAGCGCGACCACAATACCGTCATCTACTACCGAGACCGGGAATGATCGAAATCTACCCAAATAAGCTCGCAACCGGGCCTGCCGAGGTGCGCGCGGTCGAAAGCCGTCAAAGCGTGTTGGCCTGGTTCCAGGCTGACGGTCTGCCGGCAGAGGTGGAGCCTGCTGCGTTGCCGTTGAGCGTATTCGTCAATGGCGAGCGGGCGCTGCCAACCCAGTGGGCGACTATCGAGTTCGGACCAGAGGACAGCGTCGAGATCTACCGAGAGCCAAAGGGCACAGACCCTTTCTCCATCACCTTGGCGCTGGTATTCGGCGCCAAAGCTGTACTTGGCGCCTTGATGCCAAAAATGCCTTCGCTGAATAGCAGGAGCAACACCAAGCGCGGGAATGATCTTGGGCTGGCCACGGTGAAAGGTAACCAAGTCAAACTGAACTCGGTGATCCGAGAAATCGCGGGCCGGCAGCGGCCATACCCTGACTATGCGCTGCCGCCAAATCGATACTTTGATGACCCGCGTTCGCAGTGGATCGAGATGCTGCTTGTGGTAGGTCGCGGTAAGTACGACATACCTGCAGGCAGCATCCTTATAGGTGATACGCCCCTGATCTCGTTGGGCGCCGATGCGCAGTACCAGATTTACGGACCTGGAGCCAATCTCAGTGCTGAGCCTGCTGCGAAGTGGTGGCACTCCGCTCCTGAGGTGGGCGCGACATCAACCGGTACGGCGGGTATCGAGCTCAAGGCCACATACGCTGTCGAACCTGTTCCTGACGCTCAGTCGTTCCAGTTCGCTGGCAAGACGGTCACCATCCCGAGCGGTGCTGGCGCGTTTCCCTCTGGTTGGGCTGCCGGCATGATCGTGCGTATCGTCGTCGGTTACACCTACGACGTGATAGATGGCGGGGCAGGGCGCGATATCATCCGCGGAAACCTTGATCAGGTTGCGCCATATGTCGGCATGCCGATTGAGATCGTTGGTGCGAACGAAGGCAGCTACACGGTAGCCACATACACGCCTGGCGTGGGCACTGCCCCAGATGAGATGACGCTGAACTGGGCCTCCGGAGGTGCTGCAACCGGACTGACGATAGGAACCGGCTTGCGTATGAGCATCGGATTCCGTGGGCTGCGGTACCGTATAACGGCAGCAAGCACCTCTTCGATCTCCGTGGAGCGGATAAATGCGGTAGGAGATAATGACCCAACCTGGCCAGGGTTCGACGCTCTCACGACATCGACCGCGCTGTTGCAATTGGATGGATCCACACAGGAGGGTGACTGGTCCGGCCCTTATGCGGCCTGCCCTGCAGGAACGACGACGAGCCGTATTGCCTGGGACATTTTCTTCCCTCAGGGGTTGACTCATGTAGGAGAAAATACCGGTAAAACTCGGGATTTCTCCGTGACGGTTGAGCTTCAATACCGCGACATTGCAACTGCCGGCGCTTGGACTTCCTTCAAGAAAACCTACACCCAGGCCACGCTCGATCAGCTGGGGTTCACTGAGTTTTTGAACATTCCTCTCATGCGCCCCGAGGTTCGCCTGCGTCGAATCGGGGCGAAGTCCACAAGCACGTCGGACGCAAACACCGTCCAATGGTACGGCTTGAGATCCAATCTCCCTGCTCCGACGCGGTATGACGGCGTAACAACCATGGCCGTTCGGGTAAAAGGAGGGAACCGCATTGCTTCCCAGTCTGAAAGCCAGGTATCGGTGGTTGCCACCCGTATTTTGCCTACGCGCAGAAACGGTGCGTGGACTGCCGAGGAACCTACGCGAGATATCTCTGCCTGGATCGGCTACATCGCTCAAAGCGTCGGCTATTCGATTGCGGACGGGAATTCCGATCTTGATCTAGAGGAGCTGGATCGTTTGCAGGAGATCTGGACGGCCCGCGGCGACTACTTCGACAGAACGATCGAGGACGCAAGCACGGTGAAGGCCTGCATGATCGAGTGCCTGCAGGCTGGCTTCGCAGAGCTGACCATTGATCGTGGTCTTATCCGGCCGGTTCGTGATGAGCCCCGCGGACCAGACTTTGATCACATGTACAACCCGGAGGTCATGACCAAGCCTCTCAAGCGCGAAGCCGAGCATGTCACTGAAGACGACTTCGACGGGGTCGATGTCGAATACCTCGACGGTGGAACCTGGCAGATCGAGACCGTGGAATGCCGACTCGCAGGAGATGCCGGAACACGAACAGAAAAGATCAAGATCGAAGGAGTGACCGACCGAACCCGTGCATGGCGCATTGGGATGCGGCGCCGCCGTCAGCAGGTCTACCAGCGCAAGCGTTACAGCTTCTCCACGGAACTTGATGCGCTGAACAGCGGCTATCTGGACTATGCCCTGCTGGGCGATACCACCCCTGGGTATGGTCAGAGCGCAATGCTCAAGGGTTATGCGCAGCTGGGCGGCCAGCACATGCTGGTCTCCTCGGAGCGGCTGGACTGGTCTGCTGGAGGCGAGCATTGGATTGCGCTTCGCCGCCGAGACGGCAGCGCCTCTGGGCCATACGTTGCAACGCGCATTGATGACTACCGGCTGACCATTCCGTCTCTGGACTTCGTGCCGGTTCTGGACAGCGCTATGGACGCGCCTGTGCTGCAGTTCGGCCCCAAGACCAAGTTCTGCTACCCGGCGCTCATCAAAGAGGTCAACCCGAGTGGCACGGTCAGCTGCAACGTCACCGCAGTGAATTACGACGAACGCATCTACCTCGACGACAACAATTTCCCTCCGGCCTGACCGGATCCTGAAACGAGCATGCCCGCCACTGAGCGGGCTTTTTTATGCCCGGAGAAAATATGCGCTACAACACTGGCAACCCGGTTGGAACCGATGGCTCGAACGATCCGCGCGACCTCTACGATAACTCTGGTGTGATCGACGTTTGGGCAACTGATCGCACGAGAGTCACCGCGCCTGACCGGCTTGGTGTCGAACGCCGGACCCTGTACGGAATGGAACTACAGGTGTCCGAATGGTTGGCCGCACAAGGCTTTGAGCCAGTTCCGTTAATCTATGTGGATGGCACGCAGCTTACCGTTGATCGACCAACACAGTTGATCCAGCGAAACGACAATCTCTATAGCGTAAAGCTGCCAGCCACCTTCCCAGTGGAGCTCAGCGGAACCTGGGTTGATGATCAAAACCTCCTAGTGGCACAGGTTGATCGATCACTGCGTGATGCACTGGCAAGTGCTTCCGGTGCGAGCATGATCGGTTACCGCCAGCGCACCGTTGCTGATCGCCTGAACGACACCGCTAATGTCAAAGACTATGGTGCGATCGCTGACGGTACCTATCATCCGCTATCCGAGCGATTCGCCACTCTTTCCGCTGCTCAGGCCGTATACCCACACGCCACGGCGCTGACTGATTCCATTGACTGGGCGGCATTCCAGGCGGCGATCAATAGCGGAGCGCCGCGTGTTCACACACCTGGCGGGCATTATGTTCTCAACAAGGGCACTCTGTGCACCCGGGACGTAGCCTACAGCGGCGACGGTTATGCCTCGCACGTAGACATGAGCCTTTCCTCAGGCCCTGGAAGCTGCTTTCTGACCCAAGGTAGCCTGACGCAGATCGGTAACCTATCCGTGAGCGTGGTGAAGGGCGCACGTACGCTTACATTTGCTGCTGCGCCTGACCTTGTGCCGGGTGACGTAGTGATCGTGTACAACCCCACGAACGGTTCTTGGCTTGCTGATCGCGACCCATACCGGGCTGGCGAGATGTGGAAGGTGCACTCCGTTAGCGGGAATGTTGTCACGATCTACGGCAACAGCTCCTCGGTATATCTGTTCAGCGAGGTACAGGTATACCGTTTGCGCGGAGTGCGCGCATCCGTAGACAACATGCATTTCTCTCCCTCTGATACATACTCTATCGCTCCGTTCAAAGTTTTGTTCGGCGACGGTGTGAGGGTTTCGAACTACTGGGCGAGCGATGTCACGCTGTATACCGGCTTGGAGATAGAGCGTAGCTTTGACGTGAGCGTCAATGTCACTTCGTCCCCCAACCGCTCCCCTGCAGTCAACGACGAGTACGGGGTCACTCTCTCCAACTGCGCGAACTTCACCGTTTATGGCGGTAGCGCTGCGGCAACGCGTCATGCTGTAGCGCTTGGGGGCATGGATGACGTGTGCTGCGTTCCTAACCGAGGCGGCTTGATCTACGGCATGTTGGTAGACAACGTCGACCTTGCTTCGGACATCGGCGCAGGGGACATGCACGGCAACGCCGATAAGATCACGTATGACAACTGCGTGTTCCGTAACGGTTTAATCATGCAGGGCAGGGACGCAACGGTGCGTAACAGCACCATATATGGTGTGTCCAGCGCTTCGGGCGAGGCTATCTATGGCACAGAAATCTATGGCGGCACGTTCACCATCGAGAACAATCGGTTCATCAGCTACGGTGATGGCGCCGCGTTTGGCATCATCCATCTGTCGCCAGGCACTAGCCAGCGCGAAGCGCTGCTGATCATTGCGCGTGACAACACCTTTGAGCTGCCGAACGCCACTGGCTCGACCAAGGTGCTGTTCCTGCGCGGACGCAATGCACCGTTCCCGTGCAGCGTCAATATCAATGGCATGCATGTTCACATGGCCTCTGTGGCGCTGCAGTGCTTCTTGTTCGCTGACGATCAAATCGCTGCGACGCTGAACAGTAACTACCTGATTGTGGATAACGTGTACGGCCCTCTCGGCACGTATCTCTTGTACCCAACAGCGAAGAACGCCAGCATCGCAACCCGGCAAATGAAGCAGTCCGGCGCTGTCAACGTAACCACCACGGCCGCAGCAACCGTAGCAGCTCCGGCACAGACCATCCGCTACCCGTACTCTAAAATGCCAAACGTAAGTGTTCAGGTGTCCAGCCAGTCCGGCGGCGACCAGAGTGCTATCGGGTCAATCACACCCGTACCGATTGCGTATAACGTGCAGCCCGGAAGCTTAAGGCCAGCCATCATGGCGCCTAGCGGGTCATTTGCGGCCGGTGGATCTGCGCGACTGCACTGGATTAGCAGCCTCGACGATGTGTGATCTGGCCTTTGATGGCTGTTATGGCGCTTAACAGCCATCAAAGGTCTGGGTAGTAAGCTGCTACCAAACAGATGGCCATGAACACAATCATTGCAGCCATTTTGAGGGCCGCTATCGCCGATTTTTCAAGCATCAGTCATTCCTTTGGGTGGGTTTTTCACGATAAACATGCTTCAAGGGTATCAATATTGCATGACTTCTATGATTTTCATAGACGCAAGCAGTGTAGGCCGCCAGAGCAAATGGGCTGATTGGATGTCCCAGCCTGTTCTGAAAAAGGCTCACTGGTCGTATACTCCACAGCATTTTTCTCGACTGGATGTGGAATGGGAATGAATGTCAAGGCGGCTATAGAGGCCTCTTCTGGATACAAGCCTTTCATCGACGGACTGAGAGCCCTGTCGATTTTGGCTGTTGTGCTATACCACGCAGGGATTGCTCAGGTGCCTGGCGGCTTTGTCGGTGTAGACATATTTTTTGTGATATCGGGCTTCCTGATCGTCACTCATATTATAGGATCAATTCAGTCGGGAAGTTTTTCGTTCGGAGAGTTTTGGGCTAGGCGGGCTCTCAGAATTCTTCCTCCATATCTTTTAGTGATTGTTGTCTGCTCTGCTGTCGCTCCTTTCATTCTAGTTCTTCCCAAAGAGCTAACTGAGTTTGGCAATCAGGTTTCTTATTCTGCCGGGATGCTGGCTAACCACTATTTCCTCGGGCAGCAGGGCTATTTCGACGGCCTATCTGATACAAAGCCTCTACTTCATCTGTGGTCGCTCGCTGTAGAAGAGCAGTTCTATCTGTTCGCGCCAATGGCAATCTTTGGGTTGTATTTGGTTACCAGGCGAATGAAAGATGAGCGAGCAGTACTAACATCATTCGTAGTGGTTGCATTAGCATTTGCTCTTTCCTTGTATGGCTGCATTTTACTTAGCGGGTCAGGAGCTGGTAAGAACTACTCGTTCTTCTTGATGCCCCTGAGAGCTTGGGAGTTTATTGCTGGCGGCGCAATCGCATTTGCTGTTCCTTACGCGCAGCGATTTAATCGGTTTGCTCTAGATTCCGCTGCTCTGGCAGGTATTGTAGCTATTTCGTATGCAATTCTAACATTTAATGGCAAGAGCCCATATCCAGCAGATAAAGCATTGGTTCCAGCTATTGGGGCTGCGATTGTAATACTTTGTGGTGTGGCAAATCCTAAAATCACAATCGCGAAAATTTTATCATTGCGTCCGTTTGTTTTGATCGGTCTTGTTTCATACGCTTGGTATCTGTGGCATTGGCCATTGTTGACATTTGGTAGGATATATAACTTCGGCGAGAGAGATATTACATTTGATCTAAGTATGGTTGCCATTTCATTTGTTATGGCCTGCGCAACATATATTTATGTGGACAAGAAAGTATTAGCTTGGAGAAAGTCTCTCAAAAGCGGCGCTAGCTGGAGGCATGCTGCTGGTGTATTAGCGGTTTGCATGCCTGTCTGTATAGTTGGCATATACATTTCCCAGTATATGGCCCCATCCGTTGCAAGGAACTTCACAGAAGCTCAGGTTCCAAAAACAGCGTCCAATGCAGGGGACTGTAACCTCCATACAGCAAAAGGGCCATCTAAATGTCTGGCGGCTGCAGGTGAAAAGGAAATTGGATTGCTAATCGGTGATTCGCATGCTGATGCTGCTTACCGCGGTATTTCACATCATGCAGCGGATAGCCAATCTATGCTGGCTACTTTAAGTTCTGGTGGTTGTGCAGCGATCTTTAATGTGCGCATAAATAACCCCGACAACGCCATGAGAGAAAGGTGCGAAAAGGGCCGACAAAATGCGTTGGAATTTGTTGGGCAGCTGAACCCCAAGTATGCTGTTTTGTTTTCAAGTTGGTCTATATATAGTGGTAAAGGATACTATTCGCTTGGCGAGGTCGGAAGCAGCGTAAGTTTCTCTGATACAAAGCTTGGGTTTGTATCTAAGCTAGACGAAACAATCGATTATCTCCATCGGCTAGGCGTCGAAAGGGTGCTGATTGTTGGCCCGGTTCCTATCTTCAAAGCATCAGCGCCTAATTGCGTTTTGCGATCGTTACATTATGGGATAAATCCTGATAAGCATTGTTCGGTCTTGCGCAGTGAAGTCGAAAGATCTAGAGCAGATGTGGTATCTTGGCTGAAAGAGGCTTCAGCTGATAGGCATGAAGTTAAGTTTATAGATCCAATAGATTATTTCTGCGATGCAGATGTCTGTCGAAGCTATGGGAACGAAGGGGTTCTTTATACAGACACCAATCATGTCAGTGATGCTGGGCTAGAAAGGATCTATCAAGGAGGGCTTACAGAGTTTGATTGGCTGCTTGGGCGAACTAACTCTCATGCTTCGAAGTAGATGGTTGATTTGTATTTAGTGTAATACGTTAAGCCCGCTTCTTAGCGGGCTTTTCTTCGGGGTTATGCAGGCAATTGTTATATTTGTTTGTCGGATCACAGTGTTGTATGGATTCGTTGTGACGATGAGTAGAAGCCGAGTGCTGCTGGGATCATCAAGTAAGTAAAATATTTTCCAGCAAATAGCAGAAGAGCTGAGCAGACTAATAGTGCGAAAATGGCCAATGATTGTTTAGATAATCTCTGTCCTGATGAGATCATTATAAGAAGCTTGAGTGTGGGAGCGCCAACTATAGCAATCACGAATAGGAAACCTGCTAGTCCCAAGTCGTGCCAGGCTGAGAGTATATTATGAATATATTCTCCTTTTTCGTAGTTTCCGTAATCCCCGAAAATTGGATTTTCCATAATTCTTTCGACGCCTTCCGAGGCGATCCTCTCTCGTTCTCTGCTTGAATTGTCATTCTGCAGATCTATAAGATTAGTTATTCGGCTTTCCGGTAGCTCTACTATCCCAGAGCTTGCCACAAGTATGGACAGCATTGCGATGCTGATCGCAGCAATAAAAGGTATAGCTTTGTTCTTTGAGAGTAACAGTTCAAAAATTGCCGCAAATAGTACGAATCCAAGAAATTCGCTACGAGCCCCGTTTATATATAGGCATGCAAATGATACTAAGATTATTGGTAGGCGAACCCACCTTTTACTTGTTTGATAGACTATGAGGAAAGACAGAAGGAAATAACATAATGCAAACGTCTGGTAGCTTGGGATGTGATTTAAATCACTCATTTCTCGCAAGGAAAATCGTCCGCCCACAGTGTAATACATCATGCATGCCGAAACTATAATCCATGAAAATAGCAGTAGTATTCTAGGTCTGCTATATGTGCCGGCTACGCCCTTGCAAATAAGAAACACACTAATACTTTGGGCAATTGCTGTTAGATGCCATGCAAACATGTAATCATCTGATGATGATCTGTTTATTGTTGCTATAAGTAAAAAATATAGCAAGAACAGCATGTAAGACAAGTCTGTTGCGTTTATTCTTAGCGTTTTAATGTGTGCCCATGCGTACATCGGAAATAGCATCGCAAGCGCTCCAGCTGAGACTATTCCAAAGTACCCAGCAGGCAGCGGCGGAAAGACTCCGCTTGTGATCGCTACATAATATAAAATGGTTCCAGGGAAAAGTAAAAGGAAAAGTAAATATTGAGCATTTAAAGTTGATTGATTGTCTCTTGTCATTAGCCTGCGGCCTTTGTTCATCAAAAGAATAAAATATTATAATAGTGATCCGAATGGTCTTGGATTCATATTATTAGTTCAATTAAAACCTTCAAACTGTGTTTCTGTGACGCATTCATATATTTAGTTTAGAGCTTTCGGCCACTATGCTGATCTATACGCCGCCGACTCTTAAGTCATTTCCGATGGTGGTCCGGTTTCAGAGATAGTTGGCTTCGCAAAGCATCGAGATGATACGCCGTAAAACCGCTAGCCGCATGCTCTTCCTTCAATTTTTGATGATAGCCTGGCTCATAAATCTCCAAGCACACAGTCTGGTGGAGGTCTGTACTTGTTAGCAGGTCCATTCCAAGAGCACGCCACGGCTATCCGACATTTAATCGATCTGATTCCAAAAACCCAACACCGCCACCTGGCGGTATTTTTTTGCCTGGAGAAAGCCATGGCTCGACTGACAGAGGCCCAAGCCGGCGGCGCAAATGTGCTCCGGTTTCTAGACCTGATCGCCTTCTCGGAAGGTACTTCGCCTGTGAGGGGCAGCGATGACGGTTACAACGTCTTGTACGGCGGGGGGCTGTTCACAGGCTATGAGGATCATCCCCGTCATAAGCTGACTTTCCCCATCAACGGGAAACCGGTGACCAGCACGGCAGCAGGCCGGTACCAGCTGCTGGCGCGCTATTGGGACGCCTACCGGGTGAGCCTGCGCTTGCAGAGCGGCTTCACTCCGGAGAACCAGGACCGTGTTGCGCTGCAGCAGATCAGCGAGTGTCGGGCGCTTGAGGACATCAAGGCCGGCCGCATCGCCGATGCGATCGCCAAGTGCGCGAACATATGGGCCAGCTTCCCGGGCAATACCTATGGGCAGAACCCGCACCGCTTGGACAAGCTTCTGGCGCAGTGGGCGAAGCTCGGCGGGGTGCTGGTGTGAGCGGCTGGGGCGTGCGCGCGCTAGCGCTCTTGCTCGTGGTGGCGTCCTACTGGGGCGCCTATCAGCACGGCCGATCTGTCGAACGCGCTGAGGCTGCCGCTGCGTCGGCTCAGCGGGACAGCGGTGACCGCCTGGTCGAGGTATTGGGCGAGCGCAGCGCCCGAGAGGAAGAACAACGACGCGCCAAGGCGCAGGAGGAGGCGAGAGCCCATGCAAGAGAAGAACACCAGGTGGCTGATGCTGGTGATGCTGGCGCCGATACTGCTGGCCAGCGGTTGCAGCACGACGCAGCCAATTTCGCCGCCACCGTCCGTTGCCCCGCCACGGATACCGCCGCTATCGCCCGAGGCCAGGCAGCCACCCGCTCCGCCATGGTGCTCTCCGACTTGCTCACACGGGCTGATGCTCGAGCGGGAGAGCTGGCGAAAGCGTATGACCGAGCCCGAATAGCTGGCCAGCAGTGCGAGGCGGAGTATGATGCCCTGGTCAGATAACCGGAGCAGAGCGGTAAAAATGATAGCCTAGGAACCGAATGTTATAGATCATCAGATATCTGTTGACGAAACTGCTTCCTCAGAAGGCTTTGAATTTACAGGCTTTGATATGTTTATTAGGTAAGTACTAAGATCTTCTTCGCTTCGATGAAGATCAATCACTGTCGATGCAGTTTTCCAGCGATATGCTTCATTGTTAAAAGATCCGCTCTCGCTTTTCCATGACCAGTTCTCAATAACTTCTGTTGGGTCCCCAAAATATATGTCCGCCATCAATCGGACATTTTTGAAATTCTGTGTTTTCCCACTAAGAATCAAGTTGATTGGTTTGTTGTTGTTGTCAGTTGTGACAGTTGCTTTATAACCAGGCGAGACAGGAAGGTACGGCAGCCCACGAATTTCAAACTTTTTCGGGTCAGAAGTTGAAACTCGGCAAAGCTCTGGCGGATTGTTATCGTCATTGCAGACAGGAATTTCTTTCAAAAAATCCTTGTCAAAAGAAATTCCTAGAAAGTCAGATGATTTTTCCGGCTGCGAATCGTTGCTTAGAAAAGCGGTTATGCCTATGGCTGCCGAAATTAGTCCGATAATAGCGAAAGATTTGTGTACACGATCCATTGTGAATGCCACTGTTTTAACATCAAAAGCTGAATTTTGAAGAATTTCCCAGAGAAAGGCAACAATTTCGACGGATTGGTCAGGTTTCCCTACTTGAGGATCGGCTTGACTAGGTCCGGTCCTTGGTTCCTGACGTTGCCAACGGCTGTGCTCACCAGGAACCACTCGAATTCCTCAGCGGGCTCGCCCAGGTTTAGCGCCATCTGTTCGGCATGCTCGATTGGCGTATTAAGGCAAATCCATTCCCGGGCCAAATCAGGCGAGAGGACCACTGGTCGGCGGTCGTGCACATCGACCATGCCGCCCTGGGCGTCGGCGGTGATGATGACGAAACCGTCATGCTCGCTCCCAGTGAACTGGCCGATCGACGCGCACAGGGTCGGTTGCCCGTCCCGCCGCCGGATGTAGTAGGGCTGCTTCTTCGGACCGCCTTCATCGACCCACTCATACCAGCCGTCCACCGGCGTGATCGCGCGATGCGGCCAGATCGCTCGGAAGAACGGCCCGTGCGCTACCTTCTCGACCCTGGCATTGATCGGCGGCGCTCGATCAGTCGCCCAGTGCGGCCGCCATCCCCACCTCACCAGGTCCGCCCGCGGGCCTGCGTCATCCATTCGTAACACGGCCACCTGCGTGCTGGGCGCCACGTTGTAGCGCTCAACGGCCTGATCACCGATGTTGTTGCGCCACACCCCATCCATGTTCAAGGCGTCGGCAAAGTCGTGCAGTCCTCGATATTGCGACAGTCTCCCGCACATACCGGCTCTGCCAAGTTATCGGGGATGAATCCAAGTCCGCCGCACCCATCGCAATCCTCACGTTGAGCGAACGAATCATGGCATGTCGGGCAGCAGGTGAAGGGTGAGTAGCGAGCCCGATCTCGCAGCATCCGATACCGCATCCAGTCTTTTTGCTCGAACGCTTCCTGTGCCAGGTCAACCAAGGTCCGATAGGCATCTGGATCTTGCACCCCGGTCAGCCATTTACCATTGGACATTCGCTCCGTTTCGACCAGGTGGCACGGAATGCCGTCTCCCGTCACAAAGCGTAGGCCGGATATCGGAATGCAGTAATTCGGCTGGCTCATCACGAGATGCACGCGCCCCTCGGTGACCATCACTCGACCGTGATAAGCGGGGAGCATGCTTCGCTCTCCGTCTGCATCCGTGAACGAAAAAACACCATGGCTGATGGTTGCAATCCGCGTGTTCTCCCCATCCGGGACCACGTTGTAGACGGAGGCCTGGCAGTACTGCTCATAGGCAAACTGCTCCTCAAGGCCGGCGGAGTAAGCCGCGTGCGCCTGCTCCCGCATCTCATAGAGCTCCAGCGGATCGAAGAGGTTGAGCTTTTCCATTTCGCTCAGGTGCCAGTCAGCGATGGAGAGAAAGGCTTCTGGATCGCTCAGGCGTAGGTGCTCGTTCTGCAGCTCTTTGGTCCATTTCTCTAGAGCTTGAGATTTAGTGATGGGCAGGGTTTTCATGATCGGCCAGCGAATACTGTTTGGATATACAGTATTTCATGTGGCAGGTGTGGTCCAATCCGTGCGACGAAGGGGCGCTGTTGCGCCCGCCCCATCATTTTCCAAGCTGCTTTTGTACCGCCTCAGCGCTTTGACCAACAGCCCTGACTGCATCCTTCAGCTGTTGCTCGGTGACGCCAAATTTCTGAGACCAGTATCTGACCTCCCAACTTTCCTCGATGTTGATTCTGGAGCGATCTTGCGGGCCTCGGTTCGACAGATCATCAGCCATTTTCAAAACCTCAGGTGAACGGCCTGGCCAATCCAGGCTGCTGAGCATTTGGACCGGTCGGGGCGGGGCGAGTTTGATATTTTAATGGGAACTAGGTCGGCAGAGCGCCGGAGATGGATAGCCACGCTTGTACCAGTTTTTGTACCAGCTAATGCGTGATCAGGTGGGATGAGTATTTTTCTGAAGGGGTAAAACCCAATGGATCCGGCGCTAGAACAACGTCGGATCACTTAGGAGAACGCTAAATTAATCTCAATGATATTGTAGTGCGTTGGATTAATGACCCGCGGCACCAATTGATACCAAGTCCAAGTATCGGTTTTATTGTAAAATTGTGGTAGTCGGCTGATGGTGCCATGTCTAGCGCACTGATACGCGTCCTTAAGTTCTTTGTCGCCAGAGGCCTCTGCTAGCATATACAGAGCCTGAAGCCCCCAGAGGTGGCCGTTAAGAACATGGTATTCCTTATCTCGTGTAATTCCTTTCCAAGAATATTCCGAAATCCAACAGTCCTCTCCATCGCGCCATAGCGCACCGCCATCACTAGGCTGGCGGAGCATCAGTTTAGCACTCTTAATTGCAGCTTCGCGGTAACGCTCGTTACCGGTTACTTGCCAGCCAGCATAAAGGGTCATTGGGCCGAAGAAGCCGTCCATACCTGACCACCACGGAGCTTTGATTCCTCTGTCATAGTCAAAGCCGTAGAACCAACGAGTACCCTCAGCCTCTCGGGTCGCTGGTTGGTACTCGTCTAGCATGAAGTCTAAGGCTCGTTTTGCGCTTTCCAGAGCTGCTGGGTCTTTAGTCTTCTCGTAAATCGTGAGGAGCCTGAATGCCAAGAAGAATGGACGTAATGGGTCTTTCTTTGCTGCTGTCTTCTGGAGGCCCTCCTCGTTAAATGTAACAGGGTCCATCCAAGACCAGAGAAACGGAGCCAACTCAACATCCGTTCCAGCTGCTAGCATTTTGGGGGGGCTATCAGTAGCGTGCGACTGGGTTGAAACTGCAAAAAGGGCAATCAGTAAAGCAGAAAATCTCATTTGAAGTATTCCATCCATAGGCGTGGCTGCACGCATGTTAGTTCAAGATGACCGGACGTGCAATGCAAATGAGATGTAAAGCTCGTGCTTTCTGATTTTAATTGATTTTTTATCGGTGGCTAGGTTTTGATTAGATGATTGTAGTTTATGTTTTTGTAAGGGTATGGTCTGGACGGAAAAGGTGTTGGATGCGCGATGTGGCTGGGGCTTATGTTGTTTATGGAGTTTGATCTTCTTGAAATTTTTAGATTCACTTATTCTCTTTTTGTTTTTTTTCCGCTCCGCTAGTTTTGAAAGTGCAGCCAAGGATTTGCTGCCGACGTAATAAATTCTTAAGGAGTGTCTTTATATGCGCAATACCATCCTTTCCTACCTCCTCCTCCCCCTGTTCACCGGCCTGTCCTTCTCGCTCAGCGCCGCCCCCAACCCAACCACTCCCCCAGCCACCGAGCTGGCCGCAACCAAGGTGACCACCAGCGCCACCGCTACCCAACCCGCCAAGCTCGACCTCAACACCGCCGACGCCCTAACCCTGCAAAAGGAACTCAACGGCATCGGCCGGGCCAAGGCCGAGGCGATCGTGGCCTATCGCGAGGCCAACGGGCCGTTCGCGTCGGTGGATGAACTGTTGGAAATCAAGGGCATCGGCAACGCGCTTCTGGAGCGAAACCGGGACAAGCTGGTCGTGACAGAGTAACCAGTAGGGGAGTGGCCGATCCGCCAGGGTCGGCCATCAGGCATCAACGGTCCTGCGCATCCTTGGCATCGGCCTCGGCATTTCGCTCATGGATCTTCTTCAGTTGCTCTTCGGTCAATGGCAGTTTCTTTGCCGTGTCGCGCAACAGCAGCAACCCGCCGACGATCGAGCCAAGGGCTATGATCAGTATCAACCAGGCGTACCAGGGCATGACGTTCTCCTTGTAGACCATGGATGGCAAACGCTCGCTTAGTTTCGAGCCGTTACCGTCTCCGTTGGTTCAATTATAGGAGTGACCGGGTGCTGGGCCAATTCTCGTGATCCGCGGCCCCAAAGCCTGGGCCACATCGTTTACAATGCGCGCCGATTTCGACTTGCCAAGAGACTCTGCCCATGTCCGCCTGCCAGACGCCCCTGATTGTCGCCCTGGATTTCCCTACCCGTGAGGCCGCTCTGAAGCTGGCTGACCAGCTCGATCCGGCGCTGTGCCGGGTGAAGGTCGGCAAGGAGCTGTTCACCAGCAGCGCTTCGGGGATTGTCGAGACCTTGTGCGAGAAGGGTTTCGAAGTGTTTCTCGACCTCAAGTTCCACGATATCCCCAACACCACGGCGATGGCAGTGAAGGCCGCAGCCGAGATGGGGGTGTGGATGGTCAACGTGCATTGCTCCGGTGGCCTGCGCATGATGTCGGCGTGCCGTGAGGAGCTGGCCAAGCGTAGCGGGCCGCAGCCGTTGCTGATCGGTGTGACGGTGCTGACCAGCATGGAGCGTGAGGACTTGGCAGGGATCGGCCTGGATGTGGATCCGCAGGAGCAGGTGCTGCGTCTGGCGGCGTTGGCGGAGAAGGCGGGGATGGACGGGCTGGTGTGCTCGGCGCTCGAGGCGCCTGCACTGAAGGCGGCGCATCCGTCGCTGCAACTGGTGACGCCGGGGATTCGTCCTGCTGGCAGTGCCCAGGATGACCAACGCCGGATCCTTACTCCACGCCAGGCACTGGACGCGGGTTCGGATTACCTGGTGATCGGGCGTCCGATCAGCCAGGCGGCGGACCCGGCGCAGGCGTTGGCGGCCGTTGTGGCCGAGATTCGCGGCTGATAGTCGCTCGTCTGGGGCTGCTGTGCGGCCCTGCGCGGGTGAACCCGCTCCCACAGGGTTTTCGGGGTGCTCAATAGCACCGCCGTACCTGTTGGAGCGGGCTCAGGGCCGCAGCTTTTAGGCTGGATTCAAATCTTCAACACCAATTTCCCGAAGTTTTCTCCGCTGAACAGCTTGAGCAGCGCCTCCGGAAACGTCTCCAACCCCTCCACCACATCCTCCTTGCTCTTCACCTCGCCACTTGCCAGCCACCCGGCGATCTCCTGTGCGGCTTTGCCGTACTCCTTGGCGTAATCCATCACCACGAACCCTTCCATCCGCGCGCGGTTGACCAGCAGCGACAGGTAGTTGGCCGGCCCTTTGACGGCTTCCTTGTTGTTGTACTGGCTGATGGCGCCGCAGATGACTACGCGGGCCTTGAAGTTCAGGCGGCTGAGCACGGCGTCGAGGATGTCGCCGCCGACGTTGTCGAAGTACACGTCCACACCTTTGGGGCATTCGCGTTTGAGGCCGGCCAGGACGTCTTCGGCTTTGTAGTCGATGACGCCGTCAAAGCCGAGCTCGTCCTTGAGGTACTGGCATTTCTCCTTGCCACCGGCGATGCCGACGACGCGGCAGCCTTTGAGTTTGGCGATTTGCCCGGCGATGCTGCCCACGGCACCGGCAGCGCCGGAGAGGACAACGGTTTCACCGGCCTTGGGTTGGCCGACGTCGAGCAGGGCGAAGTAGGCGGTCATGCCGGTCATGCCCAGGGCTGAGAGGTAGCGGGGCAGGGGGGCCAGGCGTGGGTCGATCTTGTACAGGCCTTGGGGCTCGCCAACGAAGTAGTCCTGCACACCGAGCGGGCCGTTGACGTGATCGCCGGGCTTGAAGTCAGGGTGCTGGGAGGCGATCACTTCGCCGACGCCCAGGGCGCGCATCACCTGGCCGAGGGCAACGGGGGCGATGTAGGACTTGCCTTCGTTCATCCAGCCGCGCATGGCGGGGTCCAGGGAGAGGTAGAGGTTTTTCACCAGCACCTGGCCTTCGGCGGGCTCGGTGACGGGGACCTGCTCGTAGGTGAAGTCGTCGCGGCGCACGGCGCCGACGGGGCGTTTGCTGAGCAGGAAGCGGCGGTTGGTCTGGGGCATGGCGGTTCCCTTTGGGAATGGGGTAGGCAGCTTGAACGTTCAAGATAGACCCCTTTGATAGCCCGAGGGCCGGTGGCGATCAAGTTTCACTGCTTGCGCAAATACACCTCGATACACCTGGATGATCGTGCTGCCCAGCGCGCGGCTGTCATGACTAGACTCAGCCTTCATAACGAATCAGCGTTCAGGAGCCCGTAATGAGCATGACGTTTTCCGGCCAGGTAGCCCTGGTCACCGGTGGTGGGGCGGGGATTGGCCGGTCGACGGCACAGGCGTTCGCTGTCGAGGGTTTGAAGGTGGTGGTGGCCGACCGGGATGTGGAGGGCGGCGAGGCGACGGTGGCGCTGATTCGCCAGGCCGGTGGTGAGGGGCTGTTCGTGGCCTGTGATGTGACCAAGGACGCCGAGGTGCGCCATTTGCACGAGTGCATCATCGAAGCCTACGGTCGCCTGGACTACGCCTTCAACAATGCGGGCATCGAGATCGAGCAGGGCCGTCTTGCAGAGGGCAGCGAGGCGCAGTTCGACGCGATCATGGGCGTGAACGTCAAAGGCGTGTGGCTATGCATGAAGTACCAACTACCGCTGATGCTTGCCGCAGGCGGCGGGGCGATCGTCAACACTGCGTCGGTCGCGGGGTTGGGGGCGGCGCCGAAGATGAGTATCTACAGCGCCTCCAAGCACGCGGTGATCGGCCTGACCAAGTCGGCGGCGATCGAGTACGCCAAGAAGGGCATTCGGGTGAATGCGGTATGCCCGGCGGTAATCGATACCGACATGTTCCGCCGGGCCTATGAGTCCGACCCGCGCAAAGCGGAGTTCGCTGCCGCGATGCACCCGGTGGGACGCATCGGCAAGGTCGAGGAGATCGCCAGTGCGGTGCTTTATCTGTGCAGCGATGGCGCGGCCTTCACCACCGGTCATAGTCTGGCTGTCGATGGTGGGGCCACGGCTATTTGAGGCCAATTGAAGCTGCGTCGGCCTTTTCGCGGGTTAACCCACTCCCTCAGGTTCTCCGGTGTTCTCATCAACATCGCTGTGCCTGTGGGGCTGGTATTTGCACGGCTGAAAAGTGCAGGCAGTCCACTCACCACCGCGAGCCCTGTGGGAGCGGGTTTACCCGCGAATGGGCCCGTGCTGACAACCATAGGGTCAAGGCAACCACTCCACACCCCGCGAGTAACACGGCGCCAAACACAACCAACGCTGTTCGTGAGCCAAGACGGTCACTGAGCAGCCCCGTGAAGATCACCGGCAGGCTGAACCCCAGGTACGCCAGCAGGAAGAAACCCGCGCTGGCCCGGGTCTTCTCAGGCCCTGCCAACTGGTTCACTGCCGCCAGTCCACCCAAGTAAATGAACCCGTAGCACGCGCTGCTGGCAGCGACCGCGCCCAGCAGCACGGCAGCCAGCCGCCCACTGTCGGCGCCCCAGGCGAGCAGGGCGTAGCTACACGGAAGAATCGCCAATCCGAGCAAGGTTGCACGTACGCTGGACATGCGACGTGCCATGGGCTGGAACAACAGGCCGCAGCTGATCACGCAGAAGGTCGAAAAACCGGACCAGGCGCTCAGCCCGTGTTGACGCAAGACCCCCGGCAACAGGGCTATCACCAGGCCTACGCAGGCCCAGGCGAGCAGGATGGCCAAGCCATAGGCCAGGCTGCCCCTGGGGTAGAAGGGCAGGCGCAGCATGGCGCCGCGCTGCGCAGGACGCGGATCGGGCAGGCGCCAGACCAACACCAGCGCGACGGCGGCGAGCAGCAGTTGTAGGTGGAAGCTGCCCGGCGTCAGGGTGGGGCCGCGCAGCAGGAAGAGGCTTGTCAGTGCAGCGCCCAGGCCAAAGCCCAGGGATGTGCTGGCGGTCACCCAGGTGGCAGCGCGCCCGCTGTCGTGGCCAGGCATCAGCTCACTCATGTAGGCGGTAGCGGTCGCTGAGGCCAGGCCCGTGCCAAGTCCAAGGAATAGCCGCGCCAGGCCCAGCGTCTGCAGGCCCGGGGCGAGCAGCATCAGTCCCGTGGTGATCATGGACAAGGCGAGGGCCGTAAGAATCAGCGGCCGTCGGCCGACTCGGTCCGCCAGGCCGCCCAACGCCAGCAGCACGGGCAACACGCCCAGCACATAACCGGAGAAGGCCACCGCTGTGGCGGCCGCGCCTTGACCGGAGAGGTCGGCGTAAGCGATGTACAGGGGCGCCTGCAGGTTTACGGCGAGGGTGATCAGGCACAGGGCGAAGGCCAGGCGGGCCGGGGCTGAGCGGGTGGGCATCTGGGCATCCTTGGGTCATTCGTAGCGGCTGCTCGCGGGTTGCCCGCGAATGAGCCAGTACGACCAACAGTGGTCTGCTCCCCTTGCATCAACAAGGCACACTCCCGGCGCATTTGTGATTAACTGTTCGGCAAAAATCAGCGAACACTTCCCATGCCTATCCTTTTGGATCGTGACTCCGCCACGCCGCTGGTCCAGCAACTGACCGAGCAGTTGCAAGCCTGGATCGAACAGCAACGCCTGCGCCCTGGCGCGCGGCTGCCGTCGATCCGCACTCAGGCGAGCAACCTGGCTGTCAGCCCGGCCTGTGTGATCGAAGCCTATGACCGCCTGGTGGCCAGCGGCTGGCTTCAGGCGCGCCACGGTACGGGCTTTTTCGTCGCCGAACGCAAGCCAGGCCTGCCGCTGGAAGAGGAGCAAGCCTGGGGCGAAGCGGTGGATGGCAGTTGGCGACAGTTTCGTGAAGGCCATGACGAACTGCTCAAGCTCGGCTGCGGCTGGCTGCCCAGCGCATGGCGGGCCAACACCGAGGTGGCCCAGGCCGTGCGCCTGGTCAGCCGTGGCAAAGTGGAGGATCTGTTCGATTATTGCCCGCCCCTGGGCCTGGCCAGCCTGCGCCAGCAACTGCACAAGCGCCTGGCGCGCATCGATATCGCCGCTGGCCCCGAACGCATCCTCACCACGCAAGGTGCCAGCCATGCCCTCGATCTGCTGGTGCGCACCCTCTTGCGCCCAGGCGACGTGGTATTGGTGGAAAGCCCGGGGTACTACAACCTGTTCAACCTGCTACGCCAGCACCAAGTGCGCATGCTGCCGGTGCCGCGTACGGCCAGTGGGCCGGACCTGGACGAGCTCCAACGCTTGCTCGTCGAACACAGCCCGCGCGTGCTGTTCACCAACAGCCTCTATCACAATCCCACCGGCACCAGCCTGACGCCGAAGGTCGCCTATCGCCTGCTGGAGCTGGCCCGCGAGCACGACTTGCGCATCGTCGAGGACGATATCTACGCAGATTTTCAGGACGGCCCGGCCACGCGCCTGGCCACGCTCGACAGCGAGCAGCGGGTAATCTACATGGCCAGTTTCTCCAAGACCCTGAGCAGTTCGCTGCGGGTGGGCTACCTGGTGGCCGATGCGGCGCTGATCGGCCGCTTGGCGGAACTGAAGATGGTCACTGGCATCGGTACGTCGCGCTTTGCCGAACAGGTAGTGGGGCAGATGCTTGCCAATGGCAGTTACCGCAAGAGCGTGCAGCGTCTGCGGGTGCGATTGGGGCAGCACATGGCCAAGCTGCTGGGGCAACTGGAGGCGTTCGGCTGGGAGGTGTTCTGCGAGCCCTATGGCGGGATGTTCGTCTGGGTACGCTCGCCCGGGCGCGACTTTGCTGCCCTGGAGCGCGTAGCCCTGGATAACGCGGTGCTGCTGACGCCGGGCAGTGCGTTCGATCATCAGGGCGCGCCGAGTGACTGGCTGCGGATCAATGTCGCGTATGGGCAGGACCAACGGGCTCAGGCGTTCTTTCGGTACGCAGGGCGACCTTCAGCACGCTGAAAGCGACACGCTCATAGCTATTTGACACCATTGTGACGGGTGGGGCTTGTGGGTGGGGTTGCGCAGTTGCCACTCTTGGCTGAAAAAGGGCTGTCGTGCAGCCTGAAAACAGCGATGGACTGGCAGGGGGAATGGGCGATGCGGGCAACCAAGCACGGTGTTCTGGCCAACCTGGGCATGGCCCGCAAGCTGGGGCTGGGCTTTGCCCTGGTGCTGTTGCTGACCCTGGCGGTGGCCGCCATCGGCGTCTTCGCCTTGCAGGGCCTGGGCCAGCGCTTCGATGGCCTGCGCCAAATGAGCCAGTTCAACACCGACCTGCTCACGTTGCGTCAGCACGAACAGGGTTTTGCTTTGCGCTCGGACATCAAGGAAGCCGAAACCTTGCGCAAGGACCTGCAAAGCCTGATCGAGCGTGCCCGCACGCTCCCGGCCTTGGCTGCCACCGAAGGCGACCTGACCGCCTATGGCCAGGCCTTCGATGTCTTCGTCGAAGCGGTGCAGGCCAAAGAACTGGCCTTGGACATGGCCAGCTGGTCGGTCTCCAGTGTCTCCAATAACCTCGATGTGCTGCAGTCAGGTCTTACCGACGATGGCACCTACACCCTCAAACAGTCCCAAGGCCAGCAGGGCAGCGAGTTCCTCGAGCAGGCCGGCCAGGTGGCGCAGGTCTCGCGTCTGATGCTGCAGGCCATGGACGAGGCGCGGGTGCGCCTGGAGCAGGGGCGCAAGGGGGAGGAGGCGGTCAACGAAGGGCGCATCGCCCAGACCGTGGAAGCGGCGAGCCTGGTCGATCAGCTCAAGGCGTCGGTGAGCGACACCGGTTATCAGAGTGTGTTGGGCGAGGTGGCAGGGCACATCGCCAGTTTCTCCGACAAGCTCAACGAATACACCGATCTGCTCGCCAAGGAGCAGGGCATCAAGGCTCAGTTGCAGGCCCAGGCCGAGCGGGTCACCCAGCGGGTCAACCAGGCCTATGCGAACCAGGAGCAGGTCATGCAGGGCGAACTTGCCCGCAGCACGGTCGCCATCGCCCTGGCCACCGCGCTGGCCTTGCTGGTTGGTGTGCTCGCCGCCTGGTTGATCACCCGCGCCGTGGTCGGGCCGCTCAAGCGTGTGATCGCCCGGGCCCAGCGCATCGCTGCGGGCGATCTGGTTGTCGAGGCCGAAACCACGCGGCGCGATGAGGTCGGCCAGCTTACCTTGGCCATGCAGCAGATGGCCGCCGGGCTTGCCGGCATTGTCAGCGGCTTGCAACAGGGCATCGAGCAACTGGCCGGCAACGCTCAGGCGCTGTCGGCCGTCACCGAGCAGACCAACCGTGAGGTGGGCAGCCAGAAGGAAGAAACCGAGCAGGTGGCCACTGCCATGCAGCAGATGACAGCCACCGTGCACGATGTGGCGCGCAACGCCGAGGAGGCTGCCCAGGCGGCCCAGAGCGCCGACGACAAGGTCGAGTCAGGCCAGCAGGTGGTGCGCCAGAGCATGCAGCGCATCGAGCAACTGGCTGCCGCGGCGGAAACCGCCAGCGCTGGCATCGACAGCTTGAGTGCCGAAATCCATACCATTGGCGACGTACTGGAAGTGATCAAGAGCGTCGCCGAGCAGACCAACTTGCTGGCGCTCAACGCGGCGATCGAGGCTGCCCGGGCCGGCGAACAGGGACGCGGTTTTGCCGTGGTGGCCGATGAGGTGCGGGCCCTGGCGCGGCGCACCCGGCAATCCACCGAAGAGATCGAGCGCCTGGTTGCCAGCCTGCGCGGCAACGCCCAGCAGTCGGTATCGCAGATTCGTGGCAGTACCGAGCTGGTGCGTCTGGCGGTGGCCGATGCGCTGCACACCGAAAGTGCGCTGGGCAGCATCGCGGCTGCGGTGTCGTTGATCCAGCAGATGAACCAGCAGATCGCCGCGGCGGCGGAGCAGCAAAGCTCGGTGGCCGAGGAGATCAGTCGCAGCGTCACGCAGATCCGCGGCAGTGCCGATCAAGCTGCCCTGGCCATGCAGGACAACGCCCGCTCGAGCGTCGAGCTGGCGCAGTTGGGCACGGATCTCAAGGGCATGGTCGGCCATTTCAGATTGTGATCGAGTGTGTCGGCCCTTCGCGGGTCAACCCGCGAACAGGCCGGCACTGACAACAAGACATCCTCAGCCTTTGCGCGGGCTCAGGATCAGCAAGGTCAACACACCCGCCACGATCCCCCAGAACGCCGAGCCGATCGAGAACAAAGTGAACCCCGAGGCCGTCACCATGAAGGTGATCAGGGCCGCCTCGCGTTCACGGGCTTCTCCCATGGCCACGCTCAGGCCATTCATGATCGAGCCGAACAGCGCCAGTGCAGCAATGGACAGCACCAGCTCCTTGGGCAGCGCCGCAAACAGGGCCGCTAGCGTGGCGCCGAACACCCCGGCGATGCCGTAGAAGATCCCGCACCACACCGCTGCGGTGTAACGCTTGCTCGGGTCTTCATGGGCATGGGGCCCGGTGCAGATTGCCGCGCTGATTGCCGCCAGGTTCACCCCGTGGGAGCCGAACGGCGCCAGCAGCAGCGAGGCGAAGCCGGTGGCCGAAATCAACGGCGAGGCCGGCACCTGATAGCCATCGGCCCGCAGCACGGCGACGCCTGGCATGTTCTGTGAAGTCATCGCCACCACGAACAGCGGGATGCCGATGCTGATGGTCGCCGCCAGCGAGAAGCTCGGGGTGGTCCACACCGGCTTGGCCACCTCCAGGTTGAAGCCGCTGAAATCCAGCAGGCCCAGGGCGCCCGACAGGGCGGTGCCCACCAGCAACGCGGCCAGTACGCAGTAGCGTGGCGACAGGCGCTTGACCAGCAGGTAGCTGAAGAACATGCCCAGCACCAGCACGGTACGGTGCTGGGCGGCGACGAAGATTTCGCTGCCGATCTTGAACAGGATACCGGCCAGCAGCGCCGAGGCCAGGGACGCAGGAATGCGCCGCACCAGGCGCTCGAAGCTGCCGGTCAAGCCGCAGATGAGCACCAGCACCGCGCAGGTGATATAGGCGCCGATGGCCTCGCCATAGCTGACTCCGCCAAGGCTGGTGATCAGCAGTGCAGCGCCTGGGGTCGACCAGGCAATGGTGATCGGCGTGCGGTAGCGCAGCGACAGGCCGATGCTGCACACCGCCATGCCGATCGACAAGGCCCAGATCCACGAGGAAATCTGCGCGCTGGTCAGCCCAGCAGCCTGGCCCGCCTGGAACATCAGCACCAATGAGCTGGTGTACCCCGTGAGCATGGCGATGAAGCCGGCGACGATCGCCGACGCAGAACTGTCTGCCAGGGGGCGCAGGCGCGCGGAGGTGGCATCGGTCATTGAAAAGTCCTTGTAAAGGTGTAAGCAGTTTTTTCAGACTACCGTGACCTGGCGCAATCGATGCGATACAGCAGCCATTGCATTTAGCCGTACAGTCGCCAACTATTGGGCGCGATTGCGCAACTGCACGAGAGGGGAGGGGTGATGTACAAGGTTTATGGGGATTACCAGTCCGGCAACTGCTACAAGGTCAAATTGATGCTGCACCTGCTGGATCGCCCTTACACGTGGCAGCCGGTGGACATACTCAAGGGCGAAACCGAAACGCCGGAGTTCCTCGCGATGAACCCCAACGGCAAGGTCCCGGTGCTGCAGCTCGAGGATGGCACCTGCCTGTGGGAGTCCAACGCGATCCTGAACTTCCTGGCCGATGGCAGTGAGTTTTTGCCCACCGAGCCACGTCTGCGCACCCAGGTGCTGCAATGGCAGTTCTTCGAGCAGTACAGCCATGAGCCGTACATTGCCGTCGCGCGGTTCATCCAGTTCTACCTGGGGCTGCCTGATGAGCGCGTGGAGGAATACCGCAAGCTGCACAAAGGCGGCTACAAAGCGCTCAAGGTCATGGAGAGGCAACTGCAGATGACGCCGTATCTGGTTGGTGACCAGTATTCGATCGCCGACGTGGCGTTGTATGCGTACACCCATGTGGCGCATCAGGGCGGCTTCGACCTGGCGGACTACCCCGGCGTGCGGGCGTGGTTGGCGCGGGTGACGAGCCATCCGCGGCATGTGCCGATGGTGGACTGATCCAGGCTTTTTGCAAGCTGCTCCGGCTCTTTCGCGGGTAAACCCGCTCTGGCAGGGTTCTTGGTACCTGTGGGAGCGGGTTTACCCGCGAAAAGGCCGGAGCAGCCTGGGTTTCAAACTGCCGCGAAGCGTTTGTCCAGGTAGGCGATGATGGCCTTGGATTCGTACATCCAGGTCACCTCGCCGGCTTCCTCGATCCGCAGGCATGGCACCTTCACCCGGCCACCGCCTTCAAGCAAAGCTTGGCGGTGTACCGGGTCGTTCTTGGCGTCGCGCAGGGCCACCGGTACGTTGAGGCGGTGCAAGGTGCGGCGGGTCTTGACGCAGAACGGGCAGGCATGGAACTGGTACAGCGCCAGGTTCTGGGCGTCTTTGGCGACCTGCGCCTGGGCTGCGGCATCACGCTTGCGCTTGGCCGGGCGGCTGATCCAGTCACCGAACACGATAAGCTGGCCGAGGCCGACCCGCAGGGCTTTGACGATCATGGACAACTCCTGAACAAAAGAAAAAGCCGACCCCTAAGGGTCGGCTCGCAGTCACACGCCGATCACTTGATCAGGCTGAGGAACTCGCTGCGGGTGGCGGCATTGGAGCGGAACTCGCCAAGCATCACCGAGGTGATCATGGTGGAGTTCTGCTTCTCGACACCGCGCATCATCATGCACATGTGCTTGGCCTCGATGACCACGGCCACGCCAGCGGCGCCGGTCACCTTCTCCACGGCTTCGGCGATCTGGCGGCTGAGGTTTTCCTGGATCTGCAGGCGGCGGGCGAACATGTCGACGATGCGCGCGACCTTGGACAGGCCCAGGACCTTGCCCTTGGGCAGGTAGGCCACGTGGGCCTTGCCAATGAAGGGCAGCATGTGGTGTTCGCACATCGAGTAGAGCTCGATGTCCCGGACCAGCACCATCTCGCTGTTGTCGGAGGTGAACAGCGCGTCGTTGGTGACTTCTTCCAGGGTTTGTTCATAACCGCGGCAAAGGTACTTCATGGCCTTCGCGGCCCGCTTGGGCGTGTCGCGCAGGCCCTCGCGGGAGACGTCCTCGCCGAGTTGGCTGAGGATCGCGGTGTAGTTCTGTTCCAGGGACATGGATCTACCTGTGGGGGATTAATCGCAAAGACGAAGGGTACGGCGGCGAGGGCGAGGCTGCAAGCCTGGCGTCACTCGTCGCGTCCTTCGAGCATGGTGCGCTTGAGCATCACATAGACCGCACCTGTGCCGCCATGGCGGGCCTGGCAGGAGGTGAAGCCGAGCACCTGCGGGTGCTGGCGCAGCCAAGTGTTGACGTGGCTCTTGATCATCGGCCGCTTGC
The DNA here is from genome assembly GCF_008124495.1 of Pseudomonas sp. CK-NBRI-02. NCBI lineage: Bacteria > Pseudomonadati > Pseudomonadota > Gammaproteobacteria > Pseudomonadales > Pseudomonadaceae > Pseudomonas > Pseudomonas sp. CK-NBRI-02. The sequence goes on along the minus strand of NZ_VSJH01000006.1, from coordinate 226,603 downwards.
CGTCCAGGCGCGCAGCCTTGCCGTGGGTGACGCGCACGCAGCGCACTTCGAGCTTGGTGGCCTCGGCGATGAAATCCCAAAGGGTCTCGCGGGCTTTTTCCACGGTCATGCCGTGCAGGTCCAGGCTGCCTTCGAAGGCGATCTGGCCGAGTTTGAGCTTGCGGATCTGGCTTTCCTGTACGCCGTCACGGCGCCACATCAGTTCGTCCTCGGCGCCGACGTCGATGACGAACTGGTCGGACATGCCATCGACCACGAGGGGTTGGTCGCTGTGCACGGTCGCGGCCATGCGCAGGCCGGCCAGCTTCTTGCGGTCGGCCTTGGGTTTGCCGACATCGGCGCGGTCGTGCTTGATCGGCTTCACGCCGCGCATCTGGGCGCTGAAGAGGGAAAAATCGTCGTCTTGCATGGTGCCTCCACGTAGGGGGCATATTTTACGTGAGTGGGCGGTGTTGTGTCGCCTGTTGGCCTTTTCGCGCCGAACCGATCCGCCAGGTACAGCGACACCCTTTGAAACGTGAACGCAGATGTCGGAGGAAGCGGCTAGCAGCACACGCTGCTAATCGTGCTTTTTCATCAGGTGCGGCGAGAGGTTCAACCCATGCCCGCGGCGCAGGCGAATCCGGCTGCGGCGCCAGAAGCGCACGCCCAGGTAGAGCAATAGCAAACCGACCACCACGAGGATCACCGACAGTGGGCGGTTGGCATTGAGTTCGGCCAGGGCACTGTAGTTGCCCAGAAGGCCTGCGACGCCGGCCATGGCCAGCAGCACGCCGAGGGTGGCCACCAGGGCGGACAGGCCGGCGGCCAGGCGCGCACCCCAGTTGCGCGGTTCGCGCTGGCGCAGGCGTTTGGCGTCGAAACTGCCTTTGAGCTTCATTCCGATTTCCTCTGTAGGTATCCGGAATTCGACCTAGGGTCGGCCCTGGGGTTCCGCCCGTCTGCCGGGCGGTCGTGGCTCAGATCAGGCTGGCGGTCGGGGCGACGCAGGCGAAGTTGTCGGCCATCACGGCCATTTCACACTGATGGATCTGCGCAGCCGGAATGACCGTGTCCTTGAACGCCAGGTCGCGGGTGGTGGAGGCATCGGCGACCAAGGTGCAACGATAACCATAGTCCTTGGCGCGGCGAACGGTGGTGCTGACGCTCGAATGGCTCATGAAACCGCAGACGATGAGGTCCAGATGGCCCAGCTCCTGCAGCGTTTCGTGCAGCTTGGTGTTCTTGAAGGCGTTGGGCATGCGCTTTTCGATGATGATCTCACCCTCGCGAGGCTCCAGCCCCGGGATGAACTCGCCGCGGCTACCCTGCGGGTCGAACAGGCCACCGACGGTGCCCAGGTGGCGTACATGGATGATCGGACGGCCGGCCTTGCGCGCGGCGTCGAGCAACCGGGCGATGTTGGCCACGGCCTCGTCCATGCCCGACAGCGCCAGGGGACCGCTGAGGTACTCCTTTTGCGCATCGATGACAATCAGGCTGGCTTGGCCCAGCTTGGCCGGCGGATAGTCGCGGCCGCTGAGGCGGAACATCGTGGTTGGAACGGACATCAAGGGCTCCTTGGGTAGGGCTTTTGTATACCTATTCTCCCTTGCCTCGGCGCCAATGTGAATGGTTGACATTGCAGACAGCATGGTTACTGGCCTCTGGCTACCGACCGGGCAATCGAAGGGAACATTTGTGTCGGTGGGCTGTTAGACTTTTGTCCTGTCTTAAAAGGAGTCACCCGTGATCACATCCCGCCTGCGCACCCTGCGCGACCATATCCGCTGGGCGGTCAGCCGCTTCCATGAGCACGACCTGTTCTTCGGCCACGGTGCCGACAACGCTTGGGACGAAGCCCGCCTGCTGGTGCTGGGCGCCGTGCACCTGCCGTGGGAGGTGGCCGACAGCTACCTGGACTGCCAGCTGGAAGATGACGAGCGCGTGCGCCTGCAGCACCTGCTCAAGCGCCGAATCGAAGAGCGGGTGCCCACCGCCTACCTACTGGGCGAGGCGTGGTTCTGCGGCATGTCGTTCGTGGTCGATGAGCGTGTGTTGGTGCCGCGCTCGCCCATCGGCGAACTGATCGAAAAACGCTTCGAGCCCTGGCTGGCCGCGCCGCCTGCGCGCATCCTTGACTTGTGCACCGGCTCCGGCTGCATCGGCATCGTCGCCGCCGACGTGTTCCCCGAGGCCGAGGTGGTGCTGGCCGACCTGTCCTTCGATGCCTTGGAAGTCGCCAACCACAACATCGAGCGCCATGGCCTGGAAGAGCGTGTATACACCGTGCAGGGTGATGGCTTCGCCGGCCTGCCCGGGCAGCGCTTCGATCTGATTCTGTCCAACCCGCCGTATGTCGACGCCGAAGATTTCGCCGACATGCCGGCCGAGTATCACCACGAGCCCGAGCTGGGCCTGGCCTGTGGCAACGATGGCCTGGACCTGGTGCGGCGCATGCTCGCCGAGGCGGCTGACCACCTGAATGAAAAAGGGCTGCTGATCGTCGAGGTGGGTAACAGCCAGGTGCATGTCCAGGCGCTGTATCCAGAGGTGGACTTCGCTTGGCTGGAGTTCGAGCGGGGTGGGCATGGCGTGTTCATGCTGACTGCCGAACAGTGCCGTCAGCACCAGGAGCTGTTCCGCTCCCGCGTCTGATCAAGACAGAGGGCTGCGCTGCAGCCCTTTTCGCGGGTAAACCCGCGAAAAGGGCGCCACGTCTCTAGCGCGTGGCGATCCAGATCAGCAGCCCCGCCTGGAACACGGCAAACGCCACCAGGCACGTGATAGTAAAGCGCAGGCCGCTGTCTTCGCGGCGGTACTTGGCGACCCGTTCATCCCGCTCGCGCAACTGCGCCTGCTTCTCCAGCAGCTGTTGCTCGGCCTGTTGCAGCATTCCGGCAGCCTCGAGGATGTCGACGCGCTGGACCTTTTCATTGTTCCAGCCGCCCTTGAGCTGGCCTACCGTGGTATCCACGGTGCGCCCCTTGAGCAGTTGTCCGCCTTCGTATTCCACCTCAAGCCCTGCACTGCGCAGTACATGGTCGCGGCGCAGGCGGTTGTCTTCGTTCAGGGCATCCTTGCTGGGCAGGGCTACGCCTTCGACTTGGTAGTTCGACCAACGCTGTTGCAGCCACTGCACCGCCTGTCCCAGGAGGAACCGCCCCAGGCCGCGGTTCGCCGGCTCGAGCTGCAAGCCACCGTCACCGCCGATACGCACCTGGCGCTGTTCGTGATCGACACGGATGTCCAGCTGGTTCTGCTCCTTGCGCACTTTCTGACCTGGCAGGCGGATTTCCAGCCGCAGCAGGCTGTGCGTCTTGCTATGCCGCTCGGCATGGCCGAACTCGACGAAACGCAGCGGACGGGCGCCGCTGTTGCGGTCGGTGGGCAGGGCTGCCAGGCGCAGCAGTTGGAAGTGTTCAGGGGCCAGGTCTTCCCATGGCAGCGGAGCGCTTGCTGGGGCTTGTGGCTCTTCGTCCGCCTCAACGGCGGCGGGGGCGTCGGTCATCGGAAGTGTCCTCGAATGCACGGCGGGCAGGACGGTGGAAAGGGGCTGATGCGTTGCCCAATCGCGAGGCAAGGCCACTCCTACATTCAATCAGTGGGAGCGGGTTTGTCCGCGATGGAGCGCAAACGGCCTCAAAAACACCGATCACTGCCTCGATCAACCGGTTATCGGCAGCAACGGAGACTTCCTGAGGACAATCTAGGCCGGCGGCAGCTGGCGAATGAACGCCACGATCCGCTCACCCAGTTCACGGGCCAGCGGCAGCCCCGGGTTGCGGTAGCTGTCGCGCTGCTGGCTCATGTCCCGAGGGGTGATACGCAGCATGTGGTTCATGCCATCGATCAGGGCCAACTGCGCGTCGGGCTTGGCGGCCTTGAGGCGTTCGGCGTCGGCGATGTCCACCTGCACGTCGTTGCGGCCCTGGATGATCAGGGCGGGCATCTGCAGACGAGCGAACGCTGCTGCCGGGTCCTGGCGCAGCAACGAGATCAGGTAAGGCTGCACGCTCGGGCGAAACACATCGCGCAGCGGCGCCGGCACATCCAGAGAGGTCTGTCCGGCCTGCAGGCGGTCGATCAGCGCATTGCCGCGCGCCAGTTCTGCCGGCGACAGGCGCTGGGCCAATTGTTCGCGCAGCACCTCTGCCACGGGGCGACCGCTGCCGGCCACGGTGATCACCGCGCTGGCGCCGGCCTGTTCAGCGGCCAGCGTCGCAATCAGCGCGCCTTCGCTGTGGCCAAGCAGGATCAGCGGACCGAAGCGTGGGTCAGCCCTGAGTTTGCGGCCCCAGGCCACGGTGTCGGCCACGTAGCGCTCGACGCTCAGGTCCCGCTCATCGGGCGTGGCCGGTTGGCTTGCGGCAACGCCGCGCTTGTCGAAACGCACGCTGGCGATGTGCTCGCCGGCCAGCAGCAGGGCCAGACGCTTGAGGTTGTCCAGGCGACCACTGGCGGGGTTGTTACCGTCGCGGTCGGTGGGGCCGGAGCCGGCAATGATCAGCACTACCGGCGGCGGGGTGGCTTGTTGCGGCAGCAGCAGGCTGCCATGGAGCACGCCCTGGCCGGTGTCCAGGTCGATGGGGCGTTGCAGTACGGTCGGGGCGGCGGCCTGGGCGAGGCCTGAGCACAGCAGCAGAAGCAGGGCGGCGAGGCGCAACATCATAGGGCTACTACTTGGTGGGATGTCGGTTGGACCGGGTGGCTGACCGAAGGTTCTCTCATGCCCCTTCGCCGATGAACCCACTCCCCTAGGTTTGAGCGTGATCGAAGGGGCTGAACCGACCACCCGAATAAAGGGAATTTCCGTATACTGCCCGCCTCCCTCACATTCAGGCAGATTCGCGGAGCGTCCATGTCCGGCAATACCTACGGCAAGCTGTTCACTGTCACCACCGCAGGCGAAAGCCACGGCCCGGCGTTGGTCGCCATTGTCGATGGATGCCCTCCGGGTCTGGAAATCTCCCTGGCCGATCTGCAGCACGACCTGGATCGCCGCAAGCCGGGCACCAGCCGGCACACTACCCAGCGCCAGGAACCGGATGAGGTCGAAATTCTCTCGGGTGTGTTCGAAGGTCGTACCACCGGCTGTTCCATCGGTCTGCTGATCCGCAACACCGACCAAAAATCCAAGGACTATTCGGCGATCAAGGACCTGTTCCGCCCAGCCCACGCCGACTACACCTACCACCATAAATACGGCATCCGCGACTACCGCGGCGGCGGCCGCAGTTCGGCCCGCGAGACCGCCATGCGCGTGGCTGCCGGCGCCATCGCCAAGAAGTACCTGGCCACCCAAGGCATCCGCGTGCGTGGCTACATGAGCCAGCTGGGCCCGATCGAAATCCCGTTCAAGACCTGGGAGTCGGTCGAGCACAACGCCTTCTTCAGCCCTGATCCTGACAAAGTGCCGGAGCTGGAGGCTTACATGGACCAGTTGCGCCGTGACCAGGACTCGGTCGGCGCGAAGATCACCGTGGTCGCCGAAGGCGTGATGCCTGGCCTGGGCGAGCCGATCTTCGACCGCCTGGACGCGGAGCTTGCCCATGCTTTGATGAGCATCAACGCCGTCAAGGGCGTGGAGATCGGCGCCGGTTTCGCCAGTGTCGCCCAGCGTGGCACCGAGCACCGCGATGAGCTGACGCCTGAGGGCTTCCTGAGCAACAACGCAGGCGGCATCCTGGGCGGGATCTCTTCCGGCCAGCCGATCGTCGCCCACCTGGCGCTCAAACCGACGTCGAGCATTACCACCCCGGGCCGCTCCATCGATGTCGACGGCAACCCGGTCGAGGTCATCACCAAGGGCCGTCACGACCCGTGCGTGGGCATCCGTGCCACGCCGATCGCCGAGGCGATGATGGCTATCGTGCTGATGGATCACCTGCTGCGCCACCGTGCGCAGAACGCCGATGTGAAGGTCAATACCCCGGTGCTGGGCCAGCGCTGATTCGTCCGCACGGGTCACTTCGCGGGTAAACCCGCTCCTAGAGGACTACCGCAGGTCCTGTGGGAGCGGTCCCCGTGAAGGAGCCGGCACAGGCAACCAAAGGCCCCACCCATGCCCCCGATTCCCTACTGGCGCCTGTCCAGCTTCTACCTCTTTTACTTCGCCTTGCTCGGCTCCACCGCGCCGTTCCTGGCGTTGTACTTCGACCATTTGGGCTTTTCGCCGGCACGCATCGGCGAACTGGTGGCCATTCCCATGCTGATGCGCTGCATCGCACCTAACCTGTGGGGCTGGCTGGGGGATCGCAGCGGCCAACGGTTGCTGATCGTGCGCCTGGGCGCTTTGTCGACTCTGGCCACCTTCTCGCTGATCTTCATCGACAAAAGCTACGCCTGGCTGGCACTGGTGATGGCGCTCCATGCGTTCTTCTGGCATGCGGTGCTTCCGCAGTTCGAGGTGATCACCCTGGCGCACCTGCACGGGCAAACCTCGCGCTACAGCCAGGTGCGCCTGTGGGGCTCGATCGGTTTCATCCTCACCGTGGTCGGCCTGGGACGGCTGTTCGAGTGGCTAAGCCTGGATATCTACCCGGTGGCGTTGGTGACCATCATGGCCGGGATTTTCATCGCGAGCCTCTGGGTGCCCAATGCCCAGCCGGTGGAGCATGCCGAGCGCAAGGGGGCAGGGGGCTTCCTGCGGCAACTGGCGGCGCCGGGTGTAATGGCGTTCTATGTGTGCGTGGCGCTGATGCAGCTCAGCCACGGCCCTTACTACACCTTCCTCACCCTGCACTTGGAACATCTGGGCTACACCCGTGGCGCCATTGGTTTGCTGTGGGCGCTGGGGGTGGTGGCCGAAGTGCTGGTATTCATGGCCATGAGTCGAATCTTCGCCCGGGTTTCAGTGCGCCATGTGCTATTGGCGAGCTTCCTGCTGGCGGCGCTGCGTTGGCTGTTGCTGGGGAATCTGGCGGATATTCCAGCGGTGCTGGTGTTTGCCCAGCTGCTGCATGCGGCGACCTTCGGCTGTTTCCATGCCGCAGCCATTGCCTTCGTCCAAGGTAGCTTCGGCGCGCGTCAGCAAGGGCAGGGGCAGGCGTTGTATGCGGCCTTGTCTGGCACCGGCGGTGCCCTGGGCGCACTCTATTCGGGTTACAGCTGGAAACTGCTGGGCCCGTCCTTCACCTTTGGTATGGCCAGCGTCGCGGCGCTCGCGGCAGCCGTTATCATTGCCCTTTGTTCGAAACAGACCAGGACCAGCCCCTGATGAGCATTCTCAGCGTTTTCCATCTCTACACCCCCGAGTTGCCGAACAAGGTGCTGACCCACCACGACGATATCGCCGCCACCCTCGCCGAGCAGGGTGTGCGCCTGGAGCGCCGTACCGATGAGCTGCGCATCCGCCCGGGCACAGCCCATGAGCAAGTGTTGGCCGAATGCCATGGGCTGTTGGATCAACTGATGACCACACATGGCAGCGTCGCGTTCGGCCTGCTCAACCGCGATGGCCTTGACCCGAGCCAGGCTGACCTTCGCGATGAGCATGTGCACGAAGCGGTTGAAGTGTTTGTCGTGATTGGCGGACGCGGACAGGTCAGCTTGCGCCTGGGCGACTACGTGTATGCGGTGTTGTGCGAGAAGGGCGACGTGTTGGTGATTCCCGCCGGCGTACGCCGTTGGGTGGACTTGGGGGACAACCCGTTCTGCCTGGCGTTGCGCCTGTTTGGCAGCGAATCGGGGATGCAGCCGCAGTTCACCGGCGATTCGATGGCCCGGCAGTTTGCCGGCATGGATGAGCTTTGAGGTACGTTTTTCACGGATAAGCCGCCCCCACAGCCACTCCACCGCCTTTGGAACGATGGAACACCTGTGGGAGCGGGTTTACCCGCGAAAGTCGCGCCGCATCAGCGATAGGTCGGCAGGGCAAAACGCTGCTGGCTCTGCAACATCGAGATCACTGGAAGCTCACTGGCCTGTTCGGCCAAGTCGCGGCGGATGGCGCTGATCGCCCAGGACAACTGCTCGGCGCTGTGCAACTGTGCGTAGGTCAATGCACGGCGAGTCACCTTGCCATCGGCTGCCCGCAGGGTCAGCTGGATACCGCCGTCGGGGCGAGGCTGGGTTTCGACTTGATAGGCGCAGAATACCGAGGCGAACTTTTCCTGGATGAGGTCCATATCTCAACTCCTGACTGTTGTATGGGCAGACGTGAGTTGAGTGTTGCAGTGACCGTGCCATCCTCGTTGATTTGAAAAATACCTTTAAAATCAATGAGTTGTGAATAAATGAAATTTGGGCAACCGTGCATTTCGCATGGTCGTGCATTTTGCACAGTGCAATTTGCAAGGGTCATAAGGTTTGTCTTTCGAGCCGATAGAATCTGAACCTTTGACCACCTGGCAGTGCCTGACGAAGACTTGGGCTCTTTTCTTGCCAGGAGGTTCCAGATGTCCGACCAACAGCCCACCGCCATGACTGACGAAGAGGCGGCCGCATTTGCCGAAGAAGTCTTCGAGCGTGCCCGACGCGGCGATGCGCCGATGCTCGAGCGCCTGCTGCAGAGCGGTCTGCCCGCCAACCTGCGCAATCACAAGGGCGACACCTTGCTGATGCTGGCCAGCTACCATGGCCACATCGACGCGGTGCGTGTGCTGCTGGCCCATGGCGCCGACCCGCTGATCGCCAACGACAACGGTCAACTGCCCATCGCGGGGGCCGCATTCAAGGGTGACCTGGCCATGATCCGCTTGCTGATCGAACATGGCGTGCCAGTGGATGCCGCCGCCGAGGACGGTCGTACCGCCCTGATGCTCGCGGCGATGTTCAACCGCAGCGAGATACTCGAGTTCTTGTTGGCTCAAGGTGCCGATCCTGCACGCCAGGATGCCCGTGGCGCCACTGCCTTGGTCGCCGCCCAGACCATGGGCGCACCGGACACTGCCGCGCGCCTGCAGACGCTGGCCGGCTAACCCTCAGGGGGCATTTGCGGCTATCCTTGGCGACTTTTTCGCCAGCGCAGGGGCCCCCCCATGAAAAACCAGTTGTCCGAACTCATCAGCCTCATCGGCGCCGGCTGCATGCGCGAGCAAGACATCGAGCGCATCGCCGACGAAGCAGCCCAGGCCTACGCCGATCCCGCCGCCTTCCTGGCCGCCAACCCAGACATCAACTACGACGACAGCTTCCCCATCCCACTGGGTGAATGGGTGGTGGTCGGCAGCCTGCCGGACACCGTGCTGTTCCAGGCCGATAGCTACCAAGAGCTGTTCGAGCGCATCACCGACTCATTCGACAAGAGTGTGCCGTTCAACCTCAAGCCCAAGCAGCTGGCGCGCACCGAGCCGCTGACCGCGCTCAATCGCATCCAGGTCCAGATGGGGGCCCTGAACAAGGAGGCCGGCGGTTATGTGCTGGTCAACTTCAGCCAGTTGCTCGATGACGAGTTGCAGATGGTGATGGTGGGGCAGAACGACCTGGCCCGAGTACTGGAGTTGGGCGCTGAGGTGGGGATCAAGGTCGAGCCGGCGTTGGAAGCATTGAAGGTCGCTGTTCACGTTTGACGGGCTGCTCGTTCGCGGGTGGCCCCGCTTCCGCAGGCATCGATGCGGACCTGCTGGGAGCGGGTTTACCCCTGATGAGGCGGTAGCGTCAGCCCAACGCGGTATCGAGGAACATCATCACCGCGAATCCGCCCATCAGGCCCAGGGTTGCCGACGTTTGGTGCCCATTGCGGTGGGTTTCGGGAATCACTTCATGGGACACCACGAAGATCATCGCACCCGCCGCCAAGCCCATGCTCACCGGATAGGCCAGTGCGAAGCCGGTAGAGATACCCAGGCCAATCACCGCACCCAGCGGCTCCATCAGGCCGGAGCCGACCGCCACCAGCGCCGCCTTGAGGTTCGACAGGCCTGTCGCGCGCAGAGCCAGGGCCACGGCCAGGCCTTCGGGGATGTCCTGGATGGCAATTGCGCTGGTCAGCGGCAGGCCGATGTTCATGTCGCCGTTGGCGAAGCTCACGCCGATGGCCATGCCTTCGGGCAGGTTATGCAGGGTGATCGCCAGCACGAACAACCACACCCGGTTGATTCGCTCCGCCTCTGGGCCGCAAGGGCCAGTGCTTTCATGTTCGTGCGGGGTGAAGCGATCAAGGCCAAGCATCAACAGCACACCCAATCCCATACCCAGCACCACGGTGAAGGCCGCTGCCGGGCCATTGCCGGTGATTTCCCGGGCAGCGTCCAGGCCTGGCAGGATCAACGAGAAGGAACTGGCCGCGAGCATCATCCCGGCGGCAAAGCCGAGCATCACGTCCTGGCTGCGCGTGCTGACATCGCGCAGCACCACTGCCAGCACCGCGCCCAGGGCTGTGGCGCCGAACCCTGACAGCCCACCCAGCAGCGCCAAGTGCAGGTTGTCGGCATGGTCGCCATGGATCGCATTCCACAGGCTGGCCGCGAGCAGGCCGAGCACGACCAACAGGCTCAGGCCCAGGCCGGCGCTGAGCCATGGGGTGGTCGCGGCTTGTTGCCGCCAGGCGTTGAACAGCGAGGCGGGAGCAGGACTTTCAGGAGCGTGGGCAGGGGGCATGCGGACCTCGTGACAATGTATGAACGCAGTCTAGCCATTGACCTATTCCAGCGGCCAAGCATTCCATTCTATCGACGCAATAGCCGGCTATGCTTGGCACCAAATCTTTTGCCAGGAGCAGTCGCATGGGGTCCACCTTCAACAGCCTTGTCGGGCTCATCATTCTCGCCCTGGACATCTGGGCGATTCTTCACGTGCTCAAGAGCGGCGCCGAGGTGGGCATCAAGGTGCTCTGGATCTTGTTGATCGTATTGCTGCCGGTGATCGGGCTGATCATCTGGGCCATCGCCGGGCCCAGGGGCAGCCTGAAATTCTGAAGGCAGCGGTACCAATCCGGCCCATTGGCAGGTTTATCCGCCAATGGGCCCGCTAGACACCGCAAACGCCGGCTCGTGACGAAATTTTCACACTGGATTATTGAAAATCCGCGCCGCACAATGCTGCGTTGGCCCAATAGCCGTGCTTTGATGGCCGGGCCCTTCAGGTAGCAGGGCGATTTCGCCTTTCCGCAAACCCGCAATCCTAGGATCCCCTCATTCATGGCTAACACGGATGCCTTGAAGCAACGGGCCGTGCCGGCTCCGTTCGCGCCGACCCTCAAATCGCACCTGGCCTATACGCTGCTCAGCGGCCTGGTGATCATGCTGATGCTGAGCCTGGTTCGCCTGGCGTTGCTGATCTACAACAGCGACATGATCGGCGACACCCCATCTTCCACCGTCGCCGAAGGATTCCTCAACGGCCTGCGCTTCGACCTGCGGGTGGTGGTGTACCTGAGCATTCCGCTGTTGCTGGCGTTGCTCAGCCCTTGGGCGATGGCCCGTCGCGGGTTCTTCCGCCTTTGGCTGACCTTGACGTCCAGCGTGGTGATGTTCCTTGGCCTGATGGAAATGGACTTCTACCGCGAGTTCCACCAGCGCCTGAACGGCCTGGTGTTCCAGTACATCAAGGAAGACCCCAAGACCGTCCTGAGCATGCTGTGGTACGGCTTCCCAGTCGTGCGCTACCTGCTGGCCTGGCTGTTCGGGACCTGGCTGCTGAGCCTGCTGTTCAAGGGTATCGACCGCCTGACCCGCAATGGCGGAGCCTCCCAGAGCCTGGCTCCACGTCGGATCGCCCCTTGGTACCACCGCCTGGCAGTGTTCATGGTGGTACTGCTGGTAGCCGTCGTGGCTGCCCGTGGCACCCTGCGCCAGGGCCCGCCGATGCGTTGGGGGGATGCCTTCACCACCGACTCGAACTTCGTCAACCAGCTTGGCCTGAACGGCACCTTGACCCTGATCGACGCGGCCAAGAGCCGTTTCGGTGAAGACCGTGCCAATATCTGGAAGCCCACCGTCGAGCAGGACGTGGCCACGCAAACCGTGCGTGATCTGTTGCTGACCCCTCACGACACCTTGGTCGATGCCGACGAAGCGGCTGTGCGCCGTGACTTCCAGCCGCCCGCTGACCGCACCCTGCCGGTCAAGAACGTCGTAGTGATCCTCATGGAAAGCTTCGCCGGTCATTCGGTGGGCGCCCTCGGCAGCCCGAATAACATCACGCCGTACTTCGACAAGCTCGCCAAGGAAGGCCTGCTGTTCGACCGTTTCTTCTCAAACGGCACCCACACCCACCAGGGCATGTTCGCCACTATGGCGTGCTTCCCGAACCTGCCTGGTTTCGAATACCTGATGCAGACCCCGGAAGGGGGGCACAAGCTGTCTGGCCTGCCAGCGCTACTGAGCGCTCGTGACTACGACGATGTCTACGTCTACAACGGGGATTTCGCCTGGGACAACCAGTCCGGTTTCTTCGGCAACCAGGGTATGACCACTTTCATTGGCCGTAACGATTTCGTCGATCCGGTGTTCTCCGACCCGACGTGGGGCGTGTCCGACCAGGACATGTTCGACCGGGGCAACGAGGAATTGGCCAAGCACGATGGCAAAAAGCCGATCTACGCGCTGCTGCAGACGCTCTCCAACCACACCCCGTATGCGCTGCCCAAGGACCTGCCCGTCGAGAAGGTCACAGGCCAGGGCCGCCTGGACGAACACCTCACGGCCATGCGCTATTCCGACTGGGCACTTGGCCAGTTCTTCGAGAAGGCGCGCAAGGAGCCGTACTTCAAGGACACCCTGTTCGTCATCGTCGGCGACCATGGCTTCGGCAACCAGCAGCAGGTCACCGAGCTGGACCTGGGCCGCTTCAACGTACCGTTGCTGTTGATCGCCCCGGGGATCCAGGAGAAGTTCGGTGCGGTCAACCACACCGTGGGTACCCAGGTCGACATCGTGCCGACCATCATGGGCCGCCTGGGTGGCCAGACCCGCCACCAGTGCTGGGGCCGTGACCTGCTGAACCTGCCTGAGGGCGACCCGGGCGTGGGCATCATCAAGCCGTCGGGCAGCGAGCAGATCGTTGGCTTGGTCAAGGGTGACCGCATCCTCATCGAGTCCAAGGACATGACCCCGCGCCTGTATCGCTACCAGCTGGGTCGCGAGTTCAAGGCCGAGCTGATCGAGAGCCCCGACCAGCCTGAGCTGCTGAAGAACCTCGAGTCCTACATCCAGACGGCGACCAAGAGCCTGATGGACAACACCGCCGGTGTCGTCCATGGCGTGCCCAAGGACTGACGCCCTCGCGCGCTCCCTCCCACAGGTGATGGCCAAGCCTTCACCTGTGGGGCGGGCTTTCCCACCACTGCGGTGAACTGAACAAACGCCCTCGTCGACGGTCAAGGATACTGGCAGCACACACCCGGTATTCTTTGATTGAGAGGACAATTCAATGAAAGAGTGGGAAGTCACCTTCGTCGACCAGAATGGCGTACAGAGTTCACTGCTCTACAACGGCGATCAACGCCCAAGCGATGAGCAAGCCGCCCGCCTGATCCGCTCGCATTTGTTCCCGGTCATCGATGAACTTGACCTCAATGACTTCCAGGACCGCAGTCCATTCCCCACCGTGCGCTGGCTCAAGGAGCAGAGCGGCGTCTCCATCACACGCATCGAAGAAAGGCCCTGAACGCGCTGCGCTGGCGTTGTGAGCCAGCAGGCACTACGCTCAGACGAGGCCCGGATCTTTCTGCGGATCCGCGTCGGCTCCATTCGCGTCTCTCATTAGCTCGATCTGCCAGGCACTCGATTGTGCAAAGCAGGTGCGTTGTGCACGGAAAGTCTATCCATTGCGTTTGTAGGAGGACGTTTCATGAGCAGCCAGAACGACGATATCAGCAGCAATGTCCTTCGCCAGATGAAAGCTGGCGGTTTCGACTTCACCCGAATCCATCCCATCGAGTTCTATGCGGTGTTCCCTGACGAGGCTGGTGCCCGGCGTGCGGCCGGACAGTTCCGCGGTGAATCCCTCAATGCCCAGGTACGTGAGCTGGACGACGGCGCTTGGCACCTGGAGCTGAGCAAAATCATGTACGCCACCTACCGAGGGATCGGGGCCTTCGAGGAGGCCTTCGAGCAGGTCGTCTCGCCCTTTGGGGGCGAGGTCGAGGGATGGGGCGTGAAGCAGGAGCGGCCAGTCGCCTGAATACCCTGGGCCTGGGGCCGCTGTGCGGCCCTTTGCAGGCTGCGCCGGCGGCACAACCTTTCAAGGCTTGCGCTTGGCCATGTGCGCCAGGTAGGCGATCAATGCGTCGAGCTCTTGCTCGCTCAGCACGTTTTCGGCAAACCCTGGCATTTTCGCCTGGGGCCACTGCCGTAGGCTTTGCGGATCACGAATGTAGCGGCGCAAAAAGCCCGGCTGGAAGTACTCGGTGGGGTTGTGGGGCACGTTCAAGTCTGGTCCGAACTGGGCATCGCCTGCGCCATTGAGGCGGTGGCACGCCAGGCAGTTCTGCTGGAACAGGGCAAAGCCCTGGCGTACTGGATCGTTCGCTGCGAGCGTGGGGTCGGGCAGTAGGGCAGGGAAGCGCTCCTGCACCGGTGCCAGGCGACGAATCGTGGTGATCTGGAACGGCCATTGCTCTGGGCGGATGTTCCCGGCTTGAGGGTCGGTCCACACCAGGTAGAACGGCCCGGCACCCGGTTTGCCGTTGCCCAGCGCCGGCCAGGGTTTGGCCGGGTCTTCCACGGCCAGCCAGGCCCGTGCGGGGCCGGCCTGGAGCAAGGGCGCGGCAGGCATTTCGGCGGCGAAGCCATCCAGCGCGACGGCTTGCAAATGATCGTTGGGGCCCACCCCCTCGAGCAGTGCACTCAATGGCACAGCGCGGTAGTGCATGGGGCGCTTGTAGGAGACATCCTGCTCGATACTGATGTCCTGGGCCTGTGGGTGTGCCAGCAATGCCTCGCTTTGCCACTGGCGCGCGGTATGACCGAATTCCAGATGCAATTGCGCCGCCGATAGCGGCAGACAGAACAGCAAGGTCAATAGGGCAAAGCAATTGCGCATGGGTAATCTCCAACCTTGAGTGGTCGGCAGATTACCTGTGCAATGCCAACAATGGCCACGGCTGCGTTTATCCGAACAAGCGTGTCAGGTTCGGCAGGATGAGCAGCAAGGTCGTGGCGAAGAGAATGAGCCCGGCTTGGCGTACTTTCGATTGTCTGAACATGGCGGACCGCCTTCTTGTTGTTATTCCTGAATAGCCCTTGGCTTCCTTGTCTTGCTTCGGGTCGATCGCAACGGCGCTCGGTGACGCCGGTCGTGCATGCCTCGTGTGTCTGGATATACAACCAACAGTAGGGTGTGCGTTATCCATGTTTGAGAACCCTTTGTTCTATTGGCAGATTCGTTGATTTCTTTCGTTTATGAGGCCAAGGGCTATCACGCTGGCATCCTCTGGCTAGACAGGTGCGGCATGAACGAGCGCCCCGGTGAAATTAGTGACCGTTCGTCAGTGCATCCTACTTGCTTGTAGGTAGGTTTCGCGTCAGTCTCTACAGCAAAAATCCCACACACGTCGTTCAGGACTATCCCTATGTCGTTACGCATCTGCATCCTGGAAACCGATGTCCTGCGACCGGAGTTGACCGCGCAGTATCAGGGCTACGGAAGGATGTTCGAGCAGCTGTTCTCGCGTCAGCCGATCGCAGCGCAGTTTCACGTCTATAACGTGATGAACGGCGAGTACCCTCCCGAGGGCGAAACCTTCGATGCGTACCTGGTGACCGGCAGCAAGGCGGACTCGTTCGGCTCCGATCCGTGGATCCAGACGCTCAAGGCCTACCTGCTCAAGCTCTACGAGCGTGGCGAGAAGCTACTGGGTGTGTGTTTCGGCCATCAGGTGCTGGCGCTGGTGCTCGGCGGCAAGACCGCGCGGGCCGATCAGGGCTGGGGCCTGGGTATCCACCGTTATTCCTTGGCGGCCCATGCGCCGTGGATGGATCCTGAAGTGTCCGAACTGACCCTGCTGATCAGTCACCAGGACCAGGTGACCGAGCTGCCTGAGGGCGCTACGGTCATCGCCTCCAGCGATTTCTGCCCCAATGCGGCCTACCACATCCGCGATCAGGTGCTGTGCTTCCAAGGGCATCCGGAGTTCGTCCATGACTACTCCCGCGCCTTGCTCGACGCGCGCCAGGATGTGTTGGGCGAAGAGGTCTACCGGCGAGCGATCGCCAGCCTGGAGCAAGACCACCAGGGCGATCTGGTCGGCAAGTGGATGCTGCGGTTCATCGGGCATTCGGACAAGGCCAAGGAAAACGCGGCATAAAGAGCCCTGTGGGGGCCGCTTTGCGGCCTCTCACAGGCTTCAAAGCAGCTCGAAGATCGGCCCGTGCGGCATACGGCTACAGCCAGCCCGAGCGCTTGAAGCTTGCGTACAGCGCACTGCATCCCACGCCAATCACGCCTAGGACCCCAAAGTACCCGTAATGCCAGCCAAGCTCCGGCATGTTCTGGAAGTTCATCCCGTAGATGCCTGCAATGGCGGTGGGGAACGCCAGGATCGCCGCCCAGGCAGCGAACTTTCGCTGCACGATGCTCTGGCGTGACGACTCCAGCAGCATGCCGATCTCGATAGTCTGACTGGCGATGTCGCGGATACTGGCCAGATCTTCCATCTGCCGAGTGACGTGGATCTGCACGTCCCTAAAGTACGGGCGCATGTTCTTGTCGATGAAGGGGAAGTTCAGGCGCTGCAGCTCCTCGCTGACCTCGACCATCGGCGCCACGTAGCGGCGCAGGCGCAGGATGTCCCGGCGCAGGCTGTGCAGGCGCTGGATGTCCTCTTCTTGGAGCGAATTGCTCAGCACGCTCTGTTCCAGCTCCTCGATCTCGCCGTGGATGGCCTCGCTGACCGGCTGGTAGTTCTCGGTGACGAAGTCGAGCAAGGCGTAGAGCACGAAATCTTCGCCATGCTCGAGCAACAGCGGGCGCGCCTCGCAGCGTTGGCGCACCAAGGCATAGGATTTGGAATGGCCGTTGCGGCAGGTAATGATGTAGCCGTTGCCGGCGAAGATGTGCGTCTCGATGAACTCCAGCTTGCCTTCATGGCGCACCGGGGAATAGGTGACGATGAACAGGGCGTCGCCAAAGGTCTCGAGCTTGGGGCGGCTGTGCTTTTCCAGGGCGTCTTCGATGGCCAGTTCATGCAGGCCGAACTGGCGCTGCAGGTTGGCCAGCTCTTCGGCATTGGGCTCTTCCAGGCCGATCCAGACGAAGTGCCCTGGCTTGCGGGCCCACTCGCTGCCCTCGTCGATACTGATATTGGTGACCTTCCTGCCGGCGCTGTACACCGCCGATGCCACGACTCGCCCCATGGTTGTCCGCTTCTTCGGTTGAACACCCGATACAGCTTGGGCTCAGTCACGTCATAGAGCAACCATCGCCTGTGTCGCTGAGGGCGTCGAGCGCATTGCCGAGCGAATCAGCTTTGCGCCAGCTCGCCCTCCATGCGGTCGATGCACTGCTGCATCTGCGTGCGGCATTGCTCGATCAGTACCGGCAGATCCTGCTGGCTCAGGCCGGCAGTGGCGATCGGTGGCAGCGAGCGCACGATCACTGTGCGCTGGCGCCAGCTGTTCAGGCCCAGGCGCTTGGAGTAGCGACTGACGCATACCGGCACGATGGGCACACCGGCCTCGACGGCCATGTGGAACGCGCCTTTCTTGAAGGCCAGCAAGTGCTCGCCGGGGTTGCGGGTGCCCTCGGGGAAGATCCAGATCGAGGTGTCGTTACGCAAGATGCGGGTGGTCACCTGCATGGCCTTGCGCGCCTGGTAGGCATTCTTGCGATCCACCAGCACGTTACCGCCGAGCCAGAACAGCTGGCCGAACAGGGGGATCCAGCCCAGGCTCTTCTTGCCGATGGCCACGGTGCGTTGCGGTACCACCTGGCCGAGGATGAACAGGTCGAAGTTGGACTGATGATTGGCAACGATGACGCAGCCGGGTGGTTGGTCCCACAACGGGCCGACCTCGGCCTTGACCTTGATCCGCATCAGCCAGGCGGCAGGCAGGCTGTAGAGGCGGGCGAACAGGCGGCTGTTATCGGGGTTGAACGGCCGACACAGGCCGATGACCAGACCCGCCACGCCGACGAACAGAAAATGCAGTGCCAGAAGGAGCATGCGGAGCATATAGAGCATGGGACGACTCACACACCAGACAGTCGCGGCGCAGTGTACGGGTGTGCACTGCCTGGGGCAAACCTTTGGGTGTTGTGTCATGGCAAAGCCCGCGGCTAGAGGCGCGCGGGCTCGCGTTTGTGAAAGGCGCTGTCGACTCAACCCATTTGTTGCTGGTCCAGCAAGATGGCGTTGTCCAACGTCTCGAGCAGGTCTTTGCGCACCTTCAGCTTGGTGTTTTTATGCGCCAGCATGTTGATCTTCTTCAACTCGCGGGCGGCAGCCAGGGCAGCCTCCTGCAGTTGTTCAGCGGGCACCACTTTGTCGAGGAAGCCTGCATCCACCGCCGCATGCGGATCGAACACTTCGGCATTGATCACCGCACGATGGAAGGCCGAACGGCGTAGACGGTCACGGGCCAGCTCGATGCCGGCGTGGTGCATGGTCATGCCGATCTGCACTTCGTTCAGGCAGATCTTGTAGGGGCCCTCGACACCGATACGGTAGTCCCCTGACAACAGCAGGAACGCGCCCTTGGCCACGGCGTTGCCCGGGCAGGCGACCACCACCGGGAAGGGGTGGCTGAGCAGGCGACGGCTCAGGGTGGAGCCCAAGGTGACCAGGCCGACGGCTTCCTTCGGGCCGCTGGTCATCACCTTGAGGTCGTAGCCGCCGGAGAGAATGCCCGGCTGGCCGGTGATGATCACCACGGCGCGCTCTTGCACGGCGCGGTCCAAGGCGGCATTGAAGGCGGCGATGAGATCCGGCGAGATGGCATTGACCTTGCCGTTGTTCAGGGTCAGGGTGGCGATGCCGTCTTCGGCATGGTAGGTAATCAGCTCGCTCATGACAGAGTCCTTTGGGTGACGTGGCGACGACGGTACCCAGCGACGCCGGTCAGGTAAAGCGATAAGGCTGACCGGTCGGTCAGCGTCTGGGCCGCGCCCCTTGCCGCGACGGGGCAGGGGCAACATGGGCTGTAAAAGCACTGGCCAGATTGGCAGCATTGCCCTGGCAGGCCCGTTGTTTTGGCCAATTGGCTTAAGCGCATGAAAATTCTGAAAAAAATACTTGCCAAAGGAAAAGGCTTCTACTAAATTAGCGCGCCTCGACAGGCTGAACTGCTTGAAGAGATCCGGTGAAGTGTCCGAGTGGTCGAAGGAGCACGCCTGGAAAGTGTGTATACGAGAAATCGTATCAAGGGTTCAAATCCCTTCTTCACCGCCACATTCCACAAGAAGCCCCCGCGCAGAAATGCCGGGGGCTTTTTGTTTGTTCGTCTTTGGGCTCAGGGCTGCTGTGCAACCCGTCCTGTCCCGCAATGGGGCTGCCAGGCAGCCCCTGATCTCTCAGAAGCTGACCGAAGCCGACAGTCGCGCTGTGCGTGGTGCGCCCTGGAATAGGTAGTTGTCGCCCAGGTAGTTCCCCACATCCCGCCAGTAGCGTTTGTCGAAGACGTTATCCACCGTCAGGCGCAGCACAGTCTCATAGCCGCCGATGCGGGTGCGATAGCGGCTGCCGAGATCGAACACCGTATAGCCACCCACCTCCACGTTCCCCGCCTGGCTTGCATACTTGCTGGCGCTGTAGCGGGCGCCGCCGAGCAGGGCCAGGCCTGGGACCGGCAGGCTGTAATCGGCCTGCAGTGCGGCGCGCAGACGCGGGACGTTGATCGCCTGGTGCCCTTCGTAGTCATCGGTGCCACTGTTCTGCACCCGGGCATGAATCGCCGCAGCGCTGGCCTGGATTTGCAGGCGCGAGGTCACCCAGCCGCTGGCACCCAGTTCCAGGCCGGTATTCTTCTGCTGGCCTTGCTGCACATAGGTGAAGCCGCCGTTTTCCGGGCGTGCGTATTGATAGGCCTGGCGGATCTGGAACAGCGCGGCGCTGAAGCTCATGCCCTGCCAGTCATGCTTGATGCCCAGCTCCGTCTGGTGCGACAGGGTGGGGGCGAGGATTTCAGAGGCATTGCTGGCGAACCAGGGCGCGGTACCGCCGGCGGACAGGCCTTTCGAGTAGCTCGCGTAGAGCGTGGTGTCCGGCTGCGGCTTGTAGATGAGCGCGGCGTTGGGCAGCAGCTGGTATTGCTGGGTATGGCGACCGGCATCGCCGTTCTCGTTCCAGGTTTTTTCGTCCAGACGCACTTCGCGGGCACCGATGACGCTTTGCCACTGTTCGTTGATGGTGATCGTGTCGTTGATGAATAAACCGTATTGGCGGCTGTCCAGGCGGCGTTCGCTGGAACCGACGGGAACGGTGGCCGGAGGGACTGCAGGTACATCTTCGTTGATGTTGCCGCTTCCGACGCCAATGTTGTAGTAAGGGCGTTGATCCAAGGTGCGACGCTGTGCACTCGTTCCCACCGTCAGCTCATGACCCACGCCCAGGGCGTCGAAGCGGCCATTGAGCATGGCCTGCGCTTCGTCGATGCGACGGGTGTCGTCCGGGCTTCGGAAGTCATAGATGTCGTAGTCGCCTTCGGGGCTGAAATAATTGGGTACCGCGGCACTTGCACAACTGGCTGCGCCGTAGCAACCCCAGGCGAATGCGCTGTAATCATCGATCACTACCTTGCTGCGCGAGGCGCTCAGGGTGCCGCTCCAGGCATCGCTGAAGCGGTACTCGAACCGCCCACCCACGTTCAGCGAGTCGTTCTGCACAGGCTTGGCCCAACGCTGATAGGCCAGATGGTCGTCAGGGTCCACGCCATGGGGCACCTCGGTACCGCCCAGCAGTTGATACCCTGGAACCGACAGTTGCTCGCGATGTTGGTACTCGGCATCGAGTTGCAAGATGGCATCGGGGTTGATCTGCCAGTCGAACGCCAGGGAGGCGAAATCGCGCTTGCCGTCGGCATGCTCCACGTAGGAGCGGATGTCTTCATGGGCCAGGTTGGCGCGCAGGCCAAACTGGCGCTCGCTGCCGAACCAGCCCCCGAGGTCGGTGGCCAGGTAGCGCTCGCCTTGCTCGTTGGTCGATACGCTGACGCTGCGCACGTCCTCCGGGCGCTTGGTCACGTAGTTGATAAGGCCGCCAGGCGCCGACACACCGCTCTGCAGGCCCGACAACCCCTTGAGCAGTTCCACTTGCTGCTTGTTCTCCAGAGCCACGTTCTGCTCGCCAGCGATGGTCTGACCGTTGATGCGGTAGCTGCTGGCGGCGTTGAGCTCGAAACCCCGCACATTGAAGTTCTCGTAATAGCCGACCGGGGCGTAGCTTTCACCGACCGAAGCATCGCTTTGCAGCACTTCGCTGAGCGTGCGGACCTGGCGATCATCCAACAACTGGCGACCGAACACGCTGACCGAGGCTGGTGTGTCGAGCAGCGGGCCTGGTTGCAAGCCGCCGACCTGGGCTTCGCGAGCCTGATAACCCTCGTCGCCGTAAACCTCCGATACGCGCAGCGGCGCCAAGGTCACGCTGTCATCGGCTAGCCCCTGGGCGCTGTGCAGGGCAAGGCTCAGGCCAAGCAGGCTGAGGGGCAGACGAGGGCGAAGCGGGGTCATGCAGGGCTCCTTGAAGGCTGGGCGCGGGGGGCGCAGATGCCGGGATGTCAGACAGGATGGGCGCCGTCGGCGTTGCGTCGGACGGGCAAAAGGGCGCCATGGTAGCAGGCGCGAACGCCCCAGGCGCCAGCATTTCGCAGGCACCTGGGGACTGAAACGATTGGGTGAAGAAAAAAGATCAGCGAGCGGCGGAGCGCTGATGTTTTCGCCAGTTGTCGTCGATCTTCGACCAGGTCTTGCCGTCGGTAATGGCCATCAGTTTGCGGCCGTCCTTGAAGGTGGCCAGGAAGGTAGCCTCTTCATCCTTGCCGCCTAGCCAGAGCCCGGCAAGCAGGCCGACGGGCCCTGCTACCAAGGCACCGGCCACTCCCCAGCCGATGGCGCTGCCCAGGCTGCGACTGGGCTCGAGGCTGGCGAGCCTGAGGTCCTTGATGCGTGTGAGGGAAATCCGCTCGCCTGGGGATGGGCTGCGCGGGGTCTTGAGTGTGAGCGATCCATTGCGATACTCGCCTTCACCTTGCAAGAAATCGCCGGATTGCACCGTGAGTCTTGTCATTGTGTCGTCCTGTCCGGGAAAGGGCTTTGACCAGCGCCTACTGAGCGCTGTGGCGCTCGGCAAGTCAACGGGCAGGCGACGGAGGGTTGGTGGCGCACTGCGGCAGGATTTTTGCTGTAGCCCACGGGCAGGTACAACGATGTTCGTCCGCGCCGGCTGTTTCGCGGGTACCCCCCCACAAGGCTTGCGTAGGCCCGATGGGAGCGGGTTTACCCGCGAAAGATCAGACCGTCACGCCGACTGCATGGCCAGCTTGCGCTTGCGTTCGGCCAGCGCCCATACCACCAGGGCCAGTGTGCCGATGACCAGGCCGGCCACGACGATCCCCATCCAGCCCTGGCGTTGGAACAACTGGGTGCCCAGCAACGAGCCCAGCGCACCACCGATGAAGTAGCAGGTGATGTACCCGGCGTTGAGCCGTGTGCGGGCTTCTGGGCGCAAAGCGATCACCGCGTTCTGGTTGCTGACGTGTATCAGCTGCACCGCAAGGTCCAGTACCAGCACTCCGATCAGCAACGCCATCAGCGAGCTCTGGGCAAAGCCCAGCGGCACCCACGACAGCAGCAGGGCGACCAGCCCGACGGTAGTGCCCAGCGAGCCCTGGCCACGGTCGGCCAGGCGTCCGGCCCAATTGGCCGACAATGCACCGGCCGCCCCCGCCAGACCGAACAGGCCGATCACGGCATCGGAGTACTGGTAAGGCTCACGGGCCAGGAGGAAGGCCAAAGGGGTCCAGAACAAGGCGAACAGACTGAACGCCAGCAGGCCCAGCAGCGAACGCAGGCGCAGTACAGGTTCTTCGACGAACAGGCGGAACACCGATCCGATCAGGGCCGGGTACTTGAGTCCCGCGTGGGAGTGGTGCTGCGGCAGGCTGCGATACAGGGCGATGGCGGTCGCCGCCATCAATACCGCGGCCAGTACATAGATGCTGCGCCAGCCGCCGATCTCCGCCATGAACCCTGCGGCAGTACGTGCCAGAAGAATGCCCAGCAGTAGCCCGCTCATCAGCGTGCCCACGGCGCGGCCGCGTTGCTCTGGGGCGCTGAGGGTGGCGGCCATGGGCACCAGCACCTGGGCCACCACTGAGAACAGTCCGGTCAGCGCCGTGCCGAGCAACAGCCAGGGCAGGCTCGGCGCGCAGGCGCTGATCACCAGGCCCAAGGTGGCGATGGCGACCATGCACACGATCAAGCGGCGCTGTTCGAACAGGTCGCCGAGCGGCGCCAGCAGCAACAGGCCAGCCCCGTAGCTGAGCTGGGCGGCGATGACGATGGTCCCGGCGCTGGCAGTGTCCAGGCCAAATTGTTCGGCGATGCTGTGCAGCAGCGGTTGGGCGTAGTAGTTGCTGGCCACGGCCAGGCCGGTGGCGGTGGCCATCAGCAGGATCAAGGCGCGGCTCAGGGAGGGGGTGTTCATGGTTGCTCTCATTGCGGGCAATCGGAAGTGAAGGCAAGTATCGGGAAGTGCACGGCATGACGCCAATGTATAGTTTTCAACTTATCTATCTCTAAAACAGATCAATCATGAACTTCAAGCAGCTCGAATATGCCTTGGCCGTGGCCGACACCGGCAGTTTCACCCGCGCGGCCGAGCGCTGCCATGTCGTGCAGTCGGCACTCAGCCATCAGGTGGCCCGGCTGGAGGCGCAACTGGGGGTGAACCTGTTCGAGCGAAGTTCGCGGCGGGTGCGGCTCACGCCAGCCGGTGAGGCCTTCGTGCGCAGTGCGCGGCCGGCGGTGGAAGCGGCGCTGCGCATTCCAGAGGACGTCGCGGCGGCCTGCGGCCAGGTGCGAGGACGCTTGGCGATCGGTGAAATCAGTTCGCTCACGGCGCTCGATCTGGTTGATCTGCTGGCGGTGTTTCACCAGCGCTACCCAGACGTGGACATCCGCTGGTTGACCGCCAAGAGCGAATGGCTGGTGGCCGATGTCAATGAGCGGCGCCTGGATGTCGGCTTCATCGGCCTGTGGCAGGGCGAGACGTTGCAGGGCGTGCAGCATCGTTTGCTGGCCCGTGAGGCCTTGGTGGCGGTACTGCATCCGGATCATCCTTTGGCAAATCGTGGGCAACTGGCCCTGGCAGCGCTCTCGGACCAAGTGTTGGTGGACTTTCCCGAAGGGACCGGTGCGCGCCGGCAGACCGATGAGGCGTTCCTGGCAGCGGGTGTGCAGCGTCGGGTGCAGTTTGAGATCGGTCATATCCGCCTGGTGGAAAAATTCGTCCAGCGCGGCATGGCCGTGGGCTTGGTCCCCGAGCGCATCGCCCAGGGTTTTCAAGGCGTGGCCATGGCGTACCTGGACGAGGCGCCTGTGCGTCACTTGTACGCGGTGTGGTCGAGCAGCCCGACGCCGGCGGCGCGGGCATTCCTCGAGTTGCTCCAGGCGCACCTGCAGTCACTGTGAGATGTCGCCTCTTCGCGGGCAAATCCGAGAAGAGGCGACACGACTCAGGCGGCAAAGCCGCCGTCGGCCGTCAGGCTTGCGCCGGTGATATAACCGGCTTCAGGGCCAGCCAAGTAGGCAACGAAGCTGGCGATCTCTTCGACTTTCCCGTAGCGCCCGATGGCCATCAGTGGGATCAGGCTGTCGGCGAACTCGCCCGACGCCGGGTTCATGTCGGTGTCCACCGGCCCGGGCTGCACGTTGTTCACGGTAATGCCCTGTGGGCCCAGGTCGCGAGCCATACCCCGGGTCAGGCCGACCAGTGCCGATTTGCTCATGGCATAGGGCGCGCCGCCTGCGAACGGCATGCGCTCGGCGTTGGTGCTGCCGATGTTGATGATCCGTCCGCCTTGGCCCATATGACGTGCCGCCGCCTGGCTGGCGACGAACACGCTGCGCACGTTGATGGCCAGCATACGGTCGAACTCGGCCAGGTCGAACTCGGTCACCGGCGCCACGGCGAGCACGCCGGCGTTGTTCACCAGGATGTCGAGGCGGCCAAAGGCTTCGACGGTCGCCTGCACGGCCTGCTGCACGGCGGCGGCATCGGCGCTGTCGGCGCGCAGCGCCAGTGCCTGGCCGCCTTCGGCGTGGATGTCGGCAACCAACGTGGCAGCGGTCTCGGTAGCGCTGACATAGGTGAAGGCGACCTTGGCGCCTTCCTTGGCCAGGCGGCGGACGATCGCCGCGCCGATGCCGCGAGAACCGCCCTGGACCAGAGCCACCTTGCCGTTGAGGTTGAATGTGTTGGACATGCTGATCTCCTGCTTCTAAGCAAGGCCCGATGCCTTGGATGGACGCAGTATCGACCCTGGATTACCCGCTGATAAGATGGCAATCACGATTAGCAGAGTAAACCTTAGGTTGATAATCATGGCCATGGAATCGTTCAGCATACTGGAGTGCTTCATTCGCAGTGCCGAGGTGGGCAGTTTCGCCGAGGCGGCCCGACGCCTGTCCCTGACCCCGGCGGCCGTCGGCAAGAACGTCGCCCAACTGGAAGCACGATTGGGCGTGCGGCTGTTTCAGCGCAGCACGCGCAAGCTCACCCTGACCGAAGCAGGGCAGCGGTTTCTGGGCGAGGTCAGCGACAGCTTTCGCACCATCCAGTACGCCATGGCTAACCTGGCCAGCGCCGAAGGCCAGCCGGCCGGGGCCTTGCGGGTGAGCATGGGCACGGTGTTCGGGCGCCTGTACGTATTGCCATTGCTGGGAGAGTTTTTGCAGCGATACCCGGCGATCATCCCGGATTGGCACTTCGACAACCGCCAGATCGATCTCATAGGCCAAGGTTTCGATGCAGCCATCGGCGGCGGCTTCGAGCTGCCGCCGGGCGTGGTGGCGCGCAAACTGACGCCTGCGCATCGGGTGCTGGTGGCTGCACCTGACTACTTGCAACGCCTCGGGCCGATCGAGGCACCTGAGGCGTTGCCGCGCCATACCGGTATTCTCATCCGTTCGCCCCAGACCGGCCGCGTGCGTTCCTGGCCGCTGACCAGCCGCTGGCAGGAACAGCGGCCTTTGCAACTGCACCAGGCGATGACCATGAGCGATTCGGACGCCGCCTGTGTGGTGGCCGAGCAGGGATTGGGCATTGCCTTGGTCAGCCTGCCGTTCGCAGTGCCCTATCTGGTGGCCGGGCGTTTGCGTAGAGTGCTGCCGGATTGGTACGTCGACGATGGGCATATCAGCTTGTACTACGCCGAGCACAAGCTGCTGCCGGGCAAGACCCGGGCGTTCATCGATTTTGTGGTGCAGCGGTTTGCCGAACAGGGGTTGGCGAGGCGGTTCAATGCTCTGGAAACGCTGTAGATTTGCAGGTTTGGCGTGGGTGGATTCACCCCGCGGATGGGCCCGCTCAGACCACCTCGACTACCACCTGAACCTGAGCCACGCCGGCCACCACCAAGCTCACTTCGTCATCGACCTTCTTGCCCAGCAACTGCTGCCCCAAGGGCGAGCGCGGGGTGATGACCGTTACCTGTCCATCCCCTGCATCGATCTTGAGCCCGGCGGCCTCGGGACCTAGGAACAGCAGACGTTGCTCACCGCTTTCGTCTTCCAGGGTGACAAGGTTGCTGATCTGGATACCGCGCGCCGGATCATAGTCGCGTAGCAGCAACTGCTGGTACGCCAGCAGCGACTGGCGGATCTCGGCTGTGCGTCGGGCCTGGCCGGTGGCGAGATACGAGGCCTCGAGACTCAGGGTGTCGTATTTGTTCTCGGCGATGTTCTCCTCAGCGGTAGCCGCTTCGTAGGCGGTCTGGGCCGCGCGACGGAGCACATCCTCATCGCGTGCGAGGGTCTCGACGATACGGGCGAGCAGGGCAGTCTTGTCCATGGTCAGTAGCAGAATTCCAGCACGTTGGCCTGGCTCTTGTCGGTGGGGGCGGTGCGGTTCTGCTGCAGCCAGAACTGGCACTTGGGGTTGTTCAGGTTGCGCGGGTTGCCCTGTGCGGCATCGGCGGCCTGGCGGGCCTGTTGCTCCTGCAGGATCACCTTGTAGCGTTCGAACATCTCGGCCTGGGCATCGGCGGGCTGGGCGGGTGCTGGCGCAGCGGGGTAGAGGGCCGGTGCAACGGTCTGGGCCACCGGTTGCACCTGCTGCGGCCACCACCGCCAGGCCAGCCATAGGCTCAGCGCGATGGCCACGGCGCCGAGCCATAGGCCAAAGGCCACGCAGAGGATCAGCTGCGCAGGCTTGAGGGTAATCTTCAGTTCGCGGTGACGGGGCATGAGGGCCTCCTGGCAGGCAGTTCTTGGCCTGCATTGTCGCATGGCGGCGGTCGATATTTTCAGCTTCGCGCTTTCGTCTGCGACAATTTATCCGCAGAATCCGCGGTTTTTCCGCGGTGAGGGGAGTGGGCATGAAAGCCACCTGGGACATCTTCTGCACAGTCGTGGACAACTACGGCGATATCGGCGTGACTTGGCGCCTGGCCCGGCAACTGGTGGCCGAACAGGGCCTGGCCGTACGCCTGTGGGTGGATGATCTGACCGCGTTCGTGCGCTTGTGTCCGCAAGCCGATGCCGGTGCCTCGCAGCAATGGCAGGCAGGTGTCGACGTGCGGCACTGGCCGGCCCCGTGGCAGCCGGTGGAGCCCGCCGATGTGGTGATCGGCGCCTTTGGTTGCCGGCTGCCTGCGGACTACGTCGAGGCCCTGCGGCTGCGCCCCCGGCCTGCGTTGTGGCTGAACCTCGAATACCTCAGCGCCGAAGACTGGGTGGAGGGCTGCCACGGGTTGCCTTCGCCACAGGCCAATGGCCTGCGGACGGTGTTTTTCTTCCCAGGCTTCACCGACAAGACCGGCGGCTTGCTGCGCGAGGGCTCGCTGCTGGCTCGGCGTGAGGCCTTCGAGGCGGATCCAGCGGCGCGCCGGGCGTTTCTCCAGCGCCTGGGTGTGCAGGTGGAGGAGGGTACTCGGTTGATCTCGCTGTTCGCCTACGAGAACGCGCAACTGGGGAACTGGCTCGAGGCGCTGGCCGAGGATGCCCAACCCAGCCACCTGCTGGTGCCAGAGGGGCGCATCCTGGCCGATGTGCGTCGTTGGCTCGACGCGCCAACCCTGGGCGTTGGCGATGTGCGGCGCAGAGGCGCGTTGACCGTGCAGATCCTGCCTTTCGTCAGCCAGCATGACTACGACCGGTTGCTCTGGGCTTGCGACTTCAATGCCGTGCGTGGCGAAGATTCGTTCGTGCGCGCCCAGTGGGCCGGCCGGCCCATGCTGTGGCACATCTATGTCCAGGAAGAGAACACCCATTGGGAAAAACTCGAGGCGTTTCTCGCACTTTATCGCCAAGGCCTATCAGAAAAAGCAGGGGATGCGCTGGTTGATCTTTGGCGTGCCTGGAACAAGGATCAGGACATGGGCGCCGCCTGGCGCGGGGCGCTTGGGCACTGGCCGGAGCTCGTGGCCCATGCCCGCCAATGGAGCGCCGCACAGGCCGCTCGGCCGGACCTTGCCACGACGCTGGTACAGTTTTACCGAAATTGGCTATGATACGCGGCCTCGATTTTTATAAATCCATCCAGATTCGGATACTTCGTAATGAAAACTGGTAAAGAACTGAAACCCGGTACCGTACTGCGGATCGACAACGACCCGTGGCTGGTACAGAAAGCCGAATTCACCAAGTCCGGTCGCAACAGCGCGATCATGAAGACCAAGCTCAAGAACCTGCTGACCGGCTACAAGACTGAAACCGTCTACTTCGCCGACGACAAGCTGGACGACGTGATCCTCGATCGCAAGGAAGTCACCCTGTCCTTCATCAGCGGTGATGCCTACACCTTCATGGACACCACCGACTACACCATGTACGAACTGAACGCCGAAGACATCGACGCCGTTCTGCCGTACATCGAAGAAGGCATGCAGGACGTCTGCGCCCTGACCATGTACGAAGAGAAAGTCGTATCGGTCGAACTGCCGACCACTATCAGCCGTCAGGTCACCTACACCGAGAACGCCGCCCGTGGCGACACCTCGGGCAAGGTCATGAAGCCGGCCAAACTGGCCAACGGCACCGAAATTCAGGTTGCCGACTTCATCGAGATCGACGAGTGGATCGACATCGACACTCGCGACGGCAGCTTCAAGGGTCGTTCCAAGAAGTAATCCTTCTTGCGATCGCAAAAAACCCGGCCGAGGCCGGGTTTTTTTATGCCACTGCAAAATCTTCATGTGATGCCTGGCAGTGCCTTTTACGGGGATGAACCCGCTCCCAGGAGGACACCGTGGCCCTGTAGGGGCGGGTGTCTCGCGAAGAGGCTCAGACGGTCACATGCAGCCTGACATCCACATTGTTGCGGGTGGCGTTGGAGTAAGGGCACACGTGGTGCGCCTTCTCGACCAGGTCCTCGGCTTCGGCCTGGGCCAGGCCTGGCAGGTTGATGTGCAGATCGATGTCCAGACCGAACCCGCCGGGGATCTGGCCGATGCCGACCTTGGCCGTGATCGAGCTGTCTGCTGGCAGTTGCTTCTTGGCCTGGCCTGCGACGAACTTCAAGGCGCCGATGAAGCAGGCCGAGTAGCCGGCGGCGAACATCTGCTCAGGGTTGGTGCCTTCGCCGCCTGCGCCGCCCAATTCCTTGGGAGTGCTCAGTTTGACCTCGAGCTTGCCGTCGCTGGAGCGGGATTTACCATCGCGACCGCCGGTGGAGGTTGCTTCAGCGATGTACAGGGGAGTGACCTTTTGCATCTTGAGCCTCGCTTGTGTGCTGTGCGCCATGGCGCTGGGGTGGGTACGGGACTTAAATTAGCGCTCAATTATTTTGCGCGCAAGATAAATTTGCCACCGCTCATCGGAACGGCCCTACCAGCATAGCCCTCAGAGGTTTTTTTGCAGGCTGGCGCGCAACTCCAACAGGTCGGCTTGCAGTTGTTGCAGACGTTCGACGCTACGCCCGCTGGCTTGCAGGATGCACGGGGGTACGCGCTTGGCCTCGTTCTGCAGGGCGCGGCCCTTGTCGGTCAGTTCTACCAGTACCACCCGTTCATCCTCACGGCTGCGGGTGCGCTTGAGCAGGCCTTCGCTTTCCAGGCGTTTGAGCAAGGGTGTGAGAGAACCGGGATCGGTGAGCAGGCGTTGGCTGATCTCGCCCACGGTCAGGCCGTCCTGCTCCCAGAGCACGAGCATGGCCAGGTACTGCGGATAAGTCAGGCCCAAGGCTTGCAACAGGGGCTTGTAGACCTTGGTCATCAGCAACGAGGTGGAGTGCAGGGCGAAACAGACCTGGTTGTCCAGCAGCAGCTCGTCGCAGGGGGCTTTGGTGGTGGCGTTCATGCAGGTCCTTCAATGAGTTCAAGGTGAAAATCTAGCACGCTGATGGTTAGCGCGCTTACTACCCGCGCAGTTCGCTGCGCAGGGCCAAGTCCCATGGTGGTATCGGGCTGAATCGGCTCTTGAGGAATTCGAGCAGCAAGCGACTGCGAGAGTTCGTTTCATGTGCCAGGCGCATTGCATAGATGCCGCTGCTTTCTGCTGGCGGCAGGCCGTTGTCGCAGAACAACGGCACCAGTTCACCCCGCAGCAGGTAGTCGCTGATCAACCACGTGGGCAGGTGCGCGATGCCGAGCCCGGCCAGGGCGCCGAACAGCAGGGTTTCGGCATTGTTGGCTGCCATGCGCATGCGCGCGGGGCGGTACAGGCGTGCCTGGCCATCTACCGTGAAGCGCCAGGCGAAGGGGGGAGCCAGTCCGTCCCAGTCCAGGCCGTGGTGCTCCGGCAGTTCGCTGGGGCAGGCCGGTACGCCGCGGCTGGCCAGGTAGGCGGGGCTGGCACAGGCAATGCGCACCATGTACGCCAGGGGTGTGGCCACCAGGCGGGTGTCGGCCAGGGGGCCTGCACGCAGTACCAGGTCGACCTCTCCCAGGTGGCTGCCGTGCAGGTCGACGAAGCTGTCGATCAAGCGCAGTTGCACATCCAGGCCCGGGTAGGCCGCCAGGAAATCGGCAATCGCTGGGGCCAGGTGGCGACGCCCGAAGGCAGCCGGGGCATCGACGCGGATCAGGCCTTCCGGCGCGCTGCTCAAGGACACCGCTTCGGCCCGCGCCAGGCGCAGCTCCTCGATGATGCGCCTGGCACGTTCGGCGAAAGCCTTGCCGGCGGGCGTGGCTCGAACCGCGTGGGTGCTACGGTCGAACAGGCGGCTGCCCACCGCCTGTTCGAGATTGTCGATGCGCCGCGCCACGGCCGAAGGCGTCAGCGGGTGACGCCGGGCGGCGGCGGAAAAACTGCCGGTTTCCAGTACATCGAGGAACAGGCTCAGTTGTTCGGTGAGAATATCGGGGCTCATGGTGGCTCTGCTTGTGCAAATAACGCAAAGCCATTGTGCGCTGCTGTGCGTTTCCCTGCCAGGCATCAATCGCTAGCATGCGGACATCGTTGAATGTGGATGAGGCCCTGATGATCGAGTGGTTGATGAACATAGTGCTGGGCGCGGCCCTGGGTACCCTGGGTGGTCTGTTCGGCATCGGTGGCGGACTGATCGCCATTCCGGCCCTTGGAGTGCTGTTCGGCCTCGACCAGCAACTGGCCCAGGGCACGGCCTTGGTCATGGTGGTGCCGAACGTGTTGCTGGCGCTGTGGCGCTATCACCAGCGCAACCGCATCGAACTGCGCCACGCGCTGCCGTTGGCGGCGTGCAGCTTTTTGTTCGCTTGGCTTGGGTCGATCTGGGCGGTGGGCATCGACGCCCATTCCATGCGCCTGGGCTTCGTGGGCTTTCTGGTGGCGCTGGCGGTGTGGAATGTGGCGCGGATGTTCCTACCGGTCGCCCCGCCGAGCACCGAGCTGCGCTACCCCTGGCCGTGGCTGGGCGTGCTGGGCAGTTTTGCCGGTGCCATGGGCGGGTTGTTCGGGGTAGGCGGGGCAGTGGTGGCCACGCCGATCCTGACCAGCGTATTCGGCGCCACACAAGTTGTGGCGCAAGGGTTGTCCCTGGCCTTGGCCGCGCCCAGCACACTGGTGACACTGGTCACTTACGGCGTGCACGGGAGTGTCGACTGGCACGCGGGTATCGCGCTGGCCATCGGGGGCCTGCTCAGCATCAGCTGGGGAGTGAAGCTCGCCCACGCGCTCCCGGAAAAAGTACTGCGTACGCTGTTCTGTGCCTTCCTGGTGGTCTGTGCGGTGATGCTGGCGTACGAGCTGTAGTTGCCGGCCTTACTTGAAGCCTTCCACGATGTAATCGGCCATGCAGTCGGTGATGGGCGACTGGTGCTGGGTATTTCGCAGCAGCATCACGTTGGCCAAGGGCAGTTGCGGCAGGCCTTCCTGCTCACCGAGGGTGCGCAGGTTGCCGCTGATCAGGCTCTGCAGTTGCGCTGTCACCGCCAAGCCAGCGGTGACGATGGCGAAGATCGCCGCGAGGCTGGGGCTTGTGTAGGCGATGCGGTAGTCGATGCCTTGGCTTTCCAGGGCATTGCAGGTCCAGGCGCGGCAGAAGCAATCGGTGTTGAACAAGGCCAGAGGCATGGGCCGCTGCTCTTGCGGGCAAAAGCCCTGGGCTGCGGCCCAGACCAGCCGCTCCTGGCGCAGCAATTGGCCAATCTCGTTGCCAGGCTCGCGGGTGACGATGGTCAGGTCCAGATCCTGGCGCAGCATCAGTTGCTTGGACGAGTCGCAGTGCACCTCCACCTGGATCAGCGGATACGCCTGGGCGAAGCTTGAAAGAATGGTAGGCAGAAAGCGCATGGCGTAGTCGTCCGGCGTGCCGATGCGCACCACGCCGACCATGTGCGGCATGCGCAGGGTGTTGAACACCTCGCCCTGCAGCTTGAGGATGCGCCGGGCATAGCCGAGCAGGACCTGGCCTTCGGCGGTCAGGCGGACTTGGCGGCCGTCGCGCTCGAACAGCTGGCGTTGGAGGATGTCTTCTTCCAAGCGTTTCATCTGCATGCTCACCGCCGACTGGGTGCGGTTGACCACCTCGCCGGCGCGGGTGAAGCCGCCTTGCTCGGCAATTGCAACGAAGGTGCGCAGCACATCCGAATCCAGGTTCTGGTACTGGGACATTGCATCAATCTCCGAGATGCATGGCATCAGAAACATTCGTTGGATTGATCTTAAGCCTGGCGAGAGACTGAAGCCATCTTCACGGAGGGCTTCAAGATGAAAGGTCAGATCACTTCCCTGTACGTCAAACCTGCCTTTTCGATCACCCATCTGGGAGAGGCCGCACTGGCGCGGATCCTTCGCTGGTATCAGCTGTACCGTCAGCGCCGCGAGCTGCTGAGCCTGAGCGATGCGACCTTGCATGACCTGGGGTTGAGCCGGGCGGATATCCAGCAGGAGGCCGAGCGGCCATTCTGGGATGACCCACTGCGCAAATGACCGGGTGTTGCGGTGGTTTTTTGCGGGTAAACCCGCTCCTACAAGGGTATTGCCACCCTTGCGGTAGCGGGTTTACCCGCGAAGCCGCGACGCGATGCGCCCTTAGCGACGCACTTGCTTGAGCGTTTCGGCAATCAGGAAGGCCAGTTCCAGCGACTGATCAGCGTTGAGCCGTGGATCGCAATGGGTGTGGTAGCGATCCGACAAGCCATCCTCGGTGATCGGGCGCGCTCCGCCAATGCACTCGGTGACGTTCTGTCCGGTCATCTCGATGTGGATACCGCCGGCATACGAGCCTTCGGCCTGGTGCACCTGGAAGAACTGGCGTACCTCATCGAGAATCTGCGCGAAATCCCGCGTCTTGTAGCCGCTGCTGGCCTTGATGGTATTGCCGTGCATCGGGTCGGAGCTCCACAGCACTTTGCGACCTTCGCGCTCGACGGTGCGGATCAGCCCGGGTAGGTGATCGCCTACCTTGCCGGCGCCCATGCGCACGATCAGGTTCAGGCGGCCGGGGTCGTTGGCCGGGTTGAGGGTGTCGATCAGGCGAATCAGTTCCTCAGGGTTCATGCTCGGGCCGACCTTGACCCCGATCGGGTTGTGCACCCCGCGCAGGAACTCCACATGTGCGCCATCCAATTGCCGGGTACGGTCGCCGATCCACAGCATGTGCGCCGAGCAGTCGTAGTAGTCGCCGGTCAGGCTGTCGCTGCGCACGAAGGCTTCCTCGTAGTTGAGCAGCAAGGCTTCGTGGGCGGTGAAGAAGCTGGTTTCGCGCAATTGCGGCGCGCTATCCAGGCCGCAGGCACGCATGAAGGCCAGGGTCTCGTCGATCCGTCCGGCCAGTTGGTGGTATTTCTCCGACAGCGCCGAGTTGGCGATGAAGTCCAGATTCCATTTGTGCACCTGGTGCAGGTCGGCAAAGCCGCCCTGGGCGAACGCGCGCAATAGGTTCAGGCTGGCGGTGGCCTGGTGATAGGCCTGCAGCAGGCGCTCGGGGTCCGGAACGCGGCTTTGCTCATCGAAACCGATGCCGTTGACGATGTCGCCCCGGTAGGCCGGCAGTGTCACCTGACCGATGGTCTCGTCGCCTGCGGAGCGCGGCTTGGCGAATTGCCCGGCCATACGCCCGACCTTCACCACCGGGCAGCCGGCGGCGAAGGTCATGACGATCGCCATCTGCAGCAATACCTTGAAGGTGTCACGGATCTTGGCTGCCGAGAATTCGGCGAAGCTTTCGGCGCAGTCGCCACCCTGAAGCAGAAACGCCCGGCCCTCAGTCACCTCGGCGAACTGCCGGCGCAGCTCCCGGGCCTCACCGGCGAACACCAGGGGCGGGTAACTGGCCAGGGTCTGCTCGACCTTGAGCAGGTGCGCAGCATCGGGGTAGGTCGGTTGCTGCTGGATCGGCAGGGCGCGCCAGCTATCGGGACTCCAGGGTCGGTTCATCACAGGCTCGGTGTTGTCGGCTATAGGCATGATCGCCATGGTATCAGTTGGCGACGCGCTTGTTGCACCGGGGGCATTGGCGGAGAATGTCGGCTTTTGCGCGCACAGGTGTCGGTCATGGGGACGGAGCGGGAAGAGCGGTTGTTGGCCCGGGTCGAGGACGCCTTCGGGGTCATCAGCGTCTATGAAGTGGACGACTACCGCTTCCTGGAGTTTGGCGATGCCATCGAGCAAAGCTGCACGTTTACCGCCGACCCCAGCTGGCTGGAGTACGACTACACTCGCGCCATGCTGGTAGGCGCACTGTGCCATGAGCAGCCCGAGAGCGCGTTGTTCCTCGGCTTGGGGGCCGGCACCCTGACCCAGGCGTGTTTGAAGTTCCTGCCCTTGGACGATGTCGAAGCCATCGAGCTGCGGCCGGATGTGCCGCGCCTGGCCATGGAGTACATGGGCCTTGACGATGATCCGCGGCTGTACGTGCGGGTTGGCGATGCCCTGGAACTGCTGCCGACCGCCGAAAAGGCCGATCTGCTGTTCGTCGACCTGTATACCGACCACGGGCCGGGCGTCGGTCATCTGGCGTGGGGCTTTTTGGAAAACTGCCAGAAGCAGCTAAACCCTGGCGGCTGGCTGGTGATCAACCAGTGGGCTGGCGATGATGGCAGGCCGCTGGGCGCGGCCTTGCTGCGTGGGCTGTACCATCGCCATTACTGGGAACTGCCGGTGAAGGAGGGCAACGTCATCCTGCTGGTACCGGCCGATCTCGAGCAAGTACTGGACCTGGACGGCGTGGGTGAGCGCGCCGCGGCCCTGGCGCCGCGTCTTGGGTATTCGCTGGAGTATCTGATCAAGGCGATCCGGCCCGCGACCTGACGGTTGACGAGCGTCTGGGAGGCGTCGCTTTCCATCGAGGCTGTAGAAACGATTCAGCGGCGACGACGCGATAGCGGCAAGGTGGCCCTCTCCACTGAAAAAAATCTCACGGTCGGGCACGGATTCGGGTATAGTACGCGCCGGTCTTTTAGCGGACCTCAAAATCAGGTGGTGCAAACCCTCCGAGTCCAGCTTCGGCTGCACGTCCGCTAGGCGGACCTCCCCAAGACGTTCCTTTTTCAATCGTTTTCGCAAATCCCCGCCGCCAAAGCTGCCTGGGTGACCTTTTGGTCTTTCAAGGCATGTGCAGCTTTGGAGCATGGGTCTTTGCGGATGCACATAGAGGCAGACCCATGACCCAGGAAACCGGCGGATTCGCCGCTCTCGATCTTCATCCGAACATCGTTGCCGCCGTGCTGGCCACAGGCTATGAAGAGCCATCGGCCATCCAGCAACAATCGATCCCGATCATCCTCGCCGGTCACGACATGATCGGCCAGGCGCAGACTGGCACCGGCAAGACCGCTGCCTTCGCCCTGCCGATCCTCAACAAGATCGATGTGAGCAAGCGCGAACCGCAAGCCCTGATCCTAGCGCCAACCCGCGAGCTGGCGCTGCAAGTAGCCACCGCCTTCGAAACCTACGCCAAGCAGATGCCTGGCGTGAACGTGGTGGCTGTCTACGGTGGTGCCCCGATGGGCCCACAACTGCGCGCCATTCGTAACGGCGCACAGATCGTCGTCGCCACCCCGGGTCGCCTGTGCGACCACCTGCGCCGCGACGAGAAAGTCCTGTCCACCGTCCAGTACCTGGTACTCGACGAGGCAGACGAAATGCTCAAGCTCGGCTTCATGGACGACCTGGAAGTCATCTTCAAGGCCATCCCGGAGTCGCGCCAGACCGTACTGTTCTCCGCCACCCTGCCGTCTTCGATTCGCTCCATCGCCGAGCGTCACCTGCGTGAACCGAAGCACGTCAAGATCCAGAGCAAGACCCAGACCGTCACCGCGATCGACCAGGCCCACCTGATGGTCCATGCCGACCAGAAGATTCCGGCTGTGCTGCGTCTGCTGGAAGTGGAAGAGTTCGACGCGCTGATCGCCTTCGTACGGACCAAGCAAGCCACCCTGGACCTGGCCGCCGCGCTGGAAGCCAAGGGCTACAAGGCCGCCGCGCTGAACGGCGACATCGCCCAGAACCAGCGTGAACGTGTCATCGACTCGCTCAAGGATGGCCGCCTGGACATCGTCGTCGCGACCGATGTCGCCGCCCGAGGCCTGGACGTACCGCGCATCACCCACGTGTTCAACGTCGACATGCCGTACGACCCGGAGTCCTACGTGCACCGTATCGGCCGTACCGGTCGTGCCGGTCGCGATGGTCGCGCACTGCTGCTGGTCACCCCACGTGAGCGTCGCATGCTGCAGGTCATC
The DNA here is from genome assembly GCF_008124495.1 of Pseudomonas sp. CK-NBRI-02. Lineage (NCBI taxonomy): Bacteria > Pseudomonadati > Pseudomonadota > Gammaproteobacteria > Pseudomonadales > Pseudomonadaceae > Pseudomonas > Pseudomonas sp. CK-NBRI-02. The sequence goes on along the minus strand of NZ_VSJH01000006.1, from coordinate 189,479 downwards.
GAGCGCGTGACCGGGCAGAAGGTCGCTGAAGCCCGCCTGCCGAACCCGCAGGCCGTGCTCGATGCACGTATCAAGAAGCTGACCGCAAGCCTGGCACCGATGGTTGCCGAGGCAGAAGCCAGCCATGGCGAGCTGTTCGACCGCCTGACCGCAGACCTGGGCTGCAGCCCGCGTGCCCTGGCTTCGGCCCTGCTGCGCAAGGCCACCAACGGCCAAGCCTTGGACCTGGCTTCGGTCGAGCGTGAGCAGCCTCTGGTGCCGACCTTCACCCCGCGTGAGCGCGGCGAGCGTTCCGATCGCGGTGAGCGCAGCGAGCGTGGTGATCGCGAGCGCCGTGCGCCAATGCCGCTGGCCGAAGGCCGCGTGCGTTGCCGTACCGCCCTCGGTGCCCGTGACGGCATCGCCGCCAAGAACCTGCTCGGCGCGATCCTCAACGAAGGTGGCCTGGCGCGTGACGCCATCGGCCGTATCCAGGTACGTGACAGCTTCAGCTTGATCGAGCTGCCTGAAGACGGCCTGGAGCGTCTGCTGTCCAAGCTCAAGGACACCCGTGTGGCTGGCAAGCAGCTGAAGCTGCGCCGCTACCGCGAGGATTGATCCTGGCGCAATGAAAAAATCCCCGCCCTAGGTCGGGGATTTTTTTTGTCGGTGCATTGGCGTGATGGGCTGTACAGGGCCGCACAGGCCTGGGACGTGAAACGTTCCTCAGTCGAACCGATAGATGTCCATCCCAAGCGCCCCCAAGGTGAATCCTTGATGGACGACACCAAACCGCTCGCCAGCCCCCAGGGCAAAGAACAACGGCAACAGGTGTTCGTCGCTGGGGTGATTGCGCACGGCAAATGGCGCCTGTTGTCGGTAGTCGAGCAGCGCCTGCCGGTCATTCTGTGTCAGCTTTTCCACTACCCAGTCCCGAAACGCCAGCGCCCACGGCTCGATCACATCCGGCCCGGCGTGCCAGTCTAGCTCGCTCAGGTTGTGAGTAATGCTGCCGGAGCCGATCAGCAGTACGCCTTCGGCGCGCAACCCGGCAAGCGCTTCGCCAACTTTGAGCTGCAGGGCTGGGCCAAGTTGGCTGGGCAACGACACCTGGATGACGGGAATGCTGGCATCCGGATACATCAGCGACAGCGGCACCCAGGCGCCGTGGTCGAAGGGGCGGTGGGTATCCAGGCGGGTGGGCAGGCCTGCTGCCGTCAGGCGGTCGCTCACCTGTCGGGCCAGTTCCGGCTCACCGGGGGCGGGGTATTGCACGGCATACAGCGCGGCAGGAAACCCATGAAAGTCATGCCAGGTTTGTGGCTGTGGATTGCCCGTCACCAGCAACTCGCGGCTCTCCCAGTGCGCCGATACCACGATGATCGCCTTCGCAAGCGCCAGGTCATTGGCCAGCTTGGACAATGCGGGCCCGCTGGCGCCGGGTTGCAAGGCGAGCATGGGCGAACCATGGGAAATGAACAGGCTGGGCAGCATGGAGATGTCCTGGCGGGTAAGATGCGTTCATCTTCGATCAGTTACCGATCGATATCCAATATAAGTTTTCAGCGCATTTCATCGAAAAACCGGGAGGAAGCATGGAGCCGGCGTTCTGGCACAAGCGATGGGCGGACAATCAGATCGGCTTTCATCAGGCGCAGGTCAATCTTTATCTGCAAACCTATTGGCCTGCATTAGGCCTGGCGCAGGCTAGCCGCGTGCTGGTGCCCTTGTGTGGCAAGAGCCTGGACCTGGCCTGGCTGGCGGGGCAGGGGCATCAGGTTCTAGGCGTGGAGCTGTCCCGGCGTGCAGTAGAGGACTTTTTCAACGAACACGGCTTGGCGCCGCAGGTGACCCAGCAGGGCGCCTTCGAAGTATGGCGCAGCGGTGATGTGGAACTGTGGTGCGGGGATTTCTTTGCGCTGACGGCGCAGGATGTGGGCGATTGCGTCGGCCTGTATGACCGTGCGGCGGTCATTGCCTTGCCCCCTGCCATGCGCGAACGTTACCTGGCGTTGCTGTCGCGGCTGTTGCCGGATGCCTGCAAGGGCCTGATGGTGACGCTCGATTACGATCAGGCACGGCTCGACGGGCCGCCGTTTTCGGTAACGGATGACGAGGTACGGACTGGGTTCGCTGGCTGGCGGGTGGAAACGCTCGAAGAGCGGGAGATCATTCAGGAGAGCCCAAAATTCGAACAGGCCGGAATCACGAGTCTGATCGAGCGGGTATATCGACTGGTGCGCTGAACGAGCGTCCAGCGCGCACGAAAAAGGGCGACCGAAGTCGCCCTTTTTCGTGCGCTTGGATCAACCGCGGCGGCGCAGCGCCTCGATGCGGTCTTCCAGTGGCGGGTGGCTCATCAGCAGGCCCGCCAGGCCGTGCTTGAGGCCACCATTGATGCCGAACGCCTTCAAGGTGTCGGGCATGTGCACAGGCATACCTTGCTCCACGCGCAGGCGCTGCAGGGCGCCGATCATCGCGCCGGTGCCGGCCAGCTGGGCGCCGGCTTCGTCGGCACGGTATTCGCGGCGGCGCGAGAACCACATGACGATCATGCTGGCCAGGATACCCAGGATCAGCTCGGCGACGATGGTCGCCACATAGTAGGCGATGCCTTGGCCTTCTTCGTTCTTGAAGATCACCTTGTCGACGAAGTTGCCGATGATGCGGGCGAAGAACATCACGAAGGTGTTCACCACGCCTTGCACCAGCGCCAGGGTGACCATGTCACCGTTGGCCACGTGGCCGATTTCATGGGCCAGCACGGCACGCACTTCATCAGGCGAGAAGCGCTCGAGCAAGCCCTGGGATACGGCCACCAGAGCGTCGTTGCGGTTCCAGCCGGTGGCGAAGGCGTTGGCTTCGTAGGCTGGGAAGATACCCACTTCCGGCATCTTGATGCCGGCCTCGCGGGACAGTTCCTCGACCGTCTGCAGCAGCCACTGTTCGTGGCGGGTGCGAGGTTGGCTGATGATCTGGGTGCCGGTGGTCATCTTCGCCATCCACTTGGAGATGAACAGCGAGACCAGCGAGCCGGCGAAGCCGAACACGGCGCAGAAGACCAGCAGTTGGCTGAGATTGAGGTCAACGCCGTTGGCCGCCATGAACCCGTTGAAGCCGAACAGGCTCAGGGTAATGCTTGCAACCAGCACCACCGCGAGGTTGGTGGCTACAAACAACAGAATGCGCATCATGGTTGTTACGTTCTCCTGACGGATGAAAATGTCGCGTACTGCGGGCTATATAAGGGGCGGGTCACACTGATTCAACCGGCCGACTATTTCAAACTGTGTACGGCGGAGTATGGCAGAGGATAGGGCGCGGGCTGTGGGATAGAGCGTTGCAGGATGTAAGAACTCTCCTGCAGAAAACGCTCCATGACGGCGCTGCGAATCATCGAGGACTATCGCCGACACCGAAGGCAGTCGGGCGAAGGCGATAGCCTGGGAAGGGACACAGTCCCCCTCCGATAGCTTACTGCTGGTAGGTGCGCAGGAAGTTGCCGATCCGTCCGATGGCCTGCTCCAGATCGTCCACTCGTGGCAAGGTCACCACGCGGAAGTGGTCCGGCCAAGGCCAGTTGAAGGCCGTGCCCTGGACGATCAGCAGTTTTTCCGACAACAGCAGGTCGAGGACGAACTTTTCGTCATTGTGGATCGGACAGACTTTCGGGTCGATCTTGGGGAAGGCGTACAGCGCGCCCATGGGCTTGACGCAGCTCACCCCGGGAATGTCGTTGAGCAACTCGTAGGTGCGGTTGCGCTGCTCGAGCAGGCGGCCTGGCGGCAGCACCAGGTCGTTGATGCTCTGATAGCCGCCCAGGGCAGTCTGGATCGCGTGCTGGGCCGGCACGTTGGCGCACAGACGCATGTTGGCCAGCATGTCGATGCCTTCGATGTAACTCTGGGCGTGCTGCTTGGGCCCTGAGATGATCAGCCAGCCGGAGCGGAAGCCCGCCACCCGGTACGACTTGGACAGGCCGTTGAAGGTCAGGCAAAGCAGGTCCGGGGCCAGCGACGCGGTGCTGATGTGCACGGCTTCGTCGTAGAGGATCTTGTCGTAGATCTCGTCGGAGAACACCACCAGGTTGTGCTGGCGGGCCAGCTCCAGCATGCCCAGCAGCAGTTCCTTGGAGTACACAGCGCCGGTCGGGTTGTTCGGGTTGATGATCACCAGGGCCTTGGTGTTCGGGGTGATCTTGGCCTTGATGTCTTCCAGGTCCGGGAACCAGTCGGCCTGTTCGTCACACAGGTAGTGCACAGGCTTGCCGCCCGCCAGGCTGACGGCGGCGGTCCACAGCGGGTAGTCCGGGGCCGGGATCAGCACTTCATCGCCGTTGTTGAGCAGTGCCTGCATGGACATCACGATCAGCTCGGACACGCCGTTGCCGAGGTAGATGTCCTCGATGCCCACACCCTCGATCTGCTTTTGCTGGCAGTACTGCATGACCGCCTTACGCGCACTGAACAAGCCTTTGGAGTCGCTGTAGCCCTGGGCGGTGGGCAGGTTGCGGATCACATCCTGGAGGATCTCGTCCGGCGCCTCGAAGCCAAACGGCGCCGGGTTGCCGATGTTCAGCTTGAGGATGCGATGGCCTTCCTCTTCCAGGCGTTTGGCGTGCTTGAGCACTGGGCCGCGAATGTCGTAGCAGACATTGGCGAGCTTGTTCGATTTGCTGAACTGCATGATGTGATCCCGATTGAGAAGTCGCGGCGCGCCGCCGTCAAAAGGTTTGAAAAGGGCGGAGTGCATGCCAGACTGGCTGGCAAAAGAAGCCAACTAATATACGTGTCACCCCCGCCATAAAGAAAGACGGCGCGAGTGAAATTCAGCCTGCCGAGGTTCCCCCATGCAAAAGATCGACAAAACCCTGGAAGAATGGCGCCAGATGCTGGATCCGGCCCAGTATGAGGTGTGCCGTTTGAAGGGCACCGAGCGCCCCTTCAGTGGCAAGTACAACAGCGAGCGTCGCGATGGCATCTACCACTGCATCTGCTGCGACCTGCCATTGTTCGACTCGCGAGCCAAGTTCGACTCCGGCTGCGGTTGGCCCAGTTTCTACGAGCCGATCGAACAGAGCGCCATGATCGAGATACGCGACACCTCCCACGGCATGATCCGTACCGAAGTCACCTGCGCGCGTTGCGATGCCCACCTGGGCCACGTGTTCCCCGATGGCCCGCCACCGACCGGCCTGCGCTACTGCATCAACTCAGTGTGCCTGGACCTCAAGCCGCGTGACTGACCGGAGACCTGCGATGGCCGATACGCTGAAGAACATCCGCTGCGTCACCTTGAAGGGCGAGCAAAAGGTGCTGGGCGACTTTCCGGGCAAGGCGCTGCTGGTGGTCAACACCGCCAGCCAGTGTGGTTTCACGCCCCAGTACAGGGGCCTGGAGCAGCTGTGGAAGCAATACCGCGAGCGCGGGCTGGTGGTCCTCGGGTTCCCCTGCAATCAGTTTGGCAAGCAGGAGCCCGGGGATGCCTTGGACATCGCGCAATTCTGCGAGCGCAACTTCGGTGTGAGCTTCCCGTTGTTTCGCAAGATCGAGGTCAATGGCCCGGATGCCCATCCCTTGTTCGTCGAGCTGAAAAAGCGCGCACCCGGCATCCTGGGCACGCAGCGGATCAAGTGGAATTTCACCAAGTTCCTGGTCGACCCTGCCAGCGGCAAAGTCACCCGCTACGCCCCCAACACCAAGCCTGAGGCGCTCAAGGCGTCGATCGAGGCCTTGCTCAGCCGCTGATCGGCACCCAGTGGTCGACCAACGCCAGCAACTCCTCGCGACGAAACGGCTTGGCCAGGTAATCGTTCATGCCGGCGGCGCGGCAACGCTCGCGCTCCTCGGGCATGGCGTTGGCGGTCAAGGCAACGATCGGCAGTGCTGGCCATCGCCCGTCCTGGCGGATGCGCCGGGTGGCCTCGTAGCCGTCCATCACCGGCATGTTGCAGTCCATCAGCACCATGTCCACCGTCTCCTGCTCCAATCGCGCCAGGGCCTCGGCGCCCTGGGTGGCGAGCAGCACCTGGCAACCGAGTTTGACCAGCATGCCTTTGGCCACCAGTTGATTGACCGGGTTGTCCTCTACCAGCAGGACGCGAGCCCGTATTGGTTGGGGCTGGGCCTGCAGGTGGGGCAGGGGGACGTCGGCCTCGACACCCTCCAATGCGCGGCGCAGCGTCTGATACAGGGTGTTGCGTGCCAGGGGGCGCGCCAGTTGCAGCAGGGGGGCCAGTTGCGTGGCGTGCTCCTGGGTGAGGAAGTTGCCATACGCAGTCACCAGCAGAATCGGCGCCTGCAGGCAGGAGCGCAAGGTGTCCAGGTGGGCCACATCGTCGGTGATTACCAAGTCGGGCGTGGCGTCGGCGGCCTGCGCTGCATCATCGAAGCCGTGATAGGACAGTCCCCAGCCAGGCAGCAGCTTGTGCAACAGTTCGGTCAGGCCACTGGCAGCGTTGCTCAGAACGACGACGCGCCCATGCAAAGGGGCGGGCGGGATGGCTTCGGTGTGCGCGAGCAGCGGCAGCTCAGCCGTGAAGCGGCTGCCAAAGCCTGCCTCGGAGTCGATGTGCAAGTGACCTTGCATGGCCTTGCACAGGTTGCGGGTCAGGGCAAGGCCTAGCCCCGTGCCGCCGTACTGGCGGGTGATGCCGGCGCCGGCTTGGGTGAAGGGCTGGAAGATGCGCGCTTGGGCCTGTTCGGGGATGCCGATGCCGGTGTCGCACACTTCCAGGCGTACGCCCCCGACGATCGGCGTCAGGCGCACATCGACCCGGCCAAAGCGGGTGAATTTGAGAGCGTTGGACAGCAAATTACTCACAATCTGCCGTACCCGGGTCGGGTCGCCCAGCACCGTGCTGGGAAAGTCGGGGCTGATCAGGCAGGTCAGTTCGACGTTGGCTGCCGCGTTCTGCGACAGCAGATTGGCGGTGTCCTCGACCATCGCGCCCATGTCGAAGGGGATGCGCTCGAGCTCCAGTTGCCCGGCATCGAATTTGGACAGGTCGAGAATATCGTTGAGCAGTTCTACCAACACCTTGCCCGAGTCGTGTGCGATGGATAGCTGCTGGCGTTGTTCGGCGGCCAGCGGGCTGTCCAAGGCCAGGGAAATCATGCCGAGCATGCCGTTGAGCGGCGTGCGGATTTCATGGCTCATGTTGGCCAGGAATGCGGCTCTGGCCTGGGCCATGTCCAATGCCTGTTGGCGGGCGTGCTCCAGCTCTTGGTTGGACTGGCTGAGGCGGTTGTTGCTGGCCTTGAGCTCGTCGGTACGGGCCGAGACGATATCCTCCAGTTCGTTCAGGTACTCGGTCAGGCGGTTTTCGGCATTGCGGCGTTGCTGGATCTCGGTGGACATGCTGACGAACTGCTGGTTGGCGACTTTGACCAGCACGCCGATCTCATCCTGTTCATGGCCATGGGGGCATGTCAGGCGTCCTTGGTGGGGATGGCGCGGGTCGCTACTGCTCAGAGCGGCGATCACCGTTACCAGCGGCTTGGTCAGCATCATATAGAACAACGCCAGGAGAATGCCGGCCAGCACCAGGCTGCGGGCGAAACCATTGACCAAGGTGACGCCTGCGCGGTCCAGAAAGCGACCGCCAAAGGCATAGGTGTCGATGTCCAGATACAAAGTGCCGAGGTATTCATTGGGCAGGCTGGACAGAAACAAGCGTTCCTGAAACTGGCGCTGTTCGCCAAACAGGAAATCGCTCAGTGGCCGGTAGCGGTCTTCCTGGCGAGGGCGGCTGGCGTCGGCCAGCACGGTGTCGTTGTTGTCGACCAGGCGCGCGCGGATCACCGCCGGCGATTGCAGCAGGCCACCGATCAGCTCTTGGGCAAGCTCTGCGTCGATGTTGTAAGTGATGCGCGACAGCGGATCGTGGCTGATTTGCAGCAGCGCCTGCACCTCGCGGTTGATGGACGCGTCTTCGCTGGCATAATCGATGCCGATCTGCACGAGGCTGAGTAGCGCCCCCAAGATGAAGCCGACCATGACTGTCAACCGGGCTTGCTTGTATGACAGGCGATTGGTGAACTTGATATCCATGGAGTCCGAGCCGGTTTACGTCCCTTGCGCTGCGCAAGCATAGTCGATACAGCCAAGCTGCTCGCATTGGTTTCAGGTTCTTTACCGCTCGATCATGGGCTTTGGCGGCACCTCTAGCCCGGGGGGCGGCATCGTGCGAAGCCTTGGACAAACTCGTCGTGCGCCGGTCGTCCGGCTGCGGCATCCGTAATGGCCGTTGTGCCTATCAGTTCGCCCGGTATTGGTTCGGGCGGCAATTGTTGGAGCAGAAACAATGATCGACCTCAACGCCAGCGGCTCCGGCCTCGATGGCTACGACCTGCTGGCCGCGCAAGTGCAGGCGCTGTTTGCCGACGAACGCGACTTCATCGCCAATGCCGCGCAGTTTTCTGCGTTTCTCTATCATCAGATCGAGGACCTGAACTGGGCTGGCTTCTATCTCAACCGCGACGAGCAATTGGTGCTCGGCCCGTTCCAGGGCCAGGTGGCCTGCGTACGCATCCCCTTCGGCAAGGGTGTGTGCGGAGCGGCCGCGGCATCGCGTCAGACCCAGCGGGTCGAGGATGTGCATGCCTTCCCAGGCCACATCGCCTGTGACAGCGCATCCAATAGCGAGCTGGTGATTCCACTGGTGAAGGCGGGCAGGCTGATTGGTGTGCTGGACCTGGACAGCCCGAAGCTGGCGCGGTTCAGCGAGGCGGATCAAGCCGGGCTGGAACGCCTGACGGCGATTTTCCTTGAGTTGACAGACTGCTGAAAACGACAAGGGGCCTATGAAAGCCCCTTGTCTTTGCTGCGTTTTCTGTGGGAGCCGTTGCCTGGCCCCGTGGCGGTGTCTTCACGGCTAAACCCGATCCTCCAGGATTTGCGCCGATTCTGTGGGAGCGGGTTTGTCCGTGCACACTGGCGTAGCGCGTTATCTGCTTCGCGCAACGAGCAGTTTGACGAAGTGGTCGCGAGGATCAGCCCTCAGTCGTAGAGCGCTTTCTTTTTCCAGTTTTCGCTTTCGTCGGCTTTCAGACCTTGGGTCAGCGCATTTTCGTCGTTTTCCGCAGGTTCCATCTTGTCCTTCACCAGTGCGTCGGCACGGGCCAGGAGCTTTTCCAGGTAGATGCGCTGTTCGTCGTATTGCTTGGGGTCCTGCTGTTTGCGCAGGTATTGCACACCCCGGTCGAAAGCCAGCCGCGCCTGACCGGGTTGGTTCTGCTGCAGGGCTTGCTGGCCCAGGTTGTTGAAGAACTCGATGTGCAGCAGGACCAACAGGTGGCGAATCTCCTTGACCCAATACTTGCCTTCATTGGTTTGCAGGAAACCTTCCTGAGTGGCGCGTACGATCTGGTTGTGCAACGACTCCAAGAGAAAACGCACTTCCTTGGCTTTGGCCTCGGTCTGGATCGGGCTGGGCGGGTTGTTGATCGCAATGCCGTCGCCTTGGGCAACGAGGCTTTCCAGCTCGCTGATACGTCCCTTGATCTCGGCGTTGTGCTTGTCCAGTGCCAATTGACGTTGATAAAGGTTGAGCTCCAGGCGGGTCAGCAGCACCTTGAGGGCTGGCGTCATGAGTTGCCGGGGGAAGGTTTCGCTGATTTCGCCGCAGCGACGCAGGCGTTCTGCCAGTTCTATTTTCAGGCGAGCGCGCTCAAGCTTGGCGTTTTCCACGACATTATTGAGGTAGCCGATCACGATCAGTAGCGCGATACCTGCCACGATGAGCAAGGTGATCAGAAGTGGTGTCACCGTTAACGCCTCGTCAAATAGATAATTTCCGACTTGAGTGTAGGAGAGTTCGCCTATGGCCGGGTAGGGCTATCCGACAGGATTGCGAATTGCTCTGCTAGCACTTTGCCACGAGCTTGCCGACCTGCTGTCAAAAAATCAACGCCAGCCGTTGGGCGCATCATGCCTGTTGTCTTTCTAAAGCCGGAAGTCATTGATTTAAATAAATTTCCAGAAAGGGGTTGACGCCCCCTCAAGGCATCCATAGAATGCGCGCCACTTGCAGCGTAAAGCTCACAGCAAAGCGCGGCAGGGAGTGAAAAGTTGTAGTGTGTGTCCCCTTCGTCTAGTGGCCTAGGACACCGCCCTTTCACGGCGGTAACAGGGGTTCGAGTCCCCTAGGGGACGCCAATGCGGGAATAGCTCAGTTGGTAGAGCACGACCTTGCCAAGGTCGGGGTCGCGAGTTCGAGTCTCGTTTCCCGCTCCAGTTTTCCTGAGTTCTGCCTCTGGCAGAGCTTGAAAATCCAGTCGCTGTCGAAAGGCATTGAGCTGGTGCGCTGAAAAGCGTTGGGTATGTCCCCTTCGTCTAGTGGCCTAGGACACCGCCCTTTCACGGCGGTAACAGGGGTTCGAGGCCCTTTCACGGCGGTAACAGGGGTTCGAGTCCCCTAGGGGACGCCATTTGCGGGAATAGCTCAGTTGGTAGAGCACGACCTTGCCAAGGTCGGGGTCGCGAGTTCGAGTCTCGTTTCCCGCTCCAATTCAAAGCTGTATCGTCCATGGCGATGCAGTGGCGATGAAGGCCAGTACGGCGCTTCATGCCAAATAGCGGTTTGCTTCATATTTGCGGGAATAGCTCAGTTGGTAGAGCACGACCTTGCCAAGGTCGGGGTCGCGAGTTCGAGTCTCGTTTCCCGCTCCAAATCGAAAACGCCCTCTCAGACGAGAGGGCGTTTTTTTTTGCCGTTTCTAGCGTCGGCACCCGCGCTCCCGTTTTTGGGGGGCAGGGCAAGCCTGTGCTTGCCCTGCTGGGGCATCAATGCTTCGGTGTCTGTTCAGGCAGGCTCAGCAGTTGCTTTTGCTGGTTCCAGTCGAAGGCTTCACCGTTCTGTTCGGCTTCGTAGCGCAGGTCTTCGAGTTGCTGGTACACGGCCAGTTCTTCATCGGGCATGAAGTGCAGGCAGTCGCCGCCGAAGAACCAAAGCAGGTCTCGTGGTACCAGGTGGGCAATCTGCGGGTAGCGCTGGATTACCTGGCAAATCAGGTCTTGGCCCAGGTACTGGCTTTCCAGTGGATCCTGCGGCAGCAGGGTGAGCAGTTCATCGAAGCGTTCGAGGAACAGGGCGTGGCTCTCTTCCGGCACCTGCTCGGCTTCACCCAGGGCGACCAGAATGGTGCGCAGGTGCTGAAGCAGTTGCAGGTGATACTCCAGGTGCGGGTTGGCCATGGAAGGGTCCTCGGTATGGCTGAAACGGGGGCGGAGTATACGCCGGTTGCGCGGGTTGTGCTGAGCGTGTCAGCACAACCCGATCGCCAGGAGTCAGCGTATCGCGTCTTTGATCGGGCGCAGCGCCTCCTTGTCGAATGCGTCCACATCGATCACCCGTCGCCGAGCTGCCTGCGCCTCATGCAAGCGCTGCCCCTCGGCAGCTTGCAGTACGCCAGCCTCGACGGCAGCGTCTATCGCTGACTGCCCGGGTGCGGGATGGACCTTGCCGTGCCTGATCGCCTCGTGCAGCGCCTTGTGCAGAGGGGCGCACTCTGCCAATAGGTCGCTGGCCCGTTGCAAGGCTGCCACCGGGTCGGCTTCGGCCTGCGGACGGAAGCAGCCGCTCAGCAGCTCTTCAAGCGCAGGGTCTCCCTTGCGCCGCCCAATCAACTCCGCCACCTCGGCATCCAATTCATCGCTTGGCCCGGTGTGGCGACGTCCCAGAGGGAAGACCAGCACACGCAAGGCGCAACCGACGAAGCGGTTAGGGAAATTGTCGAGCAGGCGATCCAGTGCGGCCTCCGACTGGCCCAGGCTTTCCTCCAGGGCCCAGCGCAGCAATGGCTGCAGGTGCTCCGGTGAGCCCAAGTCGTGGTAGCGCTTGAGAGACGCTGAAGCCAGGTACAGATAGCTCAATACATCGCCGAGGCGCGCACTGAGGCGTTCCCGGCGTTTGAGTGCACCGCCGAGCATCATCATCGACAGGTCCGCCAGCAGTGCAAATGCCGCAGCTTGTCGGTTCAGCGCGCGGAAATAGCCTTGGCTGAGGGCATCACCTGGTACCTGCTCGAAGCGACCCAGGCCGAGCCCCAGTACCAGGGTGCTGGCGGCATTGCCGGCGGCGAAGAGGATATGTTTCATCAACAAGTCATCGAACTCGGCGAGCGCCTGCTCGTGGTCCTCGCGCCCGGCAAGGGCCATTTCCTCGAGCACGAACGGATGGCAGCGGATCGCGCCCTGACCGAAGATCATCAAATTGCGTGAAAGAATGTTGGCCCCTTCGACGGTGATGGAGATCGGTGCGCCCATCCAGTTGCGTGCCAGGTAATTGTTCGGCCCCAGGATGATGCCTTTGCCGCCATGTACATCCATGGCGTGCTGGATGCATTCGCGACCTCGCTCGGTGAGGTGGTACTTGAGAATCGCCGACAGCACCGAGGGTTTTTCGCCGAGGTCGACGGCCTGAGCGGTCAGTATTCGGGCGCTGTCGGCCAGCCACGCGTTGCCGCCAATGCGGGCCAGGGAGGCTTGGATGCCTTCGAAGGCGGCCAAGGGAACATTGAACTGTTCGCGAATGCGTGCGTACTGACCGGTCACCAGGCTGCTGTACTTGGCTGCACCTGTGCCTCCCGCGGGCAGGGAAATGGAACGGCCCACGGACAGGCAGTTCATCAGCATCATCCAGCCTTTGCCGAGCATGTCCTTGCCGCCGATCAGGTAATCCAGCGGTATGAAGACATCTTTGCCGCTGTTGGGGCCATTCATGAAGGCCGCGCCCAGCGGGAAGTGGCGCCTGCCGATTTCGACACCCGGTGTATCGGTGGGCACCAGCGCCAGGCTGATGCCCAGATCCTGCGTGTCGCCCAGCAGGTGCTCCGGGTCATAGGCCTTGAAGGCCAGGCCCAGCAGTGTCGCGATCGGACCAAGGGTGATATAGCGCTTCTCCCAGTTCAGGCGCAGGCCGATCACTTCTTCACCTTGCCATTGGCCTTTGCAGATCACGCCGGTGTCTGGCATGGCGCTCGCGTCCGAGCCGGCCAGTGGGCCGGTGAGGGCGAAGCAGGGGATTTCCTCGCCGCGAGCCAGGCGAGGCAGATAATGATTGCGTTGTTCCTCAGTGCCGTAGTGCAACAGCAGCTCGGCCGGGCCCAGGGAGTTGGGCACCATCACCGTCGAGGCCAGGTCGGCGCTACGGGTAGCCAGTTTCATCACGATTTGAGAGTGGGCATAGGCCGAGAAACCTTTGCCGCCGTATGCTTTGGGGATTATCAGAGCGAAGAAGCCATGGGCCTTGATATGCGTCCATGCTTCTGCTGGCAGGTCCAGGTCCTGACTGATCTGCCAGTCGCTGACCATGGCGCAGAGGGCCTCGGTGGGGCCGTCGATGAAGGCCTGTTCTTCGTCGGTCAGCGTGGCTGCCGGATAGTCGAGCAGGACATTCCAGTCGGGGCGGCCGCTGAACAGTTGGCCATCCCACCAGACCGTGCCGGCGTCGATGGCCTCGCGTTCGGTTCGTGACATCGGCGGCAGCGTGCGCCGGAACCATTGGAACACAGGGGTCGTGAACAACTTGCGCCGCCATTGCGGCAATACCAGAAATGCGGTCTTGAAGGCCAATACCAGCCAGATCAATGCCAGCAGCCAGGCAGGGGCGTGCCCCCAGATGCCCATCAGTAACACATATACCGCGACGGCCCCCAGGATCTTCAGGGGGGCCAGGCGCCGATGCGTGAGGTACGCCGCACCGATCACCAACACCACCAACCACAGCAGCAACATAATCCTTCCTCCATGGAACATTGGGTACGAGCTATCCCACAGAGCTTAGACCTGCCTGGCGGGACGGCCTGACCTGAACAGTGACAGGGTATGGCGGCGAGCGTTCAGCGCAGTCCGGTGTTTCACCAACCAGGCCGGCGGATTGGAGTAGACTATCGGGCCTCTGCATACCAAAGGACGCTGTCATGCTGAAGATCTGGGGCCGCAAGAACTCGAGCAATGTGCGCAAGGCACTGTGGATTGCCCATGAACTGGGCCTGGACTTCGAATCGATCGACGCTGGCGGCGCCTTCGGTGTGGTGGACGAGCCGCATTATCGGGCGCGCAACCCTAATGGCTTGGTGCCAATGCTCGAAGATGACGACTTGGTGCTCTGGGAGTCCAACGCCATCGTTCGCTACCTGTGCGCCCAATATGGCCGCGACCAAGGCTGGTATCTGGACGATCCGCGCCAGCGCGCCTTGGCGGACAAATGGATGGATTGGACTACCTCGTCCTTCGCTACGCCATTCCGGCCGTTGTTCTGGGGCCTGCTGCGCACGCCGGAGGACCAGCGCGACTGGGTGGCCATCAATGCTGCCCACAAGCAATGCGCGCAGTTGCTGTCGATCGCCGACCAGGCCCTGGCGGACCAGCCTTACCTCTCCGGCCAGCAGATTGGCATGGGCGATATCCCCCTGGGCTGTTTTATCTACGCCTGGTTCGAAATGCCGATCGAGCGCCCGCAGATGCACCATCTGAGGGCCTGGTATGAGCGCCTGCGCCAACGCCCGGCCTACCAAGCAGCGGTAATGACGGCATTGACCTGAACACCGTGGTCATTTCGATAGTCATTATCGATACACATGACTGTACTTGCGCGGCCAGGGCTTGCACCATTGGCCGCACTCACTGCGCCAGTGATCAGCTCTGGCGTGTCCTGAACCCTTTTCTCGGTACCTGACCCGCTATGAGTTCCGCCCTGTCCATACGACAGCTGACCAAGACCTACGGCAACGGCTTCCAGGCCCTCAAGGGCATCGACCTGGATGTCGCCGAGGGTGACTTCTTCGCTTTGCTTGGCCCCAACGGCGCCGGCAAGTCCACCACCATCGGCATCCTCTCCACCCTGGTCAACAAGACCAGCGGCACGGTGAATGTGTTCGGCCATGACCTGGATCGCGACCCTGCCGCGCTCAAGCGTTGCCTGGGCGTGGTGCCGCAGGAGTTCAACTTCAACCAGTTCGAGAAGACCTTCGATATCGTGGTCACCCAGGCGGGCTACTACGGAATCCCGCCCAAGCTGGCCAAGGAGCGCACCGAACAGTACCTGACTCAACTGGGCCTGTGGGATAAGCGGGATGTGCAGTCGCGCTCGCTCTCCGGCGGCATGAAGCGCCGCTTGATGATCGCCCGGGCGCTGATTCACGAACCGCGCTTGCTGATTCTAGATGAGCCGACCGCGGGTGTGGACATCGAGCTGCGCCGTTCGATGTGGAGCTTTCTCACCGAGCTGAACCAGAAAGGCATCACCATCATCCTGACCACCCATTACCTGGAAGAAGCTGAGCAGCTGTGCCGCAACATCGGCATCATCGACCATGGCACCATCGTCGAGAACACCAGCATGCGCAAGCTGCTGAGCAAGCTGCACGTGGAAACCTTCGTTCTCGACCTCAAGCAGGATCTTGCCCAGGCGCCGGTGCTTCAGGGCTACCCGTGCCGGCTGATCACGCCGCACACCCTGGAAGTGCAGGTGGACAAAGCGATGGGCATCACCGCGCTGTTTGGCCAACTGGCATTGCAGCAGATCGAAGTGCAGAGCCTGCGCAACAAGACCAACCGACTCGAGGAGCTGTTCGTGTCACTGGTAGAAAAAAACCTGTCGAAGGTGGCCGTATGAGTCTGGACCTGCGCACCAACTGGGTCGCCCTCAACACCATCGTCTACCGTGAAGTCCGGCGCTTTTTGCGCATCTGGCCGCAAACCCTGTTGCCGCCGGCGATCACCATGGTGTTGTATTTCGTGATCTTCGGAAATCTCATCGGTCGACAGATCGGCGACATGGGCGGCTTCACGTACATGGAATACATCGTGCCGGGGTTGATCATGATGTCGGTGATCACCAACTCCTACGGCAACGTGGTTTCGAGCTTCTTTGGCAGCAAGTTCCAGCGTTCGATCGAAGAGCTGATGGTCTCGCCGGTATCGCCGCACACCATTCTCGTCGGCTATGTGCTCGGAGGCGTGTTGCGTGGCCTGGCTGTCGGGGTGATCGTGACCATCCTGTCGATGTTCTTCACCCATCTGCAGGTGCATCACCTGGGTGTCACTGTCGCGGTGGTGCTGCTGACCGCGACCATCTTCTCGCTGCTGGGCTTCGTCAACGCCGTGTTCGCGCGCAATTTCGACGATATCTCGATCATTCCGACGTTCGTGCTGACGCCGTTGACCTACCTCGGCGGGGTGTTCTATTCGATCAGCTTGCTGCCGCCATTCTGGCAGACCGTGTCGTTGGCGAACCCGGTACTGCACATGGTCAACTCGTTCCGCTACGGCATCCTAGGGGTGTCGGATATCCGTATCGGCACTGCGATCACCTTCATGTTGGTGGCCACTGCAGTGCTTTACCTGCTGTGCGTTCGTCTGCTGGTTAGCGGCCGTGGCATGCGTGCCTGAGGCGTGCCTGGCTGCCCCCTGGGCCTTGCGCCGGCGCCATTGCCGGCCTACCCACCAGCGCCAGTACAGCATGGTGGCGAAGTAGGCGAACAGGCCCAGCACCAGCCCACACACCACCGAGCCCAGCAGGAAGGGCTGCCAAATCGTCGACAGTTGATCGGTGACCCACTGGACGGTGATTTCGTCCGGCAGCGTGCGGGGCGGCACCTGCATCAGCCAGGCGCCGGTCATGTAGGTGACGAAGAACACCGGCGGCATGGTCAGTGGATTGGTCAGCCAGACCAGGCTGACCGCGATTGGCAGGTTGCCCCGCAGTGGGATTGCCAGGCTGGCGGCCAGCAACATCTGCATGGGCATGGGAATCAGTGCCGCAAACAGGCCGACGCCCATGGCCCGCGCCACCGAATGGCGGTTCAGGTGCCAGAGGTTGGGATCGTGCAGCAACCTGCCGAAAAAGCGTAAGGACTTGTGTTCGCGAATGCTGGTTGGATCCGGCATGTAGCGTTTGAAGAGACGGCGCGGCATGTACGCTCCCGGCAGGTGAATGAGGGCAGTATGCCTTTTTTGCCTGACGACCTTGTTCAGAGTTTGTGACAATTATTGAGCAAGGTCGGCCGACTTTTCAGCTAAGCCTCAGAGGGCTGTTTCGCTTCTGGAGCTCTATCTCATGCGCACAGGGATGTTCGCGCTCGCACTCGGGCTGTTGAGCCTGCGTTTTCTGCCTGCATTGCCATCGGTCGGCGCGATGCTGACGATGCTGTTGCTCGGCGTGGTTTGTCTTCCTGGCAGAGCCAGGGCTGTAGGTTGCTTTCTCCTCGGAATGAGCTGGGCCTGTTGGTCGGCGCAAAACGCCTTGGATGATCGTCTGGAATCCGCGTTGGATGGGCGAACCGTGTGGCTGGAGGGGCGGGTGGTGGGATTGCCCGCACTACGAGGGCAATCCGTGCGCTTCGAGCTTGCGGACCCTACCTCGCGTCGCACCGCCTTGCCGCGTCGGCTTCAGTTGAACTGGTTCGAGGGGCCACAACTGAGCGCCGGCGAGTACTGGCGCCTGGCTGTCACGCTCAAGCGACCCCATGGCCTGCTCAACCCCCATGGTCCCGACTGGGAGGCGCTTTTTCTCGCGCGGCGGATCGGCGCCGTGGGCACCGTCAAGGCTGGGCAGTTGTTGGCACCCGCCACGAACAACTGGCGCGACGCGGTGCGCCAACGCTTGCTGGCAGTCGATGCCCAGGGGCGCGAAGGTGCCCTGGCGGCGCTGGTCCTGGGGGATGGCTCGGGGCTTGCGCGCTCGGAATGGCAGGCGTTGCAGGCCACCGGTACGGTGCACTTGATGGTGATTTCCGGCCAGCACATCGGCTTGGTGGCCGGGCTGGTCTATGGCTTGGTGGCGTGGCTGGCGCGCCTGGGCCTGTGGCCCCAGCGTCTGCCATGGTTGCCTTGGGCATGCGCGCTGAGTCTGGTTTCAGCGTTGGGGTACGGCGGGCTCGCGGGGTTCGGTGTGCCGGTGCAGCGAGCTTGCCTGATGCTGGCGATGGTCCTGCTCTGGCGTCTGCACTTCAGTCATCTGGGGGCGCTCCTGCCGTTGCTGGCCGCCCTGTGTGGCGTGCTGCTGATCGAACCGTTGGCGAGCCTGTTGCCCGGGTTCTGGCTATCGTTCGCCGCAGTCGCGGTTCTGGTGTTCTGCTTTGCCGGGCGCCTCGGCGGCTGGCGGCCGTGGCAAGCCTGGAGCAGGGCGCAATGGGTGGTCGCGGTGGGCTTGTTGCCGGCCTTGCTGGCGCTGGGTTTGCCGATCAGCCTGACAGCGCCCCTGGCCAATCTGTTGGCGGTACCCTGGATCAGTTTTGCCGTGTTGCCGTTGGCGCTGCTGGGCAGTGCGCTCTTGCCGCTGGGCCAGCCCGGTGAGCTGTTGCTGTGGTGGGCAGGCGGGTTGCTGGAAATATTGTTTCAGCAGTTGGCGCTGTTGGGGCAATGGCGTCCGGCCTGGGAGCCCCAGGCATTGACGCCGTGGGCGGGACTGCTGGTCGGATTGGGGGCGGCGTTGCTGTTGCTGCCCCGGGGGGTGCCGCTGCGTGGACTGGGGGGCGTGATGCTGATGGCTCTGTGGGCTCCACGGGAGCCAGTGCCGCAGGGGCAGGTTGAAATCCTGCAACTGGATGTGGGGCAGGGCCTGGCCGTGCTGCTGCGAACCCGCACGCACAGCCTGCTTTACGATGCCGGCCCCGCCAAGGGTGACATGGACCTGGGGGACCGGGTGGTGTTGCCGACCTTGCGCAAGCTTGGCGTCGAGCACCTGGATCTGATGCTGATCAGTCATGGCCACGCCGATCATGCCGGCGGCGCAGCGGCTATCGGGCGCGGTCTGCCGCTGGGTAGGGTGCTTGCGGGGGAGCCTGAACAATTACCGGAGGCTTTGCGGGCACGCCGGTGCGTCAGTGGCGAGCGCTGGCACTGGGATGGGGTGGACTTCATGCTTTGGCAGTGGGCAGGGGGGCCGGCCGGTAACGAGCGTTCCTGTGCGCTGCTGGTACAGGCCCAGGGCGAGCGGTTGTTACTGGCCGGCGATATGGAGGCTGGTGCCGAGCGGGCTTGGCTGGCAGCGACCGATGCGCCGCGCATCGACTGGTTGCAGGCGCCGCACCATGGCAGTCGCAGCTCGTCCACCGAGCCGTTCATCCGCGCTACGTCGCCAAGGGGCGTGATGATTTCCCGGGGGCGTTACAACAGCTTCGGTCATCCGCATCCGCAGGTCGTGGAGCGTTACCGGCGGTACGGGTTGAGCGTTCATGACACCGCGATCGAAGGCGCTTTGCGCCTACGCCTGGGCACCCATGGCGAGGTCGAGGGACTGCGGGCGCAGCGGCGGTTCTGGCGACAGGGGCAATGAATGGCCCATGCGCAGGTCATAATGTGAACGGCCGACTCCCTGACCTTTGGCAGATGAGCCCCCCCACGGTCCTATGGTAGAGTGGCGGCCTTTTTCAAGGGGATGCTTACTGTGTGGGAATTGGTCAAGTCCGGTGGTTGGATGATGCTGCCGATCATTCTGAGTTCCATCGCCGCCATGGCTATCGTCGCCGAGCGCCTGTGGACCCTGCGCGCCAGTCGCGTGACCCCACCGCACCTGCTGGGCCAGGTGTGGATGTGGATCAAGGACAAGCAACTGACCAGTGACAAGCTCAAGGCCCTGCGCGCCGATTCGCCGTTGGGCGAAATCCTCGCTGCGGGCCTGGCCAACTCCCGCCATGGTCGCGAGATCATGAAAGAGTGCATCGAGGAGGCCGCCTCCCGGGTCATCCATGAGTTGGAGCGCTATATCGGTACATTGGGCACCATCGCCGCGATGGCCCCCTTGCTCGGCCTTCTGGGTACGGTGCTGGGCATGATCGATATCTTCAGCGCCTTCATGGGCTCGCAGATGACTGCCAACCCGGCCGTTCTCGCGGGTGGTATTTCCAAGGCCCTGGTCACCACGGCCGCCGGCCTGATGGTGGGGATCCCGGCGGTCTTCTTCCACCGGTTCCTGCAGCGACGTATCGATGAGCTGGTCGTCGGCATGGAGCAGGAGGCAATCAAGCTGGTCGAGGTGCTGCAAGGCGATCGCGAAGTGGAAGTGGCCGGAGGCAAGGCGTGAAGTTCCGGCGCAACCGGCAACGGGAGAACGTGGACATCAACCTGGCGTCGTTGATCGACGTGGTGTTCGTTCTGCTCCTGTTCTTCGTGGTCACCACCACCTTTACCCGCGAGACCCAGCTGCGCGTCGAGCTGCCCGAAGCCGCCAGTGCCACCCAGGCACCGGCAGAGGAGGGCAAGGTTGTGGAAATCACCATCAGTGCGGACGGCGTGTATTCGGTCAACAACCACTTGCTGCCCAAGAGCGATCTGGCGACCTTGACCGAGGCGCTCGAGCGCGAATCGGGCGGGGACATCACCCTGCCGCTGGCGATCAGCGCGGACGGCAAGACGCCGCACCAGGCTGTGGTCACCGCAATGGATGCGGCCGGCAAGCTCGGCTTCAGCAAGTTGCGCATGACCACCGTCGAGGCCGCGCAGGGTACTCCTTGATGGCTTTCGCTGACCGTCTGCTCGCGGCCTGGTATGCCGGGCATCCGGCGCTTGCGCTGTTGCGCCCGCTCGAGGCCCTGTACCGGCGGGTGGTGACGCGCAAGCGTGCACGTTTTCTCAGGGGTGACAGCGCCAGCTACCGAGCGCCGGTGCCGGTGATCGTAGTGGGCAACATCACGGTCGGCGGCACCGGAAAGACGCCGATGATTCTCTGGTTGATCGAGCACTGTCGTCTGCTTGGGCTCAAGGTCGGGGTGGTCAGTCGGGGTTATGGCGCAGCGCCGCCCAGCCTGCCTTGGCGTGTCCGGGCAGACCAGAGCGCGCAGCACGCCGGTGACGAACCGCTGTTGATCGTTCAACGTACAGGCGTGCCTCTGATGATCGACCCCGACCGTTCCTGCGCCGTGCAGGCGCTGCTGGCCAGCGAGCCGCTAGACCTGATCCTGTGCGATGACGGCATGCAGCACTACCGCCTGGCGCGTGACTTGGAGCTGGTGCTGATTGACGCCGCCCGCGGCCTGGGCAATCGCCGTTGTCTGCCGGCGGGCCCGTTGCGGGAGCCGGTCGAGCGTCTGGCCGAGGCCGATGCGGTGCTGTACAACGGCGCAAAGGTGGACCTGGACGACGGCTTCGCTTTCGGCCTGCGGCCCTCGGCACTGGTCAATCTGCGCAGCGGCGAGCGTCGCCCACTCGATCACTTTCCGGTTGGCCAGGCGTTGCACGCCGTGGCTGGCATCGGCAATCCACAGCGTTTCTTCAATACATTGCAAGGGCTAAACTGGCAGCCGATACCGCATCCCTTTGCCGATCATGCGCAGTTCAGCGTCGAGAACCTGGCGTTCAGTCCGGCGCTGCCGCTGGTGATGACCGAGAAGGATGCAGTGAAGTGCCGGCCCTTTGCGGCCGACGACTGGTGGTACCTGGCGGTCGACGCCGTGCCATCCCAGGCCTTTGCCAACTGGTTCGACGGGCAGTTGCAGCGTCTGCTGCCTGAACGTCTCCAGCCCTGAGCCTTTTTCTTTTTTCCGGCCTTTGGCCTCAAGGAAGCCTCCATGGACACCAAATTGCTCGATATCCTGGCCTGCCCGATCACCAAGGGCCCGCTCAAGCTCAGTGCCGACAAAACCGAGCTGATCAGCAAGGGCGCGGGCCTGGCTTATCCGATTCGTGACGGCATCCCGGTGATGCTGGAAAGTGAAGCGCGCACCCTGACCGACGACGAGCGCCTGGACAAATGAGCTTGAATTTCACCGTGGTGATTCCTGCCCGCCTGCGCTCGACCCGCCTGCCGGGCAAGCCGCTGTTGGCGATTGCCGGCAAGCCGATGGTCCAGCATGTCTGGGAACAGGCCCGCAAAAGCGGCGCCAGCCGCGTGGTCATCGCCACCGACGATGCCAGCATCGTCGAGGCTTGCCAGGCATTTGGCGCCGAGGTCCTGCTGACCCGTGCCGACCACGAGTCCGGCACTGACCGACTGGCCGAAGTGGCCTCGCATCTGGGCCTGCCGGCTGACGCCATCGTGGTCAATGTGCAGGGCGACGAGCCTTTGATTCCGCCGGTGATCATCGATCAGGTGGCCGCCAACCTTGCAGCCCATCCGGAAGCGGGCATCGCGACGTTGGCCGAGCCGATCGCCGAGCCTGAAACCGTGTTCAATCCCAATGCGGTCAAGGTGATCAGCGATAAGCATGGTCTGGCCCTGACCTTCAGCCGTGCACCGCTGCCTTGGGCGCGAGATGCGTTCGCCAAGCGCCGCGACAGCATCCCCGAAGGCGTTCCTTACCGCCGTCATATCGGTATGTATGCCTACCGTGTGGGTTTTCTCCAGGACTTCGTCAGCTGGGGCCCTTGCTGGCTGGAGCAGACCGAAGCGCTGGAGCAACTGCGCGCCCTATGGCATGGCGTGCGCATTCACGTAGCAGACGCCATCGAGGCCCCGGCCGTCGGCGTGGATACTCCTGAAGACCTGGAGCGCGTTCGGCGCTTGCTGGAGGCCTGATGCGCGTTCTGTTCGTCTGCCTGGGCAATATCTGTCGTTCACCGACTGCCGAAGGTGTATTGCGCCACCAATTGCAGGCCGCAGGACTTGCCGAGCTGGTGCACGTGGCCTCGGCCGGCACCGGTGACTGGCACGTCGGCAAGGCGCCCGACAGCCGTACCTGCCGCGCGGCCCTGGCGCGTGGCTATGACTTGTCCCGTCAGCGTGCCCAGCAGGTCAAGGCAGAGCATTTTGCCGAATACGACCTGATCCTGGCGATGGACAAGAGCAACCTGGCTCATCTGCACGCCATGCGTCCCCACGCCGCGCCCGGTGAACTGGATCTCTTTCTGCGCCGCTATGGCGCAGCCTTGGATGAGGTACCGGACCCGTACTATGGCGGCGCCGAAGGTTTCGAGCAGGTCTTGGACCTGATCGAAGCTGCATGCCAGGCGCTGGTCGTTGAAATCAAGGGGCGGCTATGACGAGCTGGCAGGAACGGGTCTCGCTCAAGCCCTACAACACCTTTGGCATTGACGTGAAGGCACGCTATTTCACCCAGGCCCATGACGATGCGCAGGTCCGTCAGGCCCTGGCTGAGGCCATCGAGCGGCAAGTGCGTGTGCTGGTGATCGGTGGCGGCAGCAACCTGCTGCTGACTGGTGACATCGATGCCTTGGTGTTGCATATGGCCAGCCGAGGCCGTCGGGTGTTGCAGGACGATGGTGATCGGGTCGTGGTGGAGGCCGAGGCAGGCGAGCCTTGGCATCCCTTCGTGCAGTGGAGCCTGACACAGGGCTTTTGCGGTCTGGAGAACCTCAGCCTGATCCCGGGCACCGTTGGCGCCGCGCCCATGCAGAACGTCGGTGCCTATGGCGTAGAGATCAAGGACGTATTTGCCGGCCTAACCGCCTTGGATCGTGAAACCGGCGAGTTGCGGGACTTTGCTCTGGAGGAATGTGCCTTCGCTTATCGGGACAGCTTGTTCAAACGCAACCCTGGGCGGTGGCTGATCCTGCGGGTGCGTTTTGCTCTGAGTCGAACCCTGCATGCGCATCTGGATTACGGACCGGTTCGCCAGCGTCTGCTGGAGCAGGGCGTTCATGCGCCGACCGCCATGGCCATCAGCGAAGCTATCTGCAGCATTCGCAGGGAAAAACTGCCTGACCCGGCCGAGCTTGGCAACGCCGGCAGCTTCTTCAAGAACCCTGTGGTAACGGCGGCGCTGGCCGAGCAGATTCGCGAGCGCTTCCCGGGCGTGGTGGCTTATCCGCAGGCAGATGGGCAGGTGAAGCTGGCTGCAGGCTGGCTGATCGAGCAGGCGGGATGGAAAGGGTACCGGGACGGGGATGCCGGGGTGCATCGTCTGCAATCGCTGGTCCTGGTGAACTATGGCCGGGCAAGCGGGGCACAGGTGCATGACTTGGCGCGCAGGATACAAGCCGATATCTACGAGCGCTTCGGGGTCGAGCTGGAGATGGAACCGAACCTGTACTGATCCTTGGGGGCTGCTACACAGACCATCGTTCAAGTCAGTCTCGCGGTAAATGTTCCCGAAATGAAAAAGCCCCGCCAGTTCACACTGGCGGGGCTTTTTCATTCAACCGATGGCATCAACCGTGATTAGGTTTCTGCTCATCGGTGGTCGCCAGCGCTTCGGCAGCCTGTGCCTCGGCGGCAGCCTTGGCAGCGGCTTCGGCTTCGCGCTTGCGGCGACGCACTTCACGTGGGTCGTTCGGTGCGCGGCCGTTTGGCAGCATCACAGTGGCAGGCTCGGCCGGAGCCGGGGCTTGCTCTTGTACGCTGGCCTGGACAGCTACCGGAGCGGGCTCGGCCACTTCCGGCTTGGCCTCGGCAGCCTCGGCAGGCTGCTCGGCAACCGGTGCTGGTGCGGCTTGCTGCTCAAAGGCAGGGGCTTGCTCAGCTTCGCCGGATTCCACGACAGCAGCTTCTGTAACCGCTTCGGTAGTTGGCGCTTCGACGACCGGTTGTGGGACCACTTCGACCACGGGCTCGGCGCTTGGCTCGGTCACCGCGACCGGCTCGCTGAGCGGTTGTTCGACCACGGGTGCGATGGCGAGCTCTTGAGCCTGGTCGATCTGCTCGACGACCTGCTCGGCAGGCTGGGCAGCTTCCTGGGCTTGGGCAACCACGTTGGTAGCCTGTTCGGCCTGCTGGTTGGCCTGGGCTTCGGCTTCGGCACTGATGTTGCTGGAGGCAACGGCAGCGGTGACGGCAAGGCCAGCGGCTAGCTCTGCACCCAGCTCGGTAGCCTGGTGTTGCTGTGCTGGTTGCTCTTCGCCGGTGGCTTCGTCTTCACCACCTTCGATCAGCTCGCCATTGGCATTGCGTTGGCGCTCGCGACGGTTGCTGCGACGACGCTGGCCGCGGGAGCGACGACGTGGGCGTTCGCCATCGGCGCCGTCCTGTTGCTCTTCCTGCAGCAGCTCTTCGTTTGGCAGTTGTTCCTCGGCGGCCTCGGCGGCCTCGGTACCTGCGCGAGGCTGACGCTCTTCACGAGGTGGGCGTGGTTGACGCTCTTCGCGTTCGGCGCGCTCTTCGCGTGGTGCGCGTTCTTCGCGCGGGGCACGCTCTTCACGAGGTGCACGCTCTTCACGTGGCTGACGTTCTTCACGAGGCTGACGTTCTTCGCGCGGTTGGCGCTCTTCACGTGGCGCACGTTCCTCGCGGGCTACACGTTCTTCGCGCGGGGCACGTTCTTCACGTGGCTGGCGCTCTTCACGGGCGGTAGGGGCGGCATCCAGAGGTTCACGCAGTTCGCGCACGCGCTCTTCACGGTTGCCGCGGCGGTCTTCGCGCGGCTGACGTGCTTGGCGCTCTTCGCGTGGAGCACGCTCCTCACGGGGGGCGCGTTCTTCACGCGGGGCACGCTCTTCACGTGGCTGACGCTCTTCGCGCGGGGCGCGCTCGCTGCGTTCTTCGCGTGGTTTGCGGTCTTCATCGCGACGGCCGTTGCGATTGCGGCTCTGCTGACGACCGTTGCGGCGCTCTTCGTTGCGCTGTGGGCGCTCGGCAGCCGGTTTCTCGGTGTTGGCGACCGGTGCGGCTACAGGTTCGTCCTTACCGGCGAACAGGCTTACCAGCGATTTGACCAAGCCTTTGAACAGGCTTGGCTCCGGAGCGCTTGGTGCCGGTGCGACTGGTGCGGCCGGTGCCGGCTCGGGTGTGCTGGGTACCGGCGCGTTGGCGCGGGCCGGGGCGGTCTTGACCGCGGCTTCCTGGCGAACCAGGGTGCGGGTGGCAGTCGGCTGCGGCGCTTCTTCGGTTTCGGCGGCGGCGATCTCGTAGCTGGACTGGTTGTTCAGCACGTCCGGATTGTCGTCGCGCAGGCGCTGGACTTCGAAGTGCGGCGTTTCCAGGTGATCGTTCGGCAGGATGATGATGCGGGCGCGGGTGCGCAGTTCGATCTTGGTGATCGAGTTGCGTTTTTCGTTGAGCAGGAAAGCTGCAACCGGGATCGGTACCTGGGCGCGTACCTCGGCGGTACGATCTTTCAGGGCTTCTTCCTCGATCAGGCGCAGGATGGCCAGGGACAGCGACTCGACGTCACGGATGATGCCGGTGCCGGAGCAGCGTGGGCAGACGATGCCGCTGCTCTCGCCCAGGGAAGGACGCAGGCGCTGACGGGACATTTCCAGCAGGCCGAAGCGCGAGATGCGGCCAACCTGGACGCGGGCGCGGTCGGCCTCGAGGCATTCACGCACGCGCTCTTCAACGGCGCGCTGGTTCTTGGCCGGGGTCATGTCGATGAAGTCGATGACGATCAGGCCGCCGATGTCACGCAGACGCAGTTGGCGGGCGATTTCCTCGGCCGCTTCCAGGTTGGTCTGCAGGGCGGTTTCTTCGATGTCGCTGCCTTTGGTGGCGCGCGCCGAGTTGATGTCGATGGAGACCAGGGCCTCGGTCGGGTCGATGACGATGGAGCCACCGGAGGGCAGGTCGACCACACGCTGGAAGGCGGTCTCGATCTGGCTTTCGATCTGGAAGCGATTGAACAGCGGGACGCTGTCTTCGTACAGCTTGACCTTGCTGGCGTACTGCGGCATGACTTGGCGGATGAAGGTCAGGGCTTCTTCCTGGGCGTCAATGCTGTCGATCAGCACTTCGCCGATGTCCTGGCGCAGGTAGTCGCGGATGGCGCGGATGATGACATTGCTTTCCTGGTAGATCAGGAAAGGTGCGGCGCGATCTTGGGAGGCCTCCTTGATGGCGGTCCACAGTTGCAGGAGGTAGTCGAGGTCCCACTGCATTTCTTCGCTGCTGCGGCCAAGGCCGGCAGTGCGCACGATCAGGCCCATGTCGCCTGGGACGGTGAGGCCGTTGAGGGCTTCGCGCAGCTCATTGCGCTCTTCGCCTTCGATGCGACGGGAGATGCCGCCGGCACGTGGGTTGTTGGGCATCAGCACCAGGTAGCGACCGGCCAAGCTGATGAAAGTGGTGAGGGCGGCGCCTTTGTTGCCGCGCTCTTCCTTCTCGACCTGGACGATGACTTCCTGGCCTTCGCTCAACACTTCTTTAATGTTGACGCGGCCTTCTGGCGCCTTCTTGAAGTATTCGCGGGAGATTTCCTTGAGCGGCAGGAAGCCGTGACGTTCGGAGCCGAAATCGACGAAAGCGGCTTCGAGGCTGGGTTCGATCCGGGTGATCCGGCCTTTGTAGATGTTGGCCTTCTTCTGCTCGCGCGCCCCGGATTCGATATCCAGGTCGTAGAGACGTTGGCCATCCACCAGGGCTACACGCAACTCTTCGGGTTGAGTTGCGTTAATCAGCATTCTTTTCATGTTGTACCGTCGGTTTCCGGGCTGCCGGAAACGGCGTTCGGCACACACGACTTCTCATGGTCGGTGCCAAGGTGCGCAAAGGGTGGCGGGCCACCCCCGTGTCCAACGACATTCGGCACCAGCCGGTTGCCCAGCCTGCCGTGGTCGCGACGACGCGTCCTGTTTTGCGGTGCCTGGCGGCCGGTGTGGTCGAACCGAGTACTTCATCTCGGTGCCTGGGCTTGCCTCGCTGCATTGCCATTGCTCGGCGTAGCTTGGCTACGACGGGGCGTGGCGCCTTGCCTGGCAAACCCTGGCACTCGAAGGTGAATCCTCGAACAACCGTACAGGCCACTTGCACTCAGTCAGGAGGAGGAATCAGCCGTGGGCCGTGGACACTTTCGGGGGTGTCTGCGAAGCCCGGGTCCGCTTGCCAGGCCAGCCTGGGGCTGGTGGCCGGATGCCGTGCTACACGGTCCGAGGTCTGTGCATCTCCACCCTGCACGTATCCCTGATAGTTCGGGTGCTGCCGCGCGCTGAATCCGCAACGGGTTGCATTTTTCGTCAGTTCCGATTCGGGAACTGGCGCCATTTATGTCCAAGGCAGGTATTTCCGAAGCATTCGCCGGGCGATGCGTGCAAGCGCCAAGGGGCGGGCAGAGGTACGGCGAAAAGAAGCGGGTAAGCAGGTGAAACACCGCACTTGTCGTTTTTTTTCGGTCTTCTCTACACGGCGCTGGTGGCGATTCCAGGCATTTCGGTAAACTGGCGAAAACCCCGTCGGACGGCCTCGCGTCCTCGAGAATTGCGATGGTCAGGGGCGGGCCTGGAGCCTGCTGCCGCTGGCCTGCCGCTTTTGGCGGCGTTCGCGACTATAGCAGCAATGATTAAGTGCTTCAATTCCATAAAAAATTGTTATGATTCCTCCATGACGACCAATACCCCTCCGACTTCCGGCGTTCAGCTGATCGAAGTCGCGCCGGAGCTTGCCGGCCAACGCATCGACAATTTCCTCATCACGGCCCTCAAAGGCGTGCCCAAGACCTTGGTTTACCGCATCCTGCGTAAAGGCGAGGTGCGGGTCAACAAAGGGCGGATCAAGCCTGAGTACAAACTGCAGGCTGGCGACATCGTACGAGTGCCGCCTGTCCGTCTGCCTGAGCGCGACGAGCCGGCGCCGGTGGCCCAAGGCCTTTTGCAGCGTCTGGAGGCGGCTATTGTCTATGAAGACAAGGCGCTGATCGTGCTCAACAAGCCAGCCGGCATTGCCGTGCATGGCGGCAGTGGTCTGAGCTTCGGCGTGATCGAGGCACTGCGTCAGCTGCGTCCGGATGCCAAGGAGCTGGAGCTGGTGCATCGCCTCGATCGTGACACCTCCGGGCTGCTCATGATCGCCAAGAAGCGCAGCATGCTGCGCCATCTGCATGCCGCGTTGCGTGGCGACGGTGTCGACAAGCGGTACATGGCGTTGGTGCGTGGCCACTGGCCAACGTCCAAGAAGCAGGTCAGCGCGCCGCTGCAAAAGAGCAACCTGCGCTCCGGCGAGCGCATGGTCGAAGTCGATGAGGAGGGCAAGGAAGCGCTGACGCTGTTCCGCGTCCTGCGTCGCTTCGGCGACTTCGCGACCATGGTCGAGGCGCGTCCGGTGACGGGGCGTACCCACCAGATTCGTGTCCATACCTTGCATGCCGGGCATAGCATTGCCGGGGACAGCAAGTATGGTGACGAAGATTTCTCCAAGGAGATTCGCGATCTGGGTGGCAAGCGTCTGTTCCTGCATGCCTATGCCCTGACCGTGCCGCTGCCCGATGGCGGTGAGCTCAAGCTCGAGGCTCCGGTGGATGAGGTCTGGTCCAAGACTGTGGAGCGCTTGAGTGCGACTTGATCGTTCATGAATAAACCCTATGAGTTGTTGATCTTCGATTGGGACGGCACCCTGGCCGATTCCATTGGGCGTATCGTCGAGGCCATGAATGCCGCGGCTGAGCGTGCCGGCGAAGCCTCCAGCAGCGATGCTGCGATCAAGGGCATCATCGGTCTGGCGCTGGGGGAGGCGATCTCCACGCTATATCCTCACCTGGATGCCGTTCAGGTCGAGGTTTTCCGCCAGCACTACGCCGATATCTACATGGCCCTGGATCAACAGCCTTCGCCGTTGTTCGATGGCGTGGCCGAGTCGTTGGAGGCTTTTCGTGCCGACGGCTACCGTCTGGCGGTAGCCACCGGCAAGGCGCGTCGTGGTCTGGATCGGGTGCTCAAGGCCAATGGCTGGGAACGTTACTTCGACATTACCCGTGCCGCCGACGAGACGCGCGGCAAGCCACATCCGCTGATGCTCGAGCAGATCCTGGCTCACTGCCAGGTCGAACCCCATCAGGCGCTGATGGTCGGAGACTCTGCATTCGACTTGCAAATGGCCAGCAACGCCGGGATGCATTCGGTTGCGGTGGGATATGGTGCTATGTCGTTGCAGGCCTTGAGCGAATTCGGTCCACAGGTGTGCATCGATCATTTTTCACAGTTGCGCGAGTGGCTCGCTTGTTCGCGCACGGTCAATTCCAAGGTAGGTAAGCATGGCTGATGAGTGGCGGGCGCCCGAGCCCGAAGAGTCGGAAGAACGCGAGGAGCGCAAGAGCTGGAAGTTGCTGGAAAAGACCCTGCTTGCAGGTGTCCAAGAGCAGCGTCGGGCGCGGCGCTGGGGCATTTTCTTCAAGCTGCTGACCTTCGTTTACCTGTTCGGGCTGTTGGTGCTGTTCACGCCCATGATGGATGTGGACAAGGCTGCGTCGCGCAGTGCCAACCATACAGCGTTGGTAGAGGTGCGTGGCATGATTGCCGACGAGGAGCCAGCCAGTGCCGACAATATCATCAAGAGTCTGCGAGACGCCTTCAAGGATGCCAAGACCAAGGCTGTGATCATGCGCATCAATAGTCCTGGCGGCAGTCCTGTGCAGTCGGGTTACGTTTACGACGAGATCCGCCGACTGCGTGCTGAATACCCTGCGATCAAGCTTTATGCGGTGATTGCCGACCTGGGCGCGTCGGGGGCTTATTACATTGCCAGTGCGGCTGATGAAATTTATGCCGACAAGGCGAGTCTGGTGGGCTCCATCGGTGTGACCGCTGCAGGTTATGGCTTTGTCGGCACCATGGAAAAACTGGGTGTGGAGCGGCGGACCTACACCGCAGGCGAGCACAAGGCGTTCCTGGATCCGTTCTCGCCGCAAAAGCCAGAAGAGACCGCGTTCTGGCAGGGCGTGCTCGATACCACGCATCGTCAGTTCATCGCCATGGTCAAGCAGGGGCGCGGCGATCGCCTGAAGGACAAGGAGCATCCAGAGCTGTTCAGTGGCCTGGTCTGGTCGGGCGAGCAGGCCAAGGAACTGGGGCTGGTGGATGGGTTGGGCAGTGCCAGCTACGTGGCGCGTGAGATCGTGGGCGAGAAGGAGTTGGTGGACTTCACTGTCCAGGAGTCGCCGTTCGATCGCTTCTCCAAGCGCTTGGGTGCCAGCGTGGCTGAGCGCCTGGCTATGTGGATGGGTTTCCAAGGGCCATCGCTGCGCTGACATCAAGCCCGCTCCAGCCATTGGGCATCGCTCGCGCATGTGAGGCGATGCCCCCAGGGGCTGGGTTGCTTCGTTCAGACCTTCAGGGAATCTGCACGCCTTCTTTCAAAAGCATGTCGACCAGTCGGATCAGCGGTAGCCCGATCAGGCTGGTTGCATCGCAGCCGTGGGTGCTCTGGAACAAGCTTACCCCCAGGCCTTCGGCCTTGAAGCTGCCTGCGCAATCCAGGGGCTGTTCCGCTGCCACATAGCGTTCCACGCTTTCGCGATCGAGTTCGCGCAAATTTACGGTAAAGGGCACGCAATCCACCTGGCATTGGCCTGTGGTGCTGTTGAGTAGCGCCAGGCCGGTGAGAAAGGTGACCTGCTGGCCGCTGGCGGCCAGCAGTTGTTCGCAGGCGCGTTCGAAGGTATGTGGCTTGCCCAGGATCTGCTCGCCGAGCACCGCTACCTGGTCGGAGCCGATGATCAGATGGTCGGGGTGGCTGGCCGCAAGCGCCTCGGCTTTCTGGCGGGCCAGGCGACGAACCAAAGTGGTGGCCGGCTCGTCATCCAGGCGCCGCTCGTCTATATCGGGGCTTGCCCAGCCGAAGGGCAGGTGCAGGCGCTCAAGCAGTTCGCGCCGGTAGGGGGAGCTGGAAGCCAGTAACAGGGGAAGCATGGTAGACTCCTGGGCAGATGAACCAAATTCTAACATGTGAGATGCCGCCGAATTTCCTTTGACAGGGGCGGGGGGCATCCCTAGAATGCTGCGCCTATGTTGAATGACCCGATTCCACCTCACGTTGACCCGCGCAAATTGGCCGATCGTGGCGTAACCATCCAAGGTTCGCTGCAACTCGCTGATTTGGAAAGACTCTGCGACCCGCTGTCCGACGATGTCGGTACGGTGCAGGCGAAGTTCGATTTTGAGCGAGACGAGCAAGGCGCTGTGGTGTTTCACAGCGAACTCGATGTCGAAGTCAAGATGGTTTGCCAGCGTTGTCTTGAGCTGGTCACCCTGCCGATTCACAGTGAATGTACGTACGCTGTGGTGAAGGAGGGTGCGAATACCCAGTCGTTGCCGAAAGGCTATGACGTGCTGGAACTGGGCGAAGATCCTTTGGATCTGCAGGCGTTGATCGAGGAAGAGCTCTTGCTCGCCTTGCCTATCGTGCCTGCTCATCATCCGGAAGAATGCCAGCAGCCGGCGGGCGCAGATGAGCCCGAATCGAGCAAGGACGAGGTATCGCGGTCCAACCCGTTCAGTGTTTTGGCGCAGTTAAAGCGTGACCCAAACGTTTAGGAGTTAATCAATTATGGCTGTTCAGCAGAACAAAAAATCCCGCTCTGCCCGTGACATGCGCCGTTCCCACGACGCCCTGTCGGAAAACGCGCTGTCCGTAGAGAAGAGCACCGGTGAAGTGCACCTGCGCCACCACGTTTCGCCAGAAGGCGTATACCGTGGTCGCAAAGTGATCGACAAGGGCGCTGACGAGTAATCCTTGTCCGCTCAGATCATCGCGATCGACGCAATGGGCGGGGACTTCGGTCCCCGCAGCATTGTTCAGGCAAGTATTGCTTGCCTCTCGGCTACCCCCTCGTTACATCTGACCCTCGTCGGTCAACCCTCCCTCCTCGAAGATCTTGTCAGCAGTCTGCCGGCTGCGGATCGCGCGCGCCTGCAAATCGTAGCGGCAAGCGAAGTGGTGGGTATGGACGAGCGGCCATCACAGGCATTGCGGGGTAAACCTGACTCGTCGATGCGCGTCGCCCTGGAACTGGTGCGTGATGGCAAGGCGCAGGCCTGCGTGAGCGCCGGAAATACCGGTGCGCTCATGGCGCTGTCGCGCTTCGTGCTCAAGACGCTGCCGGGCATCGACCGGCCGGCTATGGTGGCGGCGATCCCCACGCAGGCAGGGTATTGCCAGCTGTTGGATCTTGGCGCCAATGTCGATTGCAGCGCCGAGAACCTCTATCAGTTCGCCGTGATGGGATCAGTGGCCGCCCAGGCGCTGGGAATCCATCGTCCGCGGGTAGCGCTGCTCAATGTTGGCACCGAGGACATCAAAGGCAATCAGCAGGTCAAGCTTGCAGCGAGCCTTTTGCAGAATGCTCGCGGGCTCAACTACATTGGTTTCGTCGAGGGCGATGGCCTCTACCGTGGTGAGGCCGATGTGGTGGTGTGCGACGGTTTCGTCGGCAATATCCTGCTCAAGTCCAGCGAAGGTCTGGCCACCATGATCGGTGCGCGCATCGAGGCGCTATTCAAGGGGGGTGTGTTGGCCCGGGCTGCTGGTGCCATGGCCATGCCCCTGCTCAAGCGACTGCAGGCCGACCTGGCCCCGGCGCGGCACAATGGCGCGAGCTTCCTCGGTCTGCAAGGTATCGTCATCAAGAGCCATGGTTCTGCCGGAGTGCAGGGCTTCCAGAGCGCCATCCAGCGTGCGCTGATCGAAATCCAGGAGAACCTGCCGCAACGCCTGCATGGTCGCCTGGAAGATCTCTTGCTTTAATTCCCGCCGTGAAATGGTTAAATGTGACCGCTTGGTCTCTTTTCCCATCCAAGTTTTCAGTTTCCGCGTCCAGCCCTGGGCTCGACGCACCCTATCCGACGACAAGATCATAAGGGCTTGTTCAATGTCTGCATCCCTCGCATTCGTCTTTCCCGGTCAAGGTTCCCAGTCGCTGGGCATGCTCGCCGAACTCGGCGCAGAGAAACCGGTAATCGTCGAGACCTTCAAGGAGGCTTCCGAGGCTCTGGGCTATGACCTGTGGCAGCTGGTCCAGCAAGGTCCGGAGGAACAACTCAACCAAACCGACAAAACCCAGCCGGCGATCCTCACTGCATCCATTGCCCTGTGGCGCCTGTGGCTGGAAGAGGGTGGTGCGCAACCGGCCTTCGTTTCCGGCCATAGCCTGGGCGAGTACAGCGCGTTGGTCGCTGCTGGCAGCCTGAGCCTGAAAGATGCCGTTCGCCTGGTCGAGCGTCGTGGCCAGCTCATGCAAGAGGCCGTTCCTGCAGGTCACGGTGCCATGGCGGCAATCTTGGGCCTGGATGATGCCGATGTTGTGGCGATCTGTGCAGAAGCGGCTGAAGATGAAGTGGTCAGCGCGGTCAACTTCAACTCGCCAGGCCAGGTGGTCATCGCCGGCAACAAGGCCGCGGTGGATCGCGCCATGGAACTGTGCAAGGCCAAGGGTGCCAAGCGTGCGCTGCCGCTGGCGGTCAGCGTGCCATCGCACTGTGCATTGATGAAGCCTGCCGCCGAGCGCTTCGCCGAGGCGGTCAACGCCATCGAGTGGAAGGCCCCGCAGATTCCGGTCGTGCAGAATGTCACCGCCGCGATCGCCGCCGACCTGACTGCCCTCAAGCAGGACTTGCTGGCCCAGCTGTACCAGCCTGTGCGTTGGGTCGAGTGCGTGCAGACCCTGGCCGCCAATGGTGCGGTCAACCTGGTCGAGTGTGGCCCTGGTAAAGTCCTGGCTGGTCTGAACAAGCGGTGCGCCGATGGCGTGACCACCTACAACCTCAATACCCCTGACGCCGTCGCCGCCGCCCGTGCGGCGCTGGCCTGAAACTGGAGAAGCTTGCATGAGCCTGCAAGGTAAAGTTGCCCTGGTCACCGGCGCCAGCCGCGGTATCGGCCAGGCTATCGCCCTGGAACTGGGCCGCCAGGGCGCGACCGTGATCGGCACCGCTACCTCGGCCTCGGGTGCCGAACGTATCGCCGCGACCCTGAAGGAACACGGCATCAATGGCACCGGCATGGAGCTGAATGTGACCAGCGACGAGTCGGTCAGTGCCGTGCTCGCGGCCATCGGTGAGCAGTTCGGCGCACCGGCCATCTTGGTCAACAACGCGGGTATCACCCGCGATAACCTGATGCTGCGCATGAAGGATGATGAGTGGTTCGACGTGGTCGACACCAACCTCAACAGCCTCTACCGTCTGTCCAAGGGCGTGCTGCGCGGCATGACCAAGGCACGCTGGGGTCGTATCATCAGCATCGGCTCGGTCGTCGGTGCCATGGGTAACGTCGGTCAGGTCAACTATGCTGCCGCCAAGGCCGGTTTGGAGGGCTTCAGTCGTGCCTTGGCGCGTGAAGTGGGCTCGCGCAACATCACCGTCAACTCGGTGACTCCGGGCTTCATCGATACCGATATGACCCGTGAGCTTCCAGAAGCACAGCGCGAAGCTCTGCAGTCGCAGATTCCGCTGGGTCGTCTGGGTCACGCCGACGAGATCGCCAAGGTGGTTTCCTTCCTGGCATCCGATGGCGCGGCCTACGTAACGGGCGCCACCGTGCCGGTCAACGGCGGGATGTACATGTAAAAACCTGCAGCACCAATGTGACGGATTGCTTCAAAAAAGTGTCATACACGGAGCCTAAAATCCGTTATAAAGCTGCAACCAGATTCCAGGCAGAGGGTCAGGTGACTTCGAGATCGGCGCGTTCCGCTTGAAAAGCAGGCGTCTTTCTATAAACTTGGTCACCGGCCAGCTGCCTGACATATGTCCATTAGGAGTGAAAACTAGGTATGAGCACCATCGAAGAACGCGTCAAGAAAATCGTCGCCGAGCAACTGGGCGTCAAGGAAGAGGAAGTGACTGCTGAGAAGTCCTTCGTCGATGACCTGGGTGCCGATTCGCTTGACACCGTTGAGCTGGTGATGGCTCTGGAAGAGGAATTCGAGACCGAAATCCCTGACGAAGAAGCCGAGAAGATCACTACCGTTCAAGCTGCTATCGACTACGTCAAAAGCCACCAGGCCTAAGACGCAGTAGTCGACGCTTCTTGTCGGGAAAAACCGCACTGCCTTTGCCGGCGTGCGGTTTTTTCTTTGCGAGTGTCGAGAGCCTGTTGCCATTTCATTCCATTGCCTGAATGCAATGGCAAGAGACTCTGTTATTAGAAGAGGAGAGTACTGTGTCGCGTAGACGCGTCGTGGTCACCGGTATGGGTATGCTGTCGCCACTGGGTACCGATGTACCGAGCACTTGGCAGGGCATTCTGGCTGGCCGCAGTGGCATTGGGCCGATCGAACACACGGACCTGTCTGCCTATACCACCCGTTTTGGCGGCTCGGTGAAGGGCTTTGAGGTTGAGCAGTACCTGTCGGCCAAGGAAGCTCGCAAGCTCGACCTGTTCATCCAGTACGGCCTGGCGGCCGGTTTCCAGGCGGTACGCAATGCCGGCCTGGAAGTCACCGACGCCAACCGCGAGCGTATCGGCGTGGCCATGGGCTCGGGCATCGGCGGCCTGACCAACATCGAAGAAACCAGTCGCACCTTGCATGATCAAGGGCCGCGGAGGATTTCGCCGTTCTTCGTGCCGGGTTCGATCATCAATATGATCTCGGGCTTCCTGTCGATCCACTTGGGTCTGCAGGGACCGAACTACGCTATCGCCACTGCATGCACCACCGGCACCCACTGCATCGGCATGGCCGCGCGCAACATCGCCTACGGTGAAGCCGACGTGATGATCGCCGGCGGTGCCGAAATGGCAGCCTGTGGTCTGGGCATGGGGGGCTTTGGCGCCTCCCGTGCACTGTCGACGCGCAATGATGAGCCGACCCGCGCCAGCCGTCCATGGGACAAAGGCCGTGATGGCTTCGTGCTTTCCGATGGTGCTGGTGCCCTGGTTCTCGAAGAACTCGAGCATGCCAAGGCCCGAGGCGCGACGATCTATGCCGAGCTGGTTGGCTTTGGCATGAGCGGGGATGCCTACCACATGACTTCGCCGCCCGACACCGGTGATGGCGCTGCGCGCTGCATGACCAATGCCCTGCGTGACGCTGGCATTCAGCCGGAAGAGGTCAGCTACATCAACGCCCATGGTACCTCGACCCCGGCGGGCGACATCGCCGAAGTGGCCGCGATCAAGCGGGTGTTCGGCGAGCACGCCTACAAGCTGGCCGTGAGCTCGACCAAGTCGATGACCGGCCACCTGCTGGGCGCCGCCGGTGCGGTGGAAGCGATCTTCAGCGTACTGGCGATCAACAGCCAGATGGCGCCGCCGACCATCAATCTGGACGAGCCGGACGACGGCTGCGACCTTGACTTCGTGCCTCACGAAGCCCGCAGCATGCCTATCGATGTAGTGTTGTCCAACTCCTTCGGCTTTGGCGGGACCAACGGTTCGCTGGTGTTCCGCCGGTTCGTCGGCTGATGCACAGTTGGATCGACGGCCAGGCCGCGACTGCACTCAATCTGCAGAACCGCGGCTTGGCCTATGGCGATGGCCTGTTCGAGACCATCGCCGTGCGTGCGGGCAGGCCTAGCCTGCTCACGCAGCACCTTGATCGCCTGGCATTGGGTTGCCAGCGACTGGCGATCGAGGCTGACCTGCCACTGATCCGCGACGAAATCATCGCTTACGCCAGCCAGCTCGGTGAAGGCGTGGCCAAGCTGATCCTCACCCGTGGCGACAGCCTGCGTGGCTATGCACCTGCTGCCGGTGCCGCGCCCCGTCGTATCCTCCAGGGCAGCCCGTTGCCTGCCTATCCTCGGGAAAACGCCGAACACGGCATACGGCTGTTCGACTGCCAGACCCGCCTGGCGGAACAACCGCTGCTGGCCGGGCTCAAACACCTGAACCGCTTGGAGCAGGTATTGGCCCGCAGTGAATGGCAAGGCACCGATCACGCCGAAGGGCTGATGCGCGACATGCAAGGGCGGCTGATCGAGGGGGTGTACAGCAACCTGTTCCTGGTGCGCGACGGTGTGCTGCTGACGGCGGACCTGAGCCGCTGCGGTGTCGCGGGCGTGATGCGTGCGGCGTTGCTCGAGCAGGCCGCAGCACTCGGTGTCCAGACCCAGGTGCGCGACCTCGCGTTGGCGGAGTTGGAGCAGGCTGACGAAGTGTTCCTGTGCAATAGTGTGTACGGCGTCTGGCCGGTGCGCGAATTCGCGGCACTCAAGCTTAACTGGTCGCCAGGCCCGCTCACCCGTAAACTGCAGGCCGTTGCCCGTACGTTACTGGAAACCTGATTCGTGAGACGCAAATTCCTGCTGCTGCTGGAAATGGGGTTGATCCTGGCTGGCCTCGCTGTGGGCTGGTCGGCCTGGAAGGTCAACTCGGTTCTGGAGCAGCCTCTGCACGTGACGCAGGAGCAACTGCTCGACGTGCCCAGCGGCACCACCCCTAATCGTATGTTCTATCGCATGCAGAGCGAAGGACTGCTCGATGATGCCGTCTGGCTGCGCCTGTACTGGCGTTTCAACATGGCCGGCACCCCATTGCACACCGGCGAATATCGTCTGTCTCCGGGCATGACCGTGGCCGAACTGTTCGAGGCCTGGCGCCGGGCCGATGTGGTGCAGTACAACCTGACCCTGGTCGAGGGCTGGACCTTCCGCCAGGTGCGCGCCGCAGTGGCCAAGCACGAAAAAGTCAAACACACCCTTGACGGCCTGTCCGACGCCGAGGTGATGGAAAAGCTGGGGCATACCGGCGTGTTTCCTGAAGGTCGTTTCTTCCCCGACACCTACCGTTTCGTGCGGGGCATGAGCGATGTCGAGCTGCTGCAGCAAGCCTACATGCGCCTGGAGGAAGTCCTGGCCAAGGAATGGGCCGAGCGGGCCACTGATTTGCCTTATCGTGACCCATACCAAGCGCTGATCATGGCATCGCTGGTGGAAAAGGAAACCGGTATTCCCCAGGAGCGCGGGCAGATCGCCGGTGTGTTCGTGCGTCGTCTGCGCCTGGGCATGATGCTGCAGACCGACCCGACCGTGATCTACGGCATGGGTGAGCGCTATAACGGCAAGATCACCCGGGCCGACCTACGTGAGCCGACGC
Source organism: Pseudomonas sp. CK-NBRI-02 (assembly GCF_008124495.1). Taxonomy (NCBI): domain Bacteria; kingdom Pseudomonadati; phylum Pseudomonadota; class Gammaproteobacteria; order Pseudomonadales; family Pseudomonadaceae; genus Pseudomonas; species Pseudomonas sp. CK-NBRI-02. The sequence goes on along the minus strand of NZ_VSJH01000006.1, from coordinate 150,928 downwards.
CCTACAACACCTACACCATGACGGGCTTGCCGCCGACACCGATCGCCATGGTCGGTCGCGAGGCGATCCATGCCGCGCTGAACCCCTCCGATGGCACGAGCTTGTATTTCGTCGCCCGCGGCGATGGCAGCCACGTATTCTCGGATGACTTGGATGATCACAATAGCGCGGTGCGTGAGTTCCAGCTCAAGCGCCGCTCCGATTACCGCTCCAGCCCCGCGCCGCAGACGCAGCCGGATGCGAGCGAGCAGGCGCCGGCCGAGTCGGGTCAGAACCCGATCCCTGAGGGCGATGCACCTGCCAGCGACCCTGCGCCGGGCGATGCGCCGGCACCTGACGAACAACAGTAAGGACTGCCAGTGAGCGGCTTGTTTATTACCCTGGAAGGCCCCGAAGGCGCGGGCAAAAGTACCAATCGCGAATACCTGGCCGAGCGTTTGCGCGAGCAAGGGCTGGACGTGGTCATGACCCGCGAACCCGGTGGTACGCCGCTGGCCGAGCGGATCCGCGAACTGTTGCTGGCGCCCAGTGACGAGATCATGGCGGTCGATACCGAACTGCTGCTGATGTTCGCCGCCCGCGCTCAGCACCTGGATCAGGTCATTCGTCCTGCTCTGGCGCGTGGTGCGGTGGTGCTTTGCGATCGCTTCACCGACGCCACCTATGCCTATCAAGGCGGCGGCCGGGGGCTGCCCCAGGCGCGTATCGCTACCTTGGAAACCTTTGTCCAGGGCTCGTTGCGTCCGGATCTGACTCTGGTGTTCGACCTGCCGGTCGAGGTCGGCCTGGCGCGCGCTGCTGCCCGTGGTCGCCTGGACCGCTTCGAGCAGGAAGGCCAGGCCTTCTTCGAGGCTGTGCGGCAGGCGTATCTGCAGCGAGCCCAAGGCGCCCCTCAGCGCTATAGCGTGCTGGATGCCGCACAACCGCTGGAGGCTGTGCAGCGTGCCATCGACGCACTGTTGCCTGGCATTTTGGAGCGGTGCCGTGGCTGAAGCCTATCCCTGGCAGCAGGGGCTTTGGGAGCAACTGTCTGGACGTGCTCAGCACGCCCATGCCTACCTCCTGCACGGGCCGCAGGGCATCGGTAAACGCGCCTTGGCCGAGCGCCTGATGGCGCGCCTGCTATGTCAACAGCCCCAGGGGCTGGATGCCTGTGGCCAGTGCAAGTCGTGTCTGCTGCTCAAGGCGGGGAGCCATCCGGACAACTTCGTGCTAGAGCCCGAAGAGGCCGACAAGCCGATCAAGATCGACCAGGTGCGTGAGCTGGTGTCCTTCGTGGTGCAGACTGCCCAACAGGGCGGCCGCAAGGTGGTGCTGATCGAGCCGGTCGAGGCAATGAACGTCAATGCATCGAACGCCTTGCTCAAGAGCCTGGAGGAACCCTCCGGCGACACCGTGTTGCTACTGGTCAGTCATCAGCCGAGCCGCTTGCTGCCGACTATCAAGAGCCGTTGCCAGCAGATCGCATGCCCGCAACCAAGTCTGGCTCAAAGCCAGGCTTGGTTGGCCGGTGCCTTGCCCGAGAGCAGCGCTGAGGAGCGCGATGAGCTACTGGCCCTCGCTGCTGGCTCGCCGTTGATGGCTGTCAGTCTGCAGGCACAAGGCGTGCGTGAACAGCGTGCGCTGGTCACCGAAGGGGTCAAGAAGCTGCTCAAGCAACAGCAATCGCCCAGTCAGCTCGCCGAGGCCTGGAACAACGTCCCTTTGCTCTTGTTGTTCGACTGGTTCTGTGACTGGTCGCACCTGATTCTGCGTTATCAATTGACCCAGGACGAAGAGGGGCTAGGCTTGGCCGATATGTGCAAGGTGGTTCAGTATCTGGCGCAGAAGAGCCGACAGGGCAGGGTGCTGGAGGTCCAGGCGTGGATTCTCGAACAGCGCCAGAAAGTACTGGCCAAGGCCAACCTCAATCGTGTCCTGCTGCTGGAAGCCTTGCTGGCCCATTGGGTCCAGTTGCCTGGCGCCCGCTGATACTTTCGTTTTCTCCATGTGTGCCGTCATCCATGCTCGTAGATTCCCATTGCCATCTTGATCGTCTGGACCTCAGTGCCCACCAAGGCTCCCTCGATGCGGCGCTGCAGACCGCCCGGGAGCGGGGTGTCGGGCATTTTCTCTGTATCGGGGTGAGCGCCGAGAACGCCGCTGCCGTCAAAGCGTTGAGCGAGCAATACGCCGATGTGGATTGCTCGGTGGGGGTGCACCCGTTGGACCTTGCACCCGGTGAAACACCCGCGCTGGAGTGGCTGCTGCGTGAGCTGGCCCACCCCCACGTCGTCGCTATTGGCGAAACGGGTTTGGATTACCACTACGAGCCGGAGGCGGCAGCTTTGCAGCAGGCATCCTTCCGTCTGCACCTGGAGGCGTCGCGCCAGACCGGCAAGCCGGTGATCGTTCATACTCGCGCGGCACGGGCCGACACCTTGGCGTTGCTGCGTGAGGCCAACTTGCCCCAGGCCGGTGTGCTGCACTGCTTCACCGAAGACTGGGACATGGCCCGCCAAGCCTTGGACCTGGGTTATTACATCTCTTTGTCGGGCATTGTCACCTTCCGCAATGCCGATGCCCTGCGTGACGTCGCCCGTCAGGTGCCTGCCGACCGGCTGCTGGTCGAGACCGACTCGCCATACCTTGCGCCGATTCCATACCGGGGCAAGCCGAATCTGCCGCAATACGTGCGTGAAGTGGCCGAGTACGTGGCGTCGCTGCGTGGCGTCAGTTACGCCCAATTGGCCGAGCAGACCACGGCCAACTTCAAGCGGCTGTTCCCGCTGGCGCGGGTGGCTGGTTGATCCGAGTGCCCTGACCCTGCAACGCGCATGGGGATCCGGGCAAAAAAAACCCGGGTTCTGGGGGGGGAATCCGGGTTAAGACCATTAGGAGTAAAACAAAGGTACCGCGGTCCCTGGGCACCTTTATTGACGCGCCACTTGGGGGGATGCGCCGCGCCAACACTCCAAGTATTGGTCAGGTTTGGCACAGTGCCAGCGACAACTGGTCGTTTTTTAAACAGATTTGGAATACGCCTTGGAACCATTGGGCCATCCCTGTATGGCTGGGCGTATTTTCCAAGGGCTTGAGGGCTTCCTTGCACGTATCGTGATACACAGATGCTTGGATGATCCGTGCAATTTCCTGCAAGTTAGGCATAATAATCCGCTTCGATTGTCATCCAGTCCTTCCTATGCAGAAAGAACCTCGTAAGGTCCGTGAGTTTCGCCGCCGCGAACAAGAGATCCTCGATACCGCGCTCAAGCTGTTTCTCGAACAAGGGGAAGACAGCGTCACCGTCGAGATGATCGCCGACGCCGTGGGCATCGGCAAAGGCACGATCTACAAGCACTTCAAGTCCAAGGCGGAGATATACCTGCGCCTGATGCTCGACTATGAGCGTGACCTGAACGCGCTGTTGCATTCGGACGACGTCGACCGTGACAAGGAGGCCCTGTCGCGCGCCTATTTCGAGTTCCGCATGCGCGATCCGCAGCGCTACCGGCTGTTCGACCGCCTGGAAGAGAAAGTGGTCAAGGGCAACCAGGTGCCGGAGATGGTCGACGAACTGCACCGCATCCGTGCCTCCAATTTCGATCGCCTGACCCTCTTGATCAAGGGGCGCATCAGCGAGGGCAAGCTCGAGGACGTGCCGCCATACTTCCACTATTGCGCCGCCTGGGCGTTGGTGCATGGCGCCGTTGCGCTGTACCACTCACCCTTCTGGAGCAATGTACTGGAGGATCAGGAAGGTTTCTTCCAGTTCCTCATGGACATCGGCGTACGCATGGGCAACAAGCGCAAACGCGACCCGGAAATCGCAAACTGAAGGTCTGACCGGCCTTTCCCTGCACCGTCCGGCATTGAGGCTTGCAAAAACCTGATTTTTGAGTCAGGTTTTGCAGGCCCGATTCTTCCATGCCGGAGTCATTCATGATCGTCGATCGTCAAGGTAGGCGTTTTCGCAACCTGCGTGTCAGCCTGACGGCTGCTTGCAACTACGCCTGTACCTACTGTGTGCCTGATGGCAAGCGCCTGGTGGCGGCACAGGATGAACTCCCGGCGCAAACCCTGGCCCGCGGCGTAGCCTACCTGGTCGAGGCGGCTGGCATCGAGCGACTACGCATTACCGGGGGGGAGCCCTTGGTCAGTCCCCGCTTGGAAGGCTTTCTGGAGTCGGTGGCCAAGCTGGGGCTGGCCGAGATCGGACTGACCACCAATGGCCAGCTGCTTTCACGCAAGCTGCCGCTGTTGCTAGATGCTGGTATTCGCCGCCTGAATGTTTCCCTCGATACCCTCGATCCGCAGGCGTTTCGCCGAATTGCGCGCGGAGGTGACCTGCAGAGCGTGTTGACCGGCATGGCGCAAGCCAGTGCCGCTGGTATGAGCATCAAAGTGAACATGGTGCCGATGCGTGGGCAGAACCTCGATCAGGTGTTGCCGCTACTGGATTATTGCCTGGAGCGAGGATACGAGCTGCGCTTCATCGAGCTCATGCGCATGGGGCATCTGGCCCGCGATCACAACGCTTTTCTGCAGCAGTTCGTGAGCCTGGAGCAACTGCTTGGGTTGATCGGCCAAGTTCATGCCTATCAACAGGCGAGTGCCCCTATCGATGCCACTGCGATGCGTTATCGCATTCCCGGCAAAGGGCATTTCGGCGTGATTGCCAACGAGAGCGTGCCATTTTGCCGAACCTGCTCACGCCTGCGGTTGTCCTCCACGGGCTGGCTGCATGGCTGCTTGTCATCGGGCAATCGGCATTTTGTCGGCGATTTGCTCGACAAGCCGCGTCACCAGGCGCTTCCCAGCCTGCAGCGGTTATTGGTCAAGGCTTTGGCGGACAAGCAGGATGTGGCGTTTTCCGGTGGGGTGACGATCATGAAAGTGATCGGCGGTTGATTCTGGCGCAAAAGCTGCATCTGGCGGCTATTCGCCGGTTTTTCGTCGCCGGGTTCTGGAGGAATGATGCGTAGCCTGGTCTTGTCGCTCGCCCTGATGGCGTTGGGCGGCTGCATGAATGTCAGTGATATGGGAGAAGGCGTTCGGTACCACATGAGCGATGCTGGGCTGCTGGATCACAGCGAGACTCGGCGCAGCCTGTCGGTGCGTCTGCAACCAGATTCGTTCATCTTCATCGGCCAAGGCCACTTCGTACCGCCGGCCAAAGGTCCGGTTCCACGCCAGAACGCTGTGGCCGAGGAAGCCTACAAGAATTTTGTCGAGTACTTCCCGCTGGTACGTCGTGCACAGGGGCCGTTGGGGCTGGAGGAGGCGATTGCCGAGGCGCGCTCGGTTGGGGCCGATTACGTCCTGTACACTCGCTTCGCTCGTAGCGACGACCGCATCGGCAATGGGGACGAATGGTATGACGAGCAGGCTGTGGATCGTTTGGGCGTGGACACTGGCGTGGTACAGATGATGCTGATCGAGACCAGCACTCGCTATCTGATCGACACCGTACGTATCAAGAGCCGTGGCGGTTTGTTGACGTTCCACGACAATGCGCCGGAAGATTTGCTTGCTCAGCCCATGCGCGATTACGCTCGTAGTCTCGTGGGTATGAGTCGTTGAGGGCAGGGGCATGACAGGTAGCGGCAAGGCCAACGATCTTCTGGCGCAGATCCCCAAGGAGAAGGGCTTGCCGCCGGTGCATCTATGGAACCCGGACTTCTGCGGCGACATCGACATGCGCATCGCCCGGGATGGCACGTGGTATTACCTGGGCACACCTATCGGGCGCAAGCCGATGGTGCGGTTGTTCTCCACCATCATTCGCCGCGACGGCGATGACTATTTTCTGGTTACCCCGGTGGAGAAGGTCGGCATCCGCGTCGATGACGCACCGTTCGTCGCTGTCACGCTGGATGTGGAAGGCAGCGGCGAGCAACAGGTGCTGCGCTTTACCAGTAACGTCGACGATCAGGTCGCTGCTGGCAAGGACCATCCCCTACGTGTCGAAATCGATTCGCGAACCCAGGAACCTTCGCCTTATATCCTCATGCGCAGCAACCTCGAGGCGTTGATTCACCGCAACGTATTCTACCAATTGGTCGAGTTGGCGGTGCCGCGCGAGATCGACGGACAAGTGTGGCTGGGTGTCTGGAGTCGCGGCGAGTTCTATCCGATCGGTCGGCCTTGAAGAGCTGAAGGTTGATATGGGGCGCACAGCGGCCCAGGATCGACGCCGATCGGCCTCCTGCTTTTTCGCTGAATTGGCCATTTGCCCCTAGCGCATCGGGACATAACCTGCTGGCAATCGCCCATCAGGAGAAACCCATGAAAACCCTCCATCACTCCCTCGTCTTGCTACTGTCCTTCGGCCTTTGGGGCCTACAAGCGCCAGCCTGGGCCCACGGTGAGCAGCCCAATCAGGTCAAGATCCTGCAAGAGCGGCTTCCCAGCAATGCGCCTGGCAAAAAAGCCGTCATGCTCACCGTCAGTTATGCACCGGGACAGGCCTCGCCGGCCCATCAGCACCCTGGCGCGGTTATGGCCTATGTACTCGAGGGGGCGGTGGCTTCCAAGCTCAATGATGAGCGAGAAAGGATCTACAAGGCAGGGGAGTACTGGTACGAGGCACCGGGTACCGTGCACAGTGTGTCGCGTAACGCCAGCCAGAGCCGGCCCGCCAAGCTGCTGGTTTGGAGTCTGGTCGATGAGGGCAAACCTGTCACCGAGCCACTGAAATAGAACGCAACGGCAGAAACGAAAAAACCTCCAGTGCTTACGCGTCTGGAGGTTTTTTCAATGTTTGGCTCCGCGACCTGGACTCGAACCAGGGACCCAATGATTAACAGTCATTTGCTCTACCGACTGAGCTATCGCGGAATCTGCGCGTATCTTACTGATCGCCAGGGGGAAGTCAAGCTTCCCCCTGAGCAATCAATGAGTTACAGCACTTCGACGATGGCCTTGGTGACGACGTGGATGTTGCTCTGGTTCAATGCGGCAACGGCGATACGGCCAGTGTCCAGGGCATAGATACCGAAGTCGTTCTTCAGGCGGGCCACTTGTTCAACGGTCAGGCCCGAATAGGAGAACATGCCCACCTGGCGGCCCACGAAGCTGAAGTCGCGCTTGGCGCCGTACTGGGCCAGCAGCTCGACCATCTGCTTGCGCATGCCGTGGATACGCTCGCGCATCTCGCCCAGCTCCGCTTCCCACATTTGGCGCAGTTCAGCGCTGTTGAGCACGGTGGCGACGATGGTCGCGCCGTGAGTCGGCGGGTTGGAGTAGGTGGTGCGGATGACACGCTTGACCTGCGACAGCACACGGGTGCTTTCGTCTTTCGAGGCGGTGACGATCGACAGCGCACCAACGCGCTCGCCGTACAGCGAGAACGACTTGGAGAACGAGCTGGAAACGAAGAACTCCATGCCCGACTCGGCGAACAGGCGCACCGCGAAGGCATCCTCAGCGATGCCGTCACCGAAGCCTTGGTAGGCCATGTCCAGGAAGGGCACGTGGCCCTTGGCTTTGACGACGTCCAGAACGTTTTTCCAATCGTCCAGGGTCAGGTCGACGCCGGTCGGGTTATGGCAGCAGGCGTGCAGCACGACGATGGAGCCGGAAGGCAGATTGTTCAGGTCCTCGAGCATGCCAGTGCGGTTGACGTCATTGCTCGGCGCGTCGTAGTAGCGGTAGTTCTGCACCGGGAAGCCAGCGCTTTCGAACAGGGCGCGGTGGTTTTCCCAGCTCGGATCGCTAATGGCTACGACGGCGTTGGGCGAAATACGCTTGAGGAAGTCGGCGCCGATTTTCAGAGCACCGGTACCGCCAACGGCCTGTACGGTGACCACGCGGCCAGCGGCCAGCAGTGGCGACTCGGCGCCGAACAGCAGCTTCTGTACGGCCTGGTCGTAGGTGGCGATACCATCGATCGGCAGGTAGCCGCGCGAGGCGTGCTGGGCAGCACGCTGGGTCTCGGCTTCGATCACGGCGCGCAGCAGCGGAATGCGGCCTTCCTCATTGCAGTACACGCCTACGCCCAGGTTGACCTTGTCGGTACGTGGGTCGGCGTTGAATGCTTCGTTGAGGCCCAGGATGGGGTCGCGGGGTGCCAGCTCGACAGCGGAAAACAGGCTCATTGTTACCTTGGCTCTGATTGGAGAGTGATAGGACGCGCACACTCCGGCCGAGTGCACAGAAGTGGTGCGCAAACGGGGAGTCAGTATAGTGATACCCATCGGTCACCGCGACAGTCTGGCGCAGGTTTTCCGGGCTTTTGTGCGAATATTTTTCAACCATTGGTCGAATTGCCCGGTCCACTGTAATGCGCGTTCGCAGCTTGACCTTGATTCTGGTCCCGGGCGAGCGCATTTGGGTATAGACTACTGGCTAAATTTACAGTTGCTGCGTTACCGCGAGGTCCGTCATGTCCGAGTTCCAACTCGTCACCCGTTTCCAGCCGGCCGGCGACCAGCCCGAAGCCATCCGACTGATGGTCGAAGGCATCGAGGCTGGGCTTTCGCACCAGACCCTGCTGGGCGTGACCGGCTCGGGCAAGACCTTCAGCATCGCCAATGTCATCCAGCAGGTCCAGCGTCCGACCCTGGTACTGGCACCGAACAAGACCCTGGCGGCGCAGTTGTACGGCGAGTTCAAGGCGTTCTTTCCGAACAACGCAGTGGAGTATTTCGTCTCCTACTACGACTACTACCAGCCTGAGGCCTACGTGCCCTCGTCCGACACCTTCATCGAGAAGGACGCCTCGATCAACGATCACATCGAGCAGATGCGACTGTCGGCTACCAAAGCCTTGCTGGAACGCCGCGACGCGATCATCGTCACCACGGTGTCCTGCATCTACGGCCTGGGTAGCCCCGAGACCTACCTGAAGATGGTCCTGCACGTCGATCGTGGCGATAAACTCGACCAGCGCGCACTGCTGCGCCGCCTGGCGGACCTGCAATACACCCGCAACGAGATGGACTTCGCCCGTGCCACCTTCCGCGTGCGTGGGGATGTGGTGGATATCTTCCCGGCCGAATCGGACCTTGAGGCCATCCGCATCGAGCTGTTCGACGATGAGGTGGAGAACATCGCCGCATTCGACCCGCTCACCGGCGAGGTCTTCCGTAAGCTGCCGCGCTTCACCTTCTACCCCAAGAGCCACTACGTCACGCCACGCGAGACCCTGCTCGAGGCAGTGGAGGGCATCAAGGAAGAACTCAAGGACCGCCTGGACTACCTACAGAAGGCGAACAAGCTGGTAGAAGCCCAGCGTCTGGAGCAGCGCACCCGCTTTGACCTGGAGATGATCCTCGAGCTTGGTTACTGCAACGGCATCGAAAACTACTCGCGCTACCTGTCCGGCCGACCGGCCGGCGCGCCGCCACCGACCCTGTACGACTACCTGCCGGCGGACGCGTTGCTGGTTATCGATGAATCCCACGTCAGCGTTCCCCAGGTCGGTGCGATGTACAAGGGCGACCGCTCGCGCAAAGAAACTCTGGTGGAGTACGGCTTCCGTCTGCCATCGGCCCTGGACAACCGCCCCATGCGCTTTGACGAGTGGGAGGCCGTCAGCCCGCAGACCATCTTCGTCTCGGCCACCCCCGGTCCGTACGAGGCCGAGCACGCCGGGCGGGTGGTGGAGCAGGTGGTGCGCCCCACCGGCCTAGTGGATCCGCAGGTGGAGGTGCGGCCGGCCCTGACCCAGGTCGATGACCTGCTGTCGGAAATCCGCAAGCGCGTGGGTGCTGGCGAGCGGGTGCTGGCCACCACCCTGACCAAGCGCATGGCCGAGGACCTTACCGACTACCTGGCCGATCACGACGTGCGGGTACGCTACCTGCACTCGGACATCGATACTGTCGAACGGGTCGAGATCATCCGTGACCTGCGCTTGGGTACATTCGACGTGCTGGTGGGCATCAACCTGTTGCGCGAGGGCCTGGACATGCCCGAGGTGTCCCTGGTGGCCATCCTGGATGCCGACAAGGAAGGTTTCCTGCGTTCGGAACGCTCCCTGATCCAGACCATCGGCCGCGCCGCACGTAACCTCAACGGCAAGGCGATCCTTTATGCCGACCAGGTCACCGGCTCCATGCAACGGGCCATCGACGAGACCGAGCGACGCCGGGCCAAGCAGATCGAATTCAACCTGGCCCACGGCATCGTGCCCAAAGGCGTGGTCAAGGACATCACCGACATCATGGAAGGCGCAAGCGTTCCGGGCGGACGCAGCAAGAAGCGCAAGAGCATGGCCAAGGCAGCGCAAGAGAGCGCCCGCAACGAGGCTGAGTTGCAGACGCCGGCGCAGATCACCAAGCGCATCAAGCAATTGGAAGAGAAGATGTTCCAGTACGCCCGCGACCTGGAGTTCGAGGCGGCCGCCCAATTGCGCGACGAGATCACCCAACTGCGCGATCGATTAATAGTGAGTTGATCGCTCGAGTGCCTGTAAGACTTCTTCGCGGGTTTGCCCGCGAAAAGGGCAGGCGACACCCATTCAATGGGCCTCGCCCGGCTTCATTCCCGGTGGCAACTTGCGGGTCAGCAACACGGCCACCATGCTCACCACCAGTCCCAAGCCAACCCAGTGGAAGGCGTCGTTGTAGGCCATGATCAGCGCTTGCTGGTGGGTGATCTCGCTCAGTTTGCCCAGCGCCGCGTTATCGCTGCCCAACCGCTCGGCCAACTGCGATAGCCGTTCGGCCACCTGTGGATTGCTTGGCACCACTGATTCTCGCAGGTAATCGAAATACACCTTGGTTCGCGCGTCCAGCAGTGTCGCCAGCAGGGCGATACCGATCGCCCCGCCCAGATTGCGCAGGATGTTGAACAGGCTCGACGCTGAGCCGGCGTCTTCCGGCAGAATGTAGGCGGTGGCGATAAGCGAGATGGTCACCATGATCATCGGCTGCCCCACGGCACGGATGATCTGGATTTGATCGAATTGCGGCCCGGCAAAATCAGGGTTCAATACGCCTGAGCCGAAGCTGGCCAGTCCGAACAGGCAAAAGCCCAGTGCGCAGAGGACCTTGGGCGGAATCACCTTCATCAGCAGCGGCACCAGCGGAATCAGGAACAGCTGCGGCAACCCCATCCACATGATCACCTCGCCGATCTGCAAGGCGTTGTAGCCCTGGACCTGCGCCAGGTACAGCGGCAACAAGTAGATCGAGCCATACAACCCTACGCCCATCCCCAAGCTTGCCACGCTGCTGAGCCCGAAATTGCGGTTGCCGAGGATGCGCAGGTTGATCAGCGGGTGAGGTCTGGAGAACTGCAGGATGACAAACGTGATCAGGCTGATCAGTGCTACCGTGCCGAGGCTGACGATCAGGTTCGACTCTAGCCAATCCTTGCGATGGCCTTCCTCTAGAAACACTTGCAAGCAGCCCAGGCCCAGCCCCAGCGTGACGATGCCGGCGTAATCGGTGCGCTTGAGCAGGTCCCAATGGGCCTCTTTCTTCTCAAGACCATAGAGTAGGCCCGCGATCATCACGATGCCTGGTGGCACATTGATATAAAAGATGTACTCCCAGCCCCAGTTCTCGGTCAGCCAGCCGCCCAGTGTCGGGCCGATCGACGGGGCGAAGGTGGCCGTCATGGCAAACATGGCCATGCCCTTGGCGCGTTGGTGTTCCGGCAGCTTGATGAGCGTAAGGGTGAACGCCAGGGGGATCAGGGCGCCGCCGGTGAAACCCTGAAGAGCGCGAAAAAGGATCATGCTCTCCAGGTTCCAGGCCATGGAGCACAGCAGCGAGGAAGCGAGAAATCCCAGTGACACCCAGACCGCCAAGCGCCGGGCCGAGAGCAGCTGCACCAGCCAGGCGGTAAGAGGGATCATGATGATCTCCGCCACAAGGTACGAGGTGGAGATCCATGAGCCTTCCTCAAGGGTGGCCGAAAGCGCGCCCTGAATGTCTTTGAGCGATGAGTTGGTGATCTGGATATCCAGCACCGCCATGAAGGCCCCGAGCATCGCGCTCATCACCGCGATCCAGTCGCGACGGCTTGGCTCCGCAGTGGGGCGTATCAGCGCGTCACCGGCCATCTTGGCCTTCGTCCGCATCGCGCAGGTCAACGGTCACGGTTACCGACATGCCCGGACGGATACGTCCATGCAGCGGGTTGTCCGCAGCAAAGGTGAGCTTCACCGGGATACGTTGGACCACCTTGGTGAAATTGCCGGTGGCGTTGTCCGGCGGCAGCAGGCTGAACTGTGCCCCGGAGGCGGCGAACAGGCTGTTCACCTGGCCTTCTATCGGAGTATCCGGGTAGCTGTCGAACACCAGCTCTGCGCGTTGCCCTGGGTGCATGCGGCCAATCTGGGTCTCCTTGAAGTTGGCCTGCACCCAGATGTCTTCATCCGGAACGATCGATAGCAGGTAGGCACCAGCTTGCACTACCTGTCCATTGCGTGCGTTGCGTTGGCCGATGGTGCCGCTGATCGGCGCGCGGATTTCGCAGCGGCTCAGGTTCAGCTCGGCCTGGGCCAGGTCGGCACGAGCATTGGCGATCTGCGCATCGAGGCGCTTGAGGTCAGCGCTCAAGGCATTGACCTGCTGGCGCTGGCTTTGCAGATCGGCCTGGGCCTTGTCGACTTGGGAGCGGGCCACGTGACTCTCCGCCGAGAGAGTAGTGACACGTTCCTCAGAGACAAAACCCGGCTTACGCAAGGCTTGGGCGCGGTTGAGGTCTAGTTGCGAGCGGTTGAAGGTCGCCTGGTTGGCGGCCACCTGGGCTTGGCCGGCCGCGATCAGGCTGCCTTGCTGGGTCAGCCGGCTTTGCGCCTGCTCACGTTCGGCTTCGCGGGTGGCCAGGGCTGCCCGGGCGCGCTCGACGGCCAGTTCGAAATCGGCCCGTTCCAGGTGAACCAGGAGCTCGCCCTTGGTCACATGCTGGTTGTCCTCGACCAGGACGTTGTCGATGCGGGCACCGAGCTGGCTTGAGATGCGCGTGATTTCACCTTGGACATAGGCATTGTCGGTGCTCTCGTAGAAGCGGCCCTTGAAGTACCAATGGGCCAGGAAGGCGAGGGCGACGAGCAGGACCAGGGTGAAGAAGATCAACAGGCGACGTTTGAGCTGGGCGGGCATGGGTACTATGGTTCCAGAAATGTAAGTAAATTTAACAGCCAGTACTGGCGCCCTCACAAGTGACAATCGCGCCATTGCTGGAGCCGGACGCCCGCTCCCTGCTAACATCCCGCCTTTGTTTCATCTTTCGTTCGAGACTCTCCATGACCACCGTTCGCACGCGCATCGCGCCATCGCCCACCGGCGATCCCCATGTCGGCACCGCCTACATCGCCCTGTTCAACTACTGCTTTGCCAAGCAGCACGGCGGTGAGTTCATCCTGCGTATCGAAGATACCGACCAGTTGCGCTCGACCCGTGAGTCTGAGCAGCAGATCTTCGATGCCCTGCGTTGGCTCGGCATCGAATGGAACGAAGGCCCGGACGTCGGCGGCCCCCACGGTCCATACCGGCAGAGCGAGCGCGGTGAGATCTACGCCAAGTACGCCAAGCAACTGGTCGATGCCGGCCACGCTTTCTATTGCTTCTGCACCGCTGAAGAGCTGGAGCAGATGCGTGCCGAGCAGATGGCCCGTGGTGAGACCCCGCGCTATGACGGCCGCGCGCTGTTGCTGAGCGCCGAGGAAGTGCAGCGACGACTGGACGCCGGCGAACCCCATGTGATCCGCATGAAGGTGCCGAGCGAAGGTGTCTGCGTGGTTCCTGACATGCTCCGTGGCGACGTCGAGATCCCATGGGATCGCATGGATATGCAGGTGTTGATGAAAAACGACGGCCTGCCGACCTACTTCCTGGCCAACGTGGTCGATGATCATCTGATGGGCATCACCCACGTCCTGCGCGGTGAGGAGTGGCTGCCGTCGGCGCCGAAATTGATCAAGCTGTACGAGTACTTCGGCTGGGAGCAGCCCAAGCTCTGCTACATGCCGCTGCTGCGCAACCCCGATAAATCCAAACTGTCCAAGCGCAAGAACCCCACCTCGGTGACGTTCTACGAGCGCATGGGCTTCATGCCTGAAGCCATGCTCAACTACTTGGGCCGCATGGGCTGGTCGATGCCGGACGAGCGCGAGAAGTTCTCCCTGGCCGAGATGGTCGAGCACTTCGACCTGTCGCGCATCTCCCTGGGTGGTCCGATCTTCGACATCGAAAAGCTGTCCTGGCTCAATGGCCAGTGGCTGCGCGAGCTGCCGGTGGAAGAGTTCGCCGCACGCGTGCAGAAGTGGGCCTTCAACAGCGACTACATGATGAAGATCGCGCCACACGTGCAGGGCCGGGTCGAGACCTTCAGCCAGATCGCTGCGCTGGGCGGCTTCTTCTTCGAAGGTGCCCTCAAGCTCGATGCCAAGCTGTTCGAGAGCAAGAAGCTGTCCGCCGATCAGGTGCGCCAGGTCATGCAATTGATCCTGTGGAAGCTTGAAAGCTTGCGCCAGTGGGAGAAGGACCGTATCACCGGCTGCATCCAGGCGGTGGTCGATGCCCTTGAGTTGAAACTGCGTGACGCCATGCCGCTGATGTTCGCGGCCGTCACGGGCCAAGCCAGCTCGGTATCGGTGCTCGATGCCATGGAAATCCTCGGCCCTGACCTGACCCGTTACCGTCTGCGCCAGGCGTTGGACTTGCTCGGTGGCGTGTCGAAGAAAGAAAACAAGGAATGGGAAAAACTGCTGGCGAGCATCGCCTGACAGCTTTCCGAGGCTCGTCGTTGAGCTGTGGGGGCGGGTTGGCCCGCGTATACGAAGGTGCATTCACCTCGGCATTCGCGGACAAACCTGCTCCTACGGGCGCGGCGTTGCGGGTTCCTCAGGGCAGGGCGGTAAGTGATTGTTATCTGTGAAAAAATTTTTGGGTATTTTCAAAAATTTGTTTGACAGCCCTGCAATCGGAACTTAATATGCGCCCCGTCCACAGCGATGAGCAAAACGAAGCGCAAGGCACCCAGCCAGCACTTCAGCTCAGCGCGACATCGTGGGGCTATAGCTCAGCTGGGAGAGCGCCTGCATGGCATGCAGGAGGTCAGCGGTTCGATCCCGCTTAGCTCCACCAAATTCCGCTTCACGATCAAGGTAATTGATCGGGAAGAAAGATCGGTTCCAGCAATCCGGTCTTTGAGGTAGAAGGTTCGTCCCCTTCGTCTAGTGGCCTAGGACACCGCCCTTTCACGGCGGTAACAGGGGTTCGAGTCCCCTAGGGGACGCCAGTTTTGCACAAGCGATATTTCGATGTCGCTGGGCCGAGAGGCTAGAAATCCGGGGCTATAGCTCAGCTGGGAGAGCGCCTGCATGGCATGCAGGAGGTCAGCGGTTCGATCCCGCTTAGCTCCACCAACAGGAGGTCAGCGGTTCGATCCCGCTTAGCTCCACCAATTTGCCGCGGTCCGTGGAAACGGATCGGCACGAAGGTTGTTGTCCCCTTCGTCTAGTGGCCTAGGACACCGCCCTTTCACGGCGGTAACAGGGGTTCGAGTCCCCTAGGGGACGCCACTTTTACCCGCGCTTTGCGGGAGTTGAAAGGCTCATTCTCATGTTTGGATGGGCCTTTTGTTTTCACTTTGGGGCTATAGCTCAGCTGGGAGAGCGCCTGCATGGCATGCAGGAGGTCAGCGGTTCGATCCCGCTTAGCTCCACCAATTCTGCCAAGGTCTGCATCAGCGGATCTGCACGAAGGTTCACGTCCCCTTCGTCTAGTGGCCTAGGACACCGCCCTTTCACGGCGGTAACAGGGGTTCGAGTCCCCTAGGGGACGCCAGTTTTGCACAAGCGATATTTCGATGTCGCTGGGCCGAGAGGCTAGAAATCCGGGGCTATAGCTCAGCTGGGAGAGCGCCTGCATGGCATGCAGGAGGTCAGCGGTTCGATCCCGCTTAGCTCCACCAATTTGCCGCGGTCCGTGGAAACGGATCGGCACGAAGGTTGTTGTCCCCTTCGTCTAGTGGCCTAGGACACCGCCCTTTCACGGCGGTAACAGGGGTTCGAGTCCCCTAGGGGACGCCACTTTTCCCCGCGTTTTGCGGGACTTTAAAGGCTCATTCGCATATTGAATGGGCCTTTTGTTTTTCTGCCTCGAAAAAATCAGTCCTCCAGACGGAATGGCGGTTTTCTGCTTGCAAAAAAATATTATGGGAATAATATTCCGATCATAATATTTCCGAGGTTGCCATGAGTGACAAGAAGAGCAAGACCCGCGAGCGCATCCTGGCGGCAGCCCGCAGTGCCTTGATTCAACAAGGCCCCGCCGACCCTAGCGTAAGTCAGGTGATGGGGGCCGCCGGGCTGACTGTCGGGGGCTTCTACGCCCATTTCGACAGCAAGGACGAGCTGATGCTCGAGGCATTTCGCCAGTTGCTTTGTGAGCGCCGAGCCTTGCTTGCCCAAGTGGACCCGAGCGTCGATGGGGCAGGGCGACGTGCGCTGGTGGCAGCGTTCTACTTGTCGCGCAAGCACCGCGATGCCCATGAGCACGCCTGTCCACTGCCCACTGCCCTGAGCGAGATGCAGCGCCTGCCCGAAACCTTCCGTGAGGTGTTGGCCGAGCACCTCGAGTTGATGACCGCGCAAATGGTTGATCGCCCAGAAGACATCGACAAGGCCTTTGCCGATCTATCCCTGATGATTGGCGGATTGACCTTGGCGCGGGCCTTGGGTGATAGCGAGCTGTCCGACCGTATCCTGCGCGCCGCCAAATCGGCGGTGATCTGAGCTAACCGACCTCTGGAGCAAGGTGATGACTACTCTGAGCTGGATTCGTGGCGTCAATGGCACTCTGGGTCGCCTGGCCCCAGAGCATGTCGCCGGCAAGATGCGTCGCGCATTCATGACCCCGCGTCCTTTGCCGCCTCGGCAATGGGAACTGCCCCTGTTGTCCAGGGCCGAGCGCATCACCCTGCGTTTTGGGCTCTCGGCCTTGCGCTGGGGCAAGGGGCCGACCGTGTTGATGATGCACGGTTGGGAAGGTCGGCCCACTCAGTTCGCAGCCCTGATCGAGGCACTCGTAGCGGCCGGGCACACCGTGGTGTCACTTGAGGGGCCGGGTCACGGGCGGTCTCCCGGGCAGCATGCCCATGTAGGGCTGTTTGCCCGTGCCTTGCTGGAGGCGGCTGCCGAATTGCCGCCGCTGCGTGCGGTGGTGGGGCATTCCATGGGCGGGGCCAGTATGCTGCTGGCTCTGCAATGGGGGCTGCGTGCCGAGGCCGCGGTGAGCATCGCTGCGCCGGCGCAATTGCTTGGTGTATTGCGAGGTTTTGCCCATCGCCTGGGGCTACCGGCGCGGGCTAGAGCAGCGTTCATCCGCCAGGTCGAGCAGGAAGTTGGCGTGCAGATCTCGCGGCTGGATGTCAGCGGCTACCAGTTGGACGTGCCTGGCCTGGTGGTGCATGCCTGCGACGATATCCTGGTGCCGGTCAGTGAGGCTCAGGCCATCCACAACGCCTGGTTCGACAGCCGCCTGATGTTGTTGGAGGAGGGTGGCCATCAGCGTGTGCTGGCTGATCCGCGGGTGAATCAGGCGGTGCTTGAGCTGCTGGCGCGCACGTCACAAGGAGCGCGGCAAAGCGCCTGAGCATCCGGTACACTCTGCCCGATCACTGACCAAGGGGAGCGGGCATGAGCTGGGATCTGGCATCGCCATTCATCATTGATCTTCGCGTCGGCACCGAGGACATCGACGGCCTCGGCCATGCCAACAATGCGGTCTACGTCACCTGGCTGGAGCGTTGCGCTTGGCGTCATTCGCAGCGGCTGGGGCTGGATCTGGCCGAGTACCGCCGCCTGGACCGTGCCATGGCCGTGGTCCGCCACGAGATCGACTACCTCGCCGCCGCCTATGAAGACGACGAGTTGCAATTGGCCACCTGGATCATCGACTGGGACCAGCGCCTACGCATGACCCGCCGCTTTCAGCTCAAGCGCCCGCGTGACGGCGTCACTCTGTTGCGAGCGCAAACCACCTTTGCCTGTATCGAGTTGTCCAGCGGCAAGCCCAAGCGCATGCCTGCAGAATTTATCGAAGGCTACGGCCCGGCGCTGGCCGGTGCCTGATCCGGCAGTCTTTTTTGCTAGACTGCCGCCTTTTTCGCCGAGACCCTGACATGCAAATTGCCCTGGCCCCCATGGAGGGGCTGGTAGACAACATCCTGCGCGACGTCCTGACCCGGGTGGGCGGCATCGACTGGTGTGTCACCGAGTTCATCCGTGTCTGTGATCGCCTGCTGCCGGCCTCGTCGTTCGACAAGCTGGCGCCTGAGCTGCGCCAGGGCGCGCGGACGGCAGCCGGGGTGCCGATGCGCGTGCAATTGCTGGGTTCGGATCCGGCCTGTCTGGCCGACAACGCCGTGCTGGCCTGCGAGCTGGGCGCGCCGGTGATCGACCTGAACTTCGGTTGCCCGGCCAAGACGGTGAACAAGTCTCGAGGTGGCGCGGTGCTGCTCAAGGAGCCCGAGTTGCTGCATGCCATCGTCCACGAGGTTCGTCGTGCGGTACCGGCCCACATTCCGGTGACCGCGAAGATGCGGCTAGGCTTCGACAGTCCGGACGGTGCCCTGGAATGCGCCACTGCGCTGGCCGAAGGTGGAGCCGAACATCTGGTGGTGCACGCCCGGACCAAGGTTGAGGGCTACAAGCCGCCGGCCCATTGGGAATGGGTGGCGCGGGTGCAGGATGTGGTGAAAGTGCCGGTGTTCGCCAATGGCGAAATCTGGACCGTCGATGATTGGCGGCGTTGCCGCCAAGTCAGCGGGGCCGAAGACATCATGCTCGGCCGTGGTCTGGTGTCGCGGCCGGACCTGGGCTTGCAGATCGCCGCGGCTCGCGACGGGCGGGACTACCGACCGATGACCTGGGACGACCTGATGCCGCTGCTGCGTGAATTCTGGCGTCAGGCTCAGGCCAAACTGTCGCCGCGTTATGCGCCCGGGCGCTTGAAGCAGTGGCTGGCCATGCTGACCCGTAGTTATCCCGAGGCAGTGGTGTTGTTTGCCGAACTGCGGCGTGAGGATGATTGCCAGCGCATCAGCCGGTTGCTAGGCGTAGAGCAGGCGCTAGCGCTGGACGCCTGCGTTGCCTGAGCATGCAATGCCGGCTGGTCCCGTGCCAGCCGACGCTGGCATGGCTTCGAAAAAATTTTTGGATGACCTCTTGAAACCCTCTTGTCGGGCCCTATCTCTTGAGTACGCGATGCCGAAGCCGGGTCGCGTAGTGACTTAACTTGCTGAATCTCAGGAGTTCATGACCATGACTACCGCTTTCTCTCTCGCTCCACTGTTCCGTCATTCCGTTGGTTTCGACCGTTTCAACGATCTGTTCGAATCCGCGGCACGTAACGAGGCGGGTAGCAGCTACCCTCCCTACAACGTGGAAAAACATGGCGATGACCACTATCGCATCGTGGTTGCCGCAGCCGGTTTCCAGGAGCAGGACCTCGACCTGCAGGTCGAAAAAGGCGTCCTGACCGTTATCGGTGGCAAGCGCGACAACAGCACCGAAGGCGTCACCTATCTGCACCAGGGCATTGCCCAACGGGCCTTCAAGCTGTCTTTCCGCCTGGCTGACCACATCGAAGTGAAGTCCGCGGGCCTGGCCAACGGTCTGCTCAGCATCGATTTGCTGCGCATCGTGCCGGAAGAGGCCAAGCCAAAGCGCATCCCGATCAATGGCGAGCAGCCAGCGCTGAACTAAGTTCGGCAGAGTGAAGAAAGGGCACCTTCGGGTGCCCTTTTTTGTATCTGATGCTGCGTGCAGGGAAATCAATAATCCGCCGGTGCCTCCATCAACATCTGGCGAAACTCTGGCAAGGGCAGCGGGCGGCTGTGCAGGTAGCCCTGGTAGAGGTAGCAACCCTGGCGCTCGAGAAACTCTAGCTGATCGGACTGTTCGACCCCTTCTGCGATCACCGCCAGATCCAGGCTACGGGCCATGGCCACGATGGCGCGGACGATCTCGGCATCGTTGGGGTCGATCGGGGCGTCCCGCACGAAGGTCTGGTCGATCTTCAGGGCATCGACGGGTAGGCGCTTGAGGTAGGTCAGAGAAGAATAGCCGGTGCCGAAGTCATCCATGGCGAAACTCACCCCGTAACGCTTGAGTTCGCGCATCTTGCTGATGGTGTCCTCCAGATTCTGGATAACGATGCCTTCGGTAATCTCCAGCTTCAGCATGCGCCGTGGCAGGCGGTAGTCGTCGAGGCTGCGCAGCACCCGTTCGACGAAATCGTTCTGACGGAACTGCCGGGGGCTGATATTCACGCACAGGCTGAAATCATCGGCATCGATCAGTCCATCCTCGAGCATGCGCGCGCAGGCATCGCAGGCTTCGTCAAGGATCCAGCTGCCCACTTCAAGGATCAGGCCGCTCTCTTCAAGCACCTGGATGAATTGCGAGGGTGGCTGCTGGCCCAGTTGCGGGTGATGCCAGCGCAGCAGTACCTCGGCACCGACGATGCGATTGTCGCGGGCGTCCACTTGCGGCTGGAAGTGCAGGGCGAGTTCGCCGCGGGCCAAGGCCAGGCGCAGGTCGGTTTCCATGCGCAGGCGTTCGCTGGCGGCCTTTTGCATGCTGGTGTGGAACAGTTGTGTGGTGTTGCGCCCGGAGTCCTTGGCTCGATACAGGGCGATGTCGGCGCGTTTGAGCAGGTCGGCGGGGGTCGCGCCATGGTCGGGTATCAGCGCCACGCCGATACTGGGTGTGACCTGCAGGCGCTGGCCATCGAGGGACATAGGCTCGGCGAGTAGTTCGCGCAGGGTATCGGCCAGGTCGCGGACTTTCGCTTCCACTTGATCGCGACTGCCCTCCAGGCCGCTGAGCAGTACCACGAACTCGTCGCCACCCAGGCGGGCCACTGTGTCCTCCAGGCGTACGCTAGCCTCCAGGCGCGCGGTGATGATCTTGAGCACCGTATCGCCCACCGGATGACCGAGCGAATCATTGATGTGCTTGAAATGGTCAAGGTCCAGGAACAGCAGCGCGCCGCGCAGATTGTGGCGTTTGAGCAGGGCGATCTGTTGGCTGAGGCGGTCCATCAGCAAGGCACGGTTGGGCAGGTTGGTCAGCGGGTCGTGATAAGCCAGGTGGCGGATCTGCGCCTGGGCGTTCTTCAATTGACTCACATCGCGGGCAGTGAGCAGCAGGCAATCGGCCTCGTTGAGGCTCAGCGGCTCCACCGAAACCTCCACGGTGAGGATGTCGCCGCGTTTGTTGCGGCCCAGCATTTCACGGTGGTGCACCCTGCCACGTTCGCGCAGCTCGGTGAGCAGGGCGGCGCGTTGCTTGTCGTCAGCCCAGATGCCGATCTCATAGACCGTGCGTCCGATCACTTCGGCGCTGCTGTAACCGGTCAGTCGGCAGAAACCATCGTTGACTTCGAGGTAGCGGCCTGTCGAGCGCTCGGTCAGGGTGATGGCGTCGGGGCTTGAGTGGAAAGCCTTGGCGAATTTCTCTTCGCTGGCCTTGAGGGCCGCCTCGGCGCGCTGCTGTTGGGTGATGTCGCGCAAGGTCGTGACGCTGCAGGGCTGGTTGTCGACGGTGATCTGGCAACTGGAGATGACGCATGTCAGCGACGAGCCGTTGTGGTGATTGACTACCACCGCCACATTGCTCAATGCCCGTTCCCGGATCACTTGCTCGATGCGTTGTGCCCGTTTCGCCGACTCCGCCCACAGACCGATCTGTTCGGCAGTGCGGCCGATGACCTGTTCGGCGCTCCAACCGAAAGTCTGGGTAAAGGCGCGGTTGATCTCGATGAACTGGCCATTGTCCTGGCGGGTGACGCAAATCGGGTCAGGGCTGACCTGGAACAGGCTGGCGAATTTTTCCTCAGAGGCGCTCAAGCGCTGTTCGCGTTCCACTTGGTCGGTGATGTCGAGCAACGTGCCGGCCATGCGTAGGGGGTTGCCCTGTTCGTCGCGATAGAGGCGGGCGCGGCTTTCGATGTAACGCGACTGGCCGTTGTCCAGTTGCACGCGGTAGGTGACCTGATAGTTGCCCGCCGGTCCCTCACGCAGGCTGCGATAGGTCTGGCGCATGACGCTGCGTTCGTGCTCCGAGACCCCTTCGAAGAAGGCCTCGAACGACTCGTGGAAAGGCACCGGGGGCAGGCCGTGCAGCTGTGCGGCGCGGGCCGAGCCGTAGAGCATGCCGCTGGGGATGTGCCAGTCCCAGGTGCCCAGTTGCGCCGAATCCAGGGCCAGGTCCAGGCGTTCCTGGCTGTCTTTGAGGGCTTGTTCAGCGCGCTTGCGTTCGCTGGTATCGACGAAGGTGCTGAGCAGGTAGGTCACGCCTTCGAGCTCGATACTCTGGGTGCAGAGGATGCCGTCGTGAAGCTTGCCGGTGCTGGCGCGAAACTGGACCTCTAGGGTCAGTGGGCCGCCATTGCTGTTTCGGGTGTTGTCCAGCACCTGATGGCGCAGTTCGGGGTTGACCCACAACCCCAGCTCCAAGGTGGTCTTGCCGATGACCTGGTGTCCGGGCCAGCCGAACATGTCTTCGAAATGCTGGTTGACCTCGAAGATCATGCCGTCCTGGCGACGGGTCAAGAGAATGACATTAGGGCTCAGGTGAAAGAGCGTGGCGAAGCGCTTCTCGGAGTTGATCAGTGCGGTTTCCCGATCGTGTTGACGGGTGATTTCCCGTACGACCCCGATCATTTGAGGGCGACCGTCAGGGGCGTGTGTCAGGCTGCCTGTGACTTCCAACCAATGCACGCTGCCATCGGGCCAGCGTATGCGATGGCGCATCGCCGGTTCCACGGGTTCGCCATTGACCACGGCCTGGAACATCTGGCGCGTGCGGGCCCGGTCCTCCTCGGGCAGCAGGTCGAGGTAGTCGATGTCGTTGGGCAGGGGCCGATCGGGTTCGAAGCCGAACAGCGCCTGGGTGGCCCGCGACCAGCTGATCCGGCCACTGTCGATATCCCACAACCACGCCCCCAGACGCGCGCCATTGAGCGCGGCCAACAGTTGCGGAGCGTTCTGCCAAGTCTGCTCCGACTCCTGGGGGGCTGCCGCGTGGATGCGCGGCAGGCGCGGAAAACGGTTTGCTGATTTGGGCATCGGTACCAGACCTTTGGCGGATGACGCGTCCCTGTAGTGTGGAAGACCGGCCGACTGCGCTCAGGCGGTCGCTGCGTGGCTGTCGAGCAGCGCCATGAAGGCCTTGGCCGCGTTCGACAGCGTACGTTCCGTATGCAGAATGTAGCCTAGCTGGCGCGACAGCTGTATGCCGGGCAAGGCGATGGGTGCAACCTGCTCGTCGAGCATGGTGCGCGGTAGCACGCTCCAGGCAAGCCCAATGGAAACCATCATCTTGATGGTCTCCAAGTAGTTGGTGCTCATGGCGATGTTCGGCGTCAGGCCCTGACTTTCGAACAGCCGCTGGACGATATGGTGGGTGAAGGTATTGCCGCCGGGGAATACCGCCGGGTGACGGGCGACATCGGCCAGGCTGACCTTCTGGTTGCTGGCCAAGGGGTGTTCCGGTGCGGCGACGAAATCCAGTGCATCGTCCCAGACGGGCACGGCACGCACCAGATGGTGGGGTTCGGGAGCCAGGGTGATAACCGCGATCTCTGCGCGCCCATGCAGAATCTCGTCGTAGGCCGCTTCCGAATCCAGGAACTGAATATCCAGCGCCACCGCCGGATGCTCGCGGGTGAAAGCCCGCAATAGCGGGGGCAAGCGGTGCAAGCCGATGTGGTGACTGGTGGCGAGGGTCAGGCGACCACTCACCTCACCGGTCAAATTGGTCAGGGCTCGTCGGGTATCATCCAGGACATTGAGGATCTGGTAGGCGCGCGGTAGCAGGGCGCGCCCGGCCTCGGTCAAGGTCACTTCCCGACCCAGGCGATCGAACAGGCGCACATCCAGTTGCTGCTCGAGCCCGGCAATGCGTTTACTGACAGCCGGCTGGGTCAGGTGCAGGCGTTCCCCGGCACCGGAAAAACTTCCGGTTTCGGCAATGGCGATGAAGGCACTGAGGTTGGCCAGGTCCACGGCTTAGAATTCCTATTGGTTATCCAAAGCATAAAAATTATGAATTTGAGTTATTCAATCTAACCCCATAGCATCGACCGTACAAGCCAAGGGGTTATTGGCATAGAAATACGCTGATGAGGAATAGTCAGATGTCTGGCAAAACGCTCTACGACAAACTCTGGGATGCGCACGAAGTCAAGCGGCGCGACGACGGTTCGTCCTTGATCTACATCGATCGTCACATCATTCACGAAGTGACTTCGCCCCAGGCCTTCGAAGGCCTGCGTCTGGCCAACCGCAAGCCATGGCGTATCGATGCCAACATCGCGACCCCTGACCACAACGTGCCGACCACGCCAGAGCGCAAGGGCGGCATCGCAGCCATCGCCGACGAAGTGTCGCGCCTGCAGGTGCAGACCCTCGACGAGAACTGTGACGAATACGGCATCGTCGAATTCAAGATGAACGATGAACGTCAGGGCATCGTGCACGTCATCAGCCCCGAGCAGGGCGCCACCTTGCCAGGCATGACCGTCGTCTGCGGTGACTCGCATACCTCGACCCACGGCGCCTTCGGCGCGCTGGCCCATGGCATCGGCACCTCGGAAGTCGAGCATGTGCTGGCCACCCAGTGCCTGGTTGCCAAGAAAATGAAGAACATGCTGGTACGCGTCGAAGGCGAGTTGCCTGCAGGCGTGACCGCCAAGGACATTGTCCTCGCTGTGATCGGCAAGATCGGCACCGCCGGCGGCAATGGCCACGCGATGGAGTTCGCTGGCAGCGCCATCCGCGCGCTGTCCATGGAAGGCCGCATGACCATCTGCAACATGTCCATCGAAGCCGGTGCCCGTGTGGGGCTGGTCGCTGTGGATGACACTACCATCGCTTATGTCGAGGGTCGTCCGTACGCGCCCAAGGGCGAGCAGTGGAAACAGGCGGTGGAGGCTTGGAAGGGGCTGGTTTCCGATGCCGATGCCGTGTTCGACACCATCGTTGAGCTGGACGCTGCCCAGATCAAGCCGCAAGTGAGCTGGGGCACCTCGCCGGAGATGGTCCTGGCCGTCGATCAGCGTGTGCCGGATCCGGCTGCCGAGCCTGACCTGATCAAGCGTGGCTCCATCGAGCGCGCCCTCAAGTACATGGGCCTGGCCGCCAATCAGGCGATCACCGACATCAAGCTCGACCGTGTGTTCATCGGTTCGTGCACCAACTCGCGCATCGAAGACTTGCGCGCCGCCGCCGAGATCGCCAAGGGCCGCAAGGTCGCGGCGAACGTCAAGCAAGCCTTGGTGGTGCCAGGCTCGGGCCTGGTCAAAGCCCAGGCCGAGCGCGAAGGGCTGGACAAGATCTTCATCGAGGCAGGTTTCGAATGGCGTGAGCCCGGCTGCTCCATGTGCCTGGCGATGAACCCGGACCGCCTGGAGAGCGGCGAACATTGCGCCTCGACCTCCAACCGCAACTTCGAAGGCCGTCAGGGCGCAGGAGGTCGTACCCACCTGGTCAGCCCGGCCATGGCCGCCGCCGCCGCGGTCACCGGCCACTTCATCGATGTCCGCGAGTTGATCCAAGGGAGCGCAGCATGAAAGCCTTTACCCAGCACATCGGCCTTGTCGCTCCATTGGATCGCGCCAACGTCGACACCGACCAGATCATTCCCAAGCAGTTCCTGAAATCGATCAAGCGCACCGGTTTCGGTCCGAACCTGTTCGATGAGTGGCGTTACCTGGACGTAGGCCAGCCCTACCAGGACAACAGCAAACGTCCGCTCAACAAGGAGTTCGTGCTCAACCACGAGCGCTACCAGGGGGCCAGCGTGCTGCTGGCGCGGGAGAACTTCGGTTGCGGCTCGAGCCGCGAGCACGCGCCGTGGGCGTTGGACGAATACGGTTTCCGTAGCGTCATCGCACCGAGCTTCGCCGATATCTTCTTCAACAACAGCTTCAAGAACGGCCTGTTGCCGATCATCCTCAGCGACGAAGAAGTCGATGAGTTGTTCAAGCAGGTCGAAGCCAACCCGGGCTACCAACTGACTATCGACCTGCAAGCCCAGGCCGTGACACGTCCAGACGGCAAGGTGCTGCATTTCGAGATCGATGCCTTCCGCAAGCACTGCTTGCTCAACGGCCTCGATGACATCGGCCTGACCTTGCAGGACAGTGACGCCATCCAGGCGTTCGAGGCCAAGCACCGGGCCAGTCAGCCTTGGTTGTTCCGCGACGCCTGATACGCGGATTGCCCGGCTAGGCGGCTCCTGTAACGATGTAGGCAGGGGCCGGTTCGCCGGGCCGGTTTTTTTCGGTGGGCCGAGCAGGCGCGCCGTTCGAATGGATAGAGGAAAGCATGAGCAAGCAGATTCTGATTCTCCCAGGTGATGGTATCGGCCCGGAAATCATGGCCGAGGCGGTCAAGGTGCTGGAGCTGGCCAACGACAAGTTCCAGCTCGGCGTCACCCTGGAGCACGACGTGATCGGCGGCGCCGCCATCGACAAGCATGGCATTCCGCTGGCCGACGAGACCCTGGAGCGCGCACGCAAGGCCGATGCCGTGCTGCTCGGCGCGGTCGGCGGGCCCAAGTGGGACAAGCTTGAGCGTGATATCCGTCCAGAGCGCGGCCTGCTCAAGATCCGTTCGCAGCTGGGCCTGTTCGCCAACCTGCGCCCGGCCATCCTCTATCCGCAATTGGCCGATGCCTCCTCGCTCAAGCCGGAAATCGTCGCGGGCCTGGATATCCTTATCGTCCGCGAGCTGACCGGCGGTATCTACTTCGGTGCGCCACGTGGTCAGCGCGAGCTGGAAGGTGGCGAGCGCCAGGCCTACGACACGCTGCCGTACAGCGAAAGTGAAGTGCGCCGCATTGCCCGCGTCGGCTTCGACATGGCCCGCGTGCGCGGCAAGAAGCTGTGCTCGGTGGACAAGGCCAACGTGCTCGCTTCCAGCCAACTGTGGCGTGAAGTGGTCGAGGAGGTGGCCAAGGATTACCCGGACGTCGAACTCAGCCACATGTACGTCGACAATGCCGCCATGCAGCTGGTCCGCGCGCCCAAGCAGTTCGACGTGATGGTGACCGACAACATGTTCGGTGACATTCTGTCGGATGAAGCTTCCATGCTGACCGGTTCCATCGGCATGCTGCCGTCTGCGTCCCTCGATGCCAACAACAAAGGCATGTACGAGCCTTGCCACGGTTCGGCGCCGGACATCGCAGGCCTTGGCATTGCCAACCCGCTCGCGACCATTCTGTCGGTGTCGATGATGCTGCGCTACACCTTCAACCAGGTGGTTGCCGCCGACGCGATCGAGAAGGCTGTCAGCGTGGTATTGGATCAGGGCCTGCGTACCGGCGACATTTGGTCGGCCGGCTGCAGCAAGGTAGGTACGCAGGAAATGGGCGACGCAGTAGTCGCAGCGCTGCGGAATCTGTAATCTCTCTGGCCCGCCATCGTCTTCCCTTCGATGGCGGCCCACTTTTAGCAAAGGTGTAGTTGCGATGAAACGTGTAGGTCTGATCGGTTGGCGAGGTATGGTCGGTTCCGTGCTCATGCAGCGGATGCTGGAGGAGCAGGATTTCGACCTCATCGAGCCGGTGTTCTTCACCACGTCCAACGTGGGTGGCCAGGGTCCGAATGTGGGCAAGGACATTGCTCCGCTCAAGGACGCCTATAGCATTGAAGAGCTCAAGACCCTCGACGTCATCCTGACCTGCCAGGGTGGCGACTACACCAACGAAGTCTTCCCCAAGCTGCGTGAAGCCGGCTGGCAGGGTTACTGGATCGACGCTGCTTCGTCCCTGCGCATGCAGGATGACGCCGTGATCATCCTTGATCCGGTCAACCGCAAAGTCATCGACCAGCAGCTCGACGCCGGCACCAAGAACTACATCGGCGGCAACTGCACTGTCAGCTTGATGTTGATGGGCCTGGGTGGTCTGTTCGAAGCGGGCCTGGTCGAGTGGATGAGCGCCATGACCTATCAGGCCGCCTCCGGCGCCGGTGCGCAGAATATGCGCGAGCTGATCAAGCAGATGGGGGGGATCCATGCGGCGGTCGCTGATGACCTGGCCAACCCGGCCAGTGCCATCCTTGACATCGACCGCAAGGTTGCCGAGACCATGCGCGGCGAAGCCTTCCCGACCGAGAACTTCGGCGTACCGCTGGCAGGCAGCCTGATCCCCTGGATCGACAAAGAGCTGCCGAACGGCCAGAGCCGTGAGGAATGGAAAGCCCAGGCCGAGACCAACAAGATCCTGGGACGCTTCAAGAACCCGATCCCGGTCGACGGCATCTGCGTGCGCATCGGCGCCATGCGTTGCCACAGCCAGGCGCTGACCATCAAGCTGAACAAAGACGTGCCGCTGGCGGATATCGAAGGCATGATCAGCCAGCACAATCCATGGGTGAAGCTGGTGCCGAACCAGCGTGAGATCAGCATGCAGGAACTGAGCCCGACCAAGGTGACTGGCACCCTGAACGTGCCGGTTGGCCGTCTGCGCAAGCTGAACATGGGTTCTCAGTACCTGGGGGCCTTCACGGTCGGTGACCAACTGCTGTGGGGCGCTGCCGAGCCGCTGCGTCGCATGTTGCGGATCCTGCTCGAGCGTTGATCGCACCTTTGCTTTGACCGAGAACCCACGCCTGGCGTGGGTTTTCTGTTTCTGAGGCGGGTGTTGGTGTTGCGAGGTGGAGGGCATATCCACTTGATAGGGTGACGCTAGTTCACCATTGCGCCGTAAAGGCGCAAAGCGCCAGTGGCGCCCCCACAAAAAATGGATATGCTCAAAACTCCAAGCGCCCAAGCCCAAGCAAAACTACTCCCCATCGCCCAATCCAAGTAAAGTGCCGCACCCTAAGTTCCACCAGAAGGACCCAACCATGCCCCAGCCCATAGACATCGCCATCATCGGCGCCACCGGCAGCGTCGGCGAAACCCTCGTCCAGATCCTCGAGGAACTCGAATTCCCCGTCGCTACCCTGCACTTGCTGGCCAGTATGGAATCCGCTGGCAGCAACATGATGTTCGCGGGCAAGAAACTGCGCGTCCGGGAGGTCGACAGTTTCGACTTCTCTCAGGTCAAGTTGGCGTTCTTCGCCGCAAGCCCCGCAGTCACCCGTAGTTTTGCTCCCAAGGCCCAGCAGGCCGGTTGCTCTGTGATCGACCTGTCCGGAGGACTGGAGCGGGCATTGGCTTTGGTCCCGGAAGCCAACGGGGACAAGGTTGCCCAGCTCAAGCATCCCGCGCTGATTGCCAGCCCCAGTGCAGCGGCCGTCGCGCTGGCGGTGGCGCTGGCCCCGCTCAAAGGCTTGCTCGACATCGAGCGGGTACAGGTGATGGCTAGCCTGGCCGTGTCGGCCCAAGGCCGGGAGGCGGTGAGCGAACTGGCCCGACAGACAGCCGAACTGCTCAATGCCAGGCCGCTGGAGCCGCGCTTCTTCGATCGTCAGGTCGCTTTCAATGTGTTGGCGCGGGTCGGTGCCGCCGACGAGCACGGTCATACCAGCCTGGAGCGGCGATTGGTCGATGAGTTGCGTGTGCTGCTCGACCTGCCGGCGCTGAAAATCTCCGTGAGCTGCGTTCAAGTCCCGGTGTTTTATGGCGATAGCTTCAGTGTGGCGGTGCAGAGCCGTCGCCCGGTCGACCTGGTCGCGGTCAATGAGGCGCTCGAGGCTGCACAAGGTATCGAGCTGGTCGAGCCGGATGATTATCCGACGGCTGTCGGCGACGCAGTGGGGCAAGACGTGGTCTATGTTGGTCGTGTACGCCATGGCATCGACGAGCAGGAACAACTCAACCTTTGGCTGACGACCGATAACGTGCGCAAAGGGGCCGCCCTTAACGCCGTGCAAGTGGCCGGATTGTTGATAAAAGACATGGTGTAAAAGATACTGGCGCGTACTTTTGTCCTACACCACACGCAGGTCTAGGGACGATTCTTAGAAGGGAAGAGGTCATGCTTCGAATTCGCAAACTGGTTCTGGCCATGGCAGCAGCCTCGGCGCTGTCGTCGGGCATGGCCAATGCCCTCGGGTTGGGTGAGCTGACCCTCAAGTCGGCGCAGAACCAGCCGCTGGACGCCGAGATCGAACTGCTCGACGTGCGTGACCTCACCACTGCCGAAGTGGCGCCGAGCCTGGCACCGCCGGAAGAATTCGCCAAGGCTGGGGTGCCTTACCCTTCCTATCTCGAAGACCTGACCTTCACGCCGGTGATCAACCCAAACGGTAAGAGTGTGTTGCGGGTGACTTCCAGCCAGCCGCTGCCGGCACCGGTGGTGAAATTCCTGGTCCAGGTGATGTGGCCCCAAGGTCGCCTGCTGCGTGACTACAACATGCTGCTCGATCAGCCCAAGGCTCAGGGCGAGGCGGCTTCCGCCGCTGGTATCGCGCCGGCGGTCAGTGGCGCGGGTCGCTACACCACCAAGCGGCGCGATACGCTTTGGCAGATTGCCGCGCGTAACACCCAGGGCGGCTCGGTCCAGCAGACCATGTTGGCTATCCAGGCCTTGAATCCGGATGCTTTCATCGGCAACAACATCAACCAGCTCAAGGTCGGGCAGGTGCTGCGCCTGCCTGACCAGCAGCAAATCCAGAACATCCCACAGGGCGAGGCCATTCGCGAAGTTGCCGAGCAGTACGCTGCCTGGCGTGAAGGTCGACGCCTGGGCCCGCGGGCCCGTCAGCTGGACGCGACCCGCCGAGGCGCTGCCGAGGCCGCACCGGCGCGCATCGCCCAAGGTGACAACCTGCGCCTGGTCAGCCCGGATGCCAAGGGCGCTGCGGGCGATGCCAAGGCGCTCAGCGACAAGCTGGCCGTGGCTCAGGAGAGCCTCGACACCAGCCGACGTGACAACGAAGAACTCAAAAGCCGCATGGCAGACCTGCAGAGCCAGTTGGACAAGCTGCAGCGTCTGATCCAGCTCAAGAACGATCAACTGGCCCGCCTCGAAGCCCAGGGTGCTGCAGCGCAGCCCCCTGCTGCAGCGGCCTTGCCAGGCGAGCCAGCTCCTGCGCAGCCTGCGGTCAGTGCCCAGCTGACGCCGGCCGAGCCCGTAGTCGAGCCGGCGCCGGCAGCGGTGGACACGGCGCCTGTGGTCAAGGAAACCCCTTATCAAGGCGTGCTCGACGAGCTGCTTGGCAACCCGCTGTTGCTAGGGTTGCTGGCCGGTTCGACTTTCCTGGTGTTGCTGTTGTTGCTGCTGCTTCTGGCGCGCAAGCGCAAGGCTCAGCAGGAAGCGGAGAAACACTTGCGCATGGCGCGGGCTCTGGCTGAGGAAAATGAGCGCGGCCCTGACCTGAACATGCCGCCGGGCAGCTTCGATGACCTGGAGGTGTCGGCACCTAGCGTGACGCTGTCTCCCGCCGTGGTCGCAGCCTCCGCAGCGGCTGCCGTTGCCGCGGAGAAACCGGCTGCACCGGCACCGGAGCCCGCCCCTGCAATTTCGCCTGCGCCAGTGACCGATCCGTTGGCCGGCCTGCTGGTCGAGGTCGACCAGAGCTTGGCGCAAGGCCGTCTGAACCACGCCGCTGACTTGCTCGAGCCGGCGCTGGCCGCTCACCCCGAGCGCGGCGACCTGCGTCTTAAGCTGATGGAAGTCTATGCCCGTCAGGGCGATCAGAACGCGTTCGCCAACGAGGAGCGCCAACTGGCGCCGACCGAGCAGAACAAGGCCGAAGTCGAGTCGCTCAAAGAGCGTTTCCCGGCGATGGTTGCAGTGGCCGCTGCAGGCCTTGGTGCCGCAGCCCTGGCTGCCGAAATGGACGCGCAGTACGTTCAGGACCTGCTGCAGGAAAGCACGGATGATGTCGCTGAAGGCAAACCTGCGCCAGAGCCCGAGCCAGAAGCCGTTACCCAGGTCGAGGCGGAGCCACAGCCGGAGCCTGAGCAGGACGCGATCATCGAGGCGCCAGCTATCGATGAAAGCGATCTGGACAGCGCCTTCGATCTCAGCTTGGATGATGACCTTCCTGCGGATGCGGCGCTTGAGCTGCCGCAAGAGTCCGTGGTCGCCGAAGAACCCGTTCTGGACAGTGCCGAACCTGTCGCACCCCAGACCGATGCCGACGAAGATTTCGAAGCCTTGCTCGAACAGGCCCAGGTCCAGACCGAACCACAAAGCCTGGACGATCTGGCCGACTTCGATCTGGACATTGGCGAGGCGCAGTCGCCGGAGCCTGCTCCAGTGGAGACCGAAGAGGCACCGGTGGATGTGGCGGCTGAGTTGGCGGCCTTCGACGAGATTCCAGAGTTCGATCCAATCTCCGAACTGGAACTGCCGGAAGACTTCGACCTGTCCCTGTCGCTGGACGATGAGTCGCCTGCGGCCAAGAGCTTTGCCTCGGAGCTCGACGACGTCAACGCCGAGCTGGACAAGCTTTCCCAGAGCCTTGAGTCGCCTTCGCTCGAGCCGCATTTCACCGCCGAAGATGCCGCCCAGGAGCTTGATCCGCTGGATGACCTGGACTTCGACTTCTTCTCCGGCGCTGACGAAGTGGCGACCAAGCTGGATCTTGCTCGCGCTTACATCGACATGGGCGACCACCAAGGCGCGCGAGACATCCTCGACGAAGTGGTCAAGGATGGTGATGACAACCAGCGCCAGGAAGCCGAGGAAATGCTTTCGCGCCTGGTGTAGTGACCTTCCCGAGGCCTGGCCCATTCCCACGCGCGCAGCACAGGTGGGGCGGGCCCGCCTGTCAAGGTAGCGCCGCTGTAATACGGCCGGTCCCCCGATAACGGCAGCCCTTGTGGCTGCCGTTGCCGTTATAATGCCGGCCTTTCGTTCCATCCACAGGTTTCAGGTTCTTGGACATCAACGACATCGAGGCAGCCGAATCGGCAGCCGAAGGCTACTCCCGCATCGCCTTGGGCGTGGAATACAAAGGCTCGCGCTACCGTGGCTGGCAGCGTCAGGCCAGTGGCGTGCCAAGCGTCCAGCAAGCCTTGGAGCAAGCGCTGTCGACGGTGGCCAACGAGCCAATCTCGGTGATCTGTGCCGGGCGCACCGACGCCGGAGTGCATGGCTGTGGCCAGATCGTTCATTTCGATACCCGCGCGGTGCGCGATGAGCGCGCCTGGACCATGGGCACCAACTTCAATCTGCCCAATGACATCAGTGTCACCTGGGCACGGCCGATGCCTGCGAATTTCCATGCCCGGTTCAAGGCCGTGGCACGGCGCTATCGTTATGTCATCTACAACGACCCGATCCGCCCCGCGCACCTGGCCGAGGAGGTCACTTGGAACCATCGGCCGCTGGATGTCGAGCGCATGGCCGAGGCGGCGCAGTTCCTGCTGGGGACCCATGACTTCAGCGCGTTCCGGGCCAGCCAGTGCCAGGCCAAGTCGCCGATCAAGCACATCTATCACCTGCGCGTCACTCGCCACGGCAAGATGATCGTGCTGGACGTTCGCGCCACGGCGTTCCTCCATCACATGGTGCGTAACATCGCCGGTGTGCTGATGACCATCGGTGCGGGCGAGCGCCCCGTGACCTGGGCGCGCGAGGTGCTCGAAGGACGCAATCGTCGCGAGGGCGGGGTAACGGCCCACCCCTACGGCCTATATCTGGTCCAGGTGGAATACCCCGAGGTCTTCGCCTTGCCGCAACGTTACATCGGTCCACACTTTCTCACCGGGTACGAAGCATTGGCAGACTGACGGGCGAAACGTCATTTGCTACCATCCGGCCTTTAACCGCCCACTCAAGGTCCGCCGTCCATGAGCAACGTTCGCAGCAAGATCTGCGGGATTACCCGCATCGAGGACGCCCTGGCGGCCGCCGAAGCCGGTGCCGATGCTATCGGCTTGGTCTTTTATGCCAAGAGCCCGCGTGCGGTGGATGTGCGCCAGGCGCGTGCGATCATCGCCGAGCTGCCACCATTCGTGACTACGGTGGGCTTGTTCGTCAATGCATCGCGGTGCGAGCTCAACGAGATTCTCGAGGTGGTGCCGCTGGACCTGCTACAGTTCCACGGCGACGAAACCCCGGCCGATTGCGAGGGTTACCATCGGCCCTGGATCAAAGCGCTGCGGGTGCGCCCTGGCGATGACCTGCATGCTGCCTGCCAACACTATGCAGGGGCTCGAGGTATTCTCCTGGACACCTACGTGCCGGGCGTGCCGGGCGGCACTGGCGAGGCCTTCGACTGGTCGCTGGTACCTGCTTCGCTGAGCAAGCCGATCATCTTGGCCGGTGGCCTGTCCGCGGATAACGTCGGTCAGGCCATCGCCCAGGTGCGCCCCTACGCCGTGGATGTCAGCGGCGGGGTTGAGCAGGCCAAGGGCATCAAGGACGCGGCGAAGATCGAAGCCTTCATGCGTGCGGTGAAGCAGGCGTGACGATGGATGTGACGGCTGCCCGCGCGGCATCGTCCATAGCTTTCGCAGCCCGGTGCTGCCAAGCCTGTTCCTTGGACAGGTGGTGCGGATCGCCGGCATGACAGATTGACGATGGCCCGACCGCCAGGTCGGCTCCGCTTCAATGCGGGCCCCGGACCGGGTCATCATCGTTTCATTGAAGAACATGAGCTCAAGGGCAGGGCATGGCCGGCCAGACCGGCCCCCGCCCACCGATACTGGAGAAAGAAAGCATGAGCAACTGGTTAGTCGACAAACTGATCCCTTCGATCATGCGTTCCGAGGTGAAGAAGAGCTCGGTGCCTGAGGGCCTGTGGCACAAGTGCCCGGCATGCGAGTCCGTGCTGTATCGTCCGGAGCTGGAAAAGACCCTGGATGTCTGCCCCAAGTGTAACCACCACATGCGCATCGGCGCCCGTGCTCGTATCGACATCTTCCTCGACCCCGAGGGGCGTGCCGAGCTGGGGGCTGACCTCGAGCCTGTGGATCGCCTTAAATTCCGTGACGGCAAGAAGTACAAGGATCGCCTGACGGCAGCCCAGAAGCAGACTGGCGAGAAGGACGCGCTGATTTCCATGAGCGGCACCCTGATGGGCATGCCGATCGTGGTCAGCGCCTTCGAGTTCTCCTTCATGGGGGGCTCCATGGGCGCCATCGTGGGCGAGCGCTTCGTACGTGCCGCCAACTACGCCTTGGAAAACCGCTGCCCGATGGTCTGCTTCTCCGCTTCGGGCGGCGCGCGCATGCAAGAGGCCCTGATTTCGCTGATGCAGATGGCCAAGACTTCGGCTGTGCTGGCCCGCCTGCGGGAAGAAGGCATTCCGTTCATCTCGGTACTGACCGACCCGGTCTACGGCGGTGTTTCCGCAAGCCTGGCGATGCTCGGCGACGTCATCGTCGGTGAGCCGAAGGCGCTGATCGGCTTCGCCGGTCCTCGCGTGATCGAGCAGACCGTCCGCGAGAAGCTGCCGGAAGGCTTCCAGCGCAGCGAATTCCTGCTCGAGCACGGTGCCATCGATCTGATCATCTCCCGTGGCGAGCTGCGTCCGCGTCTTGCCCGCCTGCTGGCCCAGATGACCGGCCAGGCGACTCCGGCGCAAGCCCTTGAGGCGGCTGCCGTCGCGTGATGAGCACTCGCACTCTGGGTGACTGGCTCGCCTACCTCGAGCAGTTGCACCCATCGGCCATCGACATGGGGCTGGAGCGTTCGCAGCAGGTGGCGGCGCGGCTCGGGTTAGGCAAGCTGGCGCCCCGGGTGGTGACGGTTACCGGTACCAACGGCAAAGGCTCGACCTGCGCATTCGTGGCATCACTGCTCCGGATGCAGGGGCTTAAAGTCGGCGTGTACAGCTCGCCTCACTTGTTGCGTTACAACGAGCGGGTGCGCATCGACGGAGCCGACGCCAGCGATGAACGCCTGTGCGAGGCGTTCGCTGCCGTGGAGGCAGCCCGTGGCGAGATCTCCCTGACCTACTTCGAGATGGGTACGCTGGCGGCGTTCTGGCTGTTCCAGCAGTCCGCGCTGGATGCCGTGGTGCTCGAGGTCGGCCTGGGTGGCCGTCTGGATGCGGTCAACCTGATCGACGCGGACCTGGCGTTGGTCACCAGCATCGGCGTGGATCACGCCGATTACCTGGGCAATACCCGCGAATCCGTTGCCTTCGAAAAGGCGGGGATCTTCCGTCAGGGCAAGCCGGCCCTGTGTGGCGATCTGAACCCGCCACAGCCTTTGCTGGACAAGGCGCGTGAACTTGCTTGCCCGTTCCTGCTGCGGGGTCGCGATTTCGATCTTGCAACCACTGACCAGCACTGGCAGTGGCGTGGCAGCCGGCTCGACGGCAGCAGCGTGGAACTGCATGACCTGCCTTTGCTTGACCTGCCGATGGAGAATGCCGCCCTGGCGCTGCAGGCCTACTTGCTGATGGGCTTGCCTTTCGAGGCTGGGCAGATACGCCAGGCGCTGCTCGATACCCAGGTTACCGGTCGTCTGGACCGCCGCACGGTGCAGTGGCAAGGCCGGCGTCTGGAGCTGTTGCTGGATGTGGGGCACAACCCCCATGCTGCCGAATACCTGGCTGCCCGTTTGGCCGCGCGCCCGATCAAGGGGCGTCGCCTGGCGGTGTTCGGCCTGCTCGCCGACAAGGATCTGGAGGGCGTGATCGCGCCGCTCAAGGGCGTTGTCGATGAATGGGCGGTGGCACCGCTGCAAACGCCACGCAGTCGTCCGGCCGCGGAGCTGGTAGCAGCCTTGACGAACGTCGGTGCAGCGGTGAAGTCTTATGCCAGCATCGATGCGGCCCTTGAGGGGCAATGCGCGCAGGCGACGGCGGACGATCAGATCCTGCTGTTCGGTTCGTTTTTCTGTGTTGGCCAAGCCCTGGAATGGCTAGAGCGGCAAGCTCCGGAGGAGTAGATGGCAGTGCTGGATAAAGGGATCAAGCAGCGCATGGTGGGTGCGTTGGTGCTGGTGGCGCTGGCGGTGATTTTCCTGCCGATGCTGTTCACCCGCGAAGACGAGATGCGTCAAGTGCGTGTCGAGGCGCCTGAGGCGCCTGCCATGCCGAGCTTGCCGCAGGTGCAGGTCGAGCCTGTGCAGGTACCGGAGCCCCAGCCATTGCCCGACGTGTCGGAGCCGGTGCCGGAGCAGCCACCTGTGGTGGTCAACGAATCCAGTGCGCCGATGACCACGCCGAGCCAGCCGATCACGCCATCACCGACCCAGGCCGCCCAGGCACCAGCTCCCAAGCTTGCACCAACGCCCACGCCGAAGGCCGAGACGCGTCCGGCCGCCACGCCTGCACCTGCAGCGACAGCCAGCACTACCAAGCCAGCCGCGCCCTCCAAGGTCGATGTCAATGGTCTACCGGTGAGCTGGTCGATCCAGTTGGCCAGTCTTTCCAATCGCGCTGGCGCCGACAATCTGCAAAAAACCCTGCGCAGCCAGGGCTACAACGCCTATATCCGTGCTGCCGACGGCATGAATCGTGTCTATGTCGGGCCACTGATCGAGCGGGCCGAGGCTGAGCGCCTGCGGGATGTGATCAATCGCCAGCACAACCTCAAGGGCTTTGTGGTGCGCTTCCAGCCAGAGCGCAACTGATCCAGAATGCCTGCGCAGCCTGTCCCGGCTGCGCAGGCTTGCACCCGGACCTGCGTCGCCAGAGGCAAAGTCGCCCTAATGGGCTGACATTCCGCTTACCCCAAACCCGCCGCTCTGGTAAAATGCGCCGCCTCAAACGTCGGCAGGCAACACCGTGGCATTTACCTGGGTCGATTGGGCGATCATCGCGATCATCGCCATTTCCTCACTGATCAGTCTCAAGCGCGGCTTCGTCAAGGAAGCCTTGTCCCTGCTCATCTGGATCATTGCCGGTGCGGTCGCCTGGATGTTCGGCGGCTCCCTTTCGCAGTATCTTGAAAGCTATATCCAGACGCCATCGGCACGCATCATTGCCGGCTGCGCCATTCTTTTCGTCGCCACCTTGCTGGTGGGGGCCATGATCAACTTCCTTATCGGCGAGCTTATTCGCGTGACCGGGCTGTCCGGCACCGATCGTTTCCTCGGCATGGCCTTCGGAGCTGCGCGCGGGGCCTTGCTGGTGGTGGTGGCCATTGGGCTGTTGAGCCTGGGGCCGGTACAACAGGATCCGTGGTGGCAGGAGTCGCGCCTGATACCACAGTTTCTATTGGTCGCTGACTGGTCCAAGAACCTGATTCTGGGATTCACCGGTCAATGGATGTCCAGTGGGATCAGCGCACCGGCTGATCTTCCGTTCAAGGAACAGTTGCTCGGGCCCACCAGGCCTTGAGCGCTTTTCAATCAAGTTTCATCAAAGTAGGGGTTGCGTCGCATGTGTGGCATCGTCGGTATCGTCGGTAAGTCGAACGTCAATCAGGCGCTGTATGACGCGCTAACCGTGCTCCAGCACCGCGGCCAGGACGCTGCCGGTATCGTGACCAGCCACGACGGCCGGTTGTTCCTGCGCAAGGATAACGGCCTGGTACGTGATGTCTTCCAGCAGCGCCACATGCAGCGCCTGGTCGGTCACATGGGCATTGGCCATGTCCGCTACCCGACCGCGGGCAGCTCCACCTCGGCCGAGGCTCAGCCGTTCTATGTCAACTCGCCCTATGGCATCACCCTGGCGCACAACGGCAACCTGACCAACGTCGAGCAACTGGCCAAGGAGATCTACGAATCGGATCTGCGCCACGTCAACACCAACTCCGACTCGGAAGTGCTGCTCAACGTGTTCGCCCATGAGCTGGCCGTGCGCGGCAAGCTGCAGCCGACCGAGGAAGACGTGTTCGCCGCGGTCTCCCACGTGCACAGCCGCTGTGTCGGTGGCTACGCTGTGGTGGCGATGGTTACCGGCTATGGCATCGTCGGCTTCCGTGACCCCAACGGTATCCGTCCGGTCGTGTTCGGTCAGCGTCATACCGACGAGGGCGTCGAGTACATGATTGCCTCCGAAAGCGTTGCCCTGGATGTGCTCGGTTTCACCCTGATCCGTGACCTGGCGCCGGGCGAAGCGGTGTACATCACCGAGGAAGGCCAGCTGTTCACCAAGCAGTGCGCCAACAACCCTAAACTTCAGCCGTGCATCTTCGAACATGTCTACCTGGCCCGCCCGGACT
Organism: Pseudomonas sp. CK-NBRI-02; assembly: GCF_008124495.1. Taxonomy (NCBI): domain Bacteria; kingdom Pseudomonadati; phylum Pseudomonadota; class Gammaproteobacteria; order Pseudomonadales; family Pseudomonadaceae; genus Pseudomonas; species Pseudomonas sp. CK-NBRI-02. The sequence goes on along the minus strand of NZ_VSJH01000006.1, from coordinate 112,000 downwards.
CGATCATGGACGGCGTCTCGGTGTACAAGGCGCGCCTGCGCATGGGTGAGAAGCTGGCCGAGAAGATCCAGCGTGAGCGCCCCGATCACGACATCGATGTGGTCATCCCGATCCCGGACACCAGCCGTACCGCTGCCCTGGAGCTGGCCAACCACCTGGGTGTGAAGTTCCGCGAAGGCTTCGTCAAGAACCGTTATATCGGCCGGACCTTCATCATGCCCGGCCAGGCCGCACGCAAGAAATCGGTGCGCCAGAAGCTCAATGCCATCGAGCTGGAATTCCGCGGCAAGAACGTGATGCTGGTGGACGACTCCATCGTGCGCGGCACCACCTGCAAGCAGATCATCCAGATGGCCCGCGAAGCCGGTGCCAAGAATGTCTACTTCTGCTCCGCGGCCCCCGCGGTGCGCTATCCCAACGTCTACGGCATCGACATGCCGAGCGCTCACGAACTGATCGCCCACAACCGTACCACCGAACAGGTGGCCGAGTTGATCGGCGCCGACTGGCTGGTCTACCAGGACCTGCCTGACCTGATCGAATCGGTCGGTGGCGGCAAGATCAAGATCGAGCACTTCGATTGCGCGGTGTTCAATGGTGAATACGTCACCGGCGACATCGACGAAGCCTACCTTGAGCGTATCGAGCAGCAGCGCAACGATTTGGCCAAGGCGAAGAATCAGGCTGTCAGCGCGATCATCGACCTCTACAACAACTGATTTGGGAGCGACGGCATGACCGATCAATGGGATGCCGGTCGACTGGACAGTGACCTCGAGGGTGTCGGTTTCGACACCCTGGCGGTGCGCGCCGGTCAGAACCGTACACCGGAAGCCGAGCACAGCGAAGCGCTGTTCCTGACCTCCAGTTATGTCTTCCGCACGGCCGCCGATGCGGCTGCGCGCTTTGCTGGCGAAACACCCGGCAACGTCTATTCGCGTTACACCAACCCGTCAGTACGCGCTTTCGAGGAACGTCTGGCGGCCATGGAAGGCGCCGAGCAGGCCGTGGGGACCTCTACCGGCATGGCCGCGATCCTGGCCGTGGTGATGTCCCTGTGCAGCGCCGGTGATCATGTGCTGGTGTCGCAGAGCGTGTTCGGCTCGACCATCAGCCTGTTCGAGAAGTACTTCAAGCGTTTCGGCGTGCAGGTGGACTACGTGCCGTTGGTCGACCTCAGCGGGTGGGAAAAGGCCATCAAGGCCAACACCAAGCTGCTGATCGTCGAGTCACCGTCCAACCCGCTGGCCGAACTGGTCGATATCGCCGCACTGGCCGAAATCGCCCACGCCCGCGGCGCGATGCTGGTCGTGGATAACTGCTTCAGTACCCCGGCATTGCAGCAGCCACTCAAGCTCGGTGCCGATATCGTCTTCCACTCCGCGACCAAGTTCATCGACGGCCAGGGCCGTTGCATGGGTGGCGTGGTGGCTGGGCGCAGCGAGCAGATGAAAGAAGTGGTGGGCTTCCTGAGGACCGCCGGCCCGACGCTCAGCCCGTTCAACGCCTGGATCTTCACCAAAGGTCTGGAAACGCTGAAGCTGCGTATGCGCGCCCACTGCGAAAGTGCCCAAGCGTTGGCAGAGTGGCTGGAGAAGCAGGAGGGTGTGGAGAAGGTTCATTACGCCGGACTACCTAGCCATCCGCAACACGAACTGGCTAAGCGCCAGATGAGTGGTTTCGGCGCGGTGGTCAGTTTCGAGGTCAAGGGGGGCAAAGAGGGCGCGTGGCGCTTCATCGATGCGACCCGCGTGATTTCCATCACCACCAACCTGGGTGACAGCAAAACCACCATCGCTCACCCTGCTACCACCTCCCATGGGCGTCTGACGCCGCAGGAGCGTGAAGCCGCAGGCATCCGCGACAGCCTGATCCGCGTCGCTGTCGGCCTGGAAGACGTGGCTGACCTGCAAGCCGATCTGGCCCGCGGTCTGGCGGCGCTGTGATCGACTGGAAGGGCGGTGAGCCGGGCCACAATGGTCGGGTCGCCTTGGTCACCGGTGCCGCTCGCGGCATCGGACTGGGCATCGCCGCTTGGCTGATCTGCGAAGGTTGGCAGGTGGTGCTCAGCGACCTGGACCGCGTGCGGGGTTCCAAAGTGGCCAAGGCCCTTGGCGACAATGCCTGGTTCGTGTCTATGGATGTCGCCGACGAGGCCCAGGTCAGCGCTGGCGTCTCTGAGGTGCTGGCGCAGTTCGGCCGTCTGGATGCCTTGGTCTGCAATGCGGCTATCGCCAATCCACACAACCAGACCCTGGAGAGCCTGTCGTTGTCCCAGTGGAACAGGGTGCTGGCGGTCAACCTCAACGGGCCGATGCTGCTGGCCAAGCATTGTGCGCCCTACCTGCGCGCCCATGGCGGGGCCATTGTCAACCTGACATCCACCCGGGCCCGGCAGTCAGAGCCGGACACCGAGGCCTATGCGGCGAGCAAGGGTGGCCTGTTGGCGTTGACCCATGCACTGGCCATGAGCCTTGGGCCGGAGATTCGCGTCAATGCGGTCAGCCCTGGCTGGATCGACGCCCGGGACCCTTCCCAGCGCCGTGCCGAACCGCTGACCGAGGCTGATCATGCCCAGCATCCTGCGGGCAGGGTAGGGACGGTGGAGGATGTCGCGGCGTTGGTGGCCTGGCTGTTGTCACGCCAGGCAGGGTTCGTCACCGGCCAGGAGTTCGTGGTCGATGGCGGGATGAGCCGCAAAATGATCTACACCTGAGCTGCAGGCTTTTAGCCACAAGCTGCAAGAGGGGACCGTGAGGTCCCTTCGTCATTTGTGGGACAGGACTACTTGCTACAGCGGCAGGCGTTTCCTTGTCGCTTGCCACTCGCAGCTTGTAGCTTTTTCGGCCTTTTTGAAAAAAAATCCAATGGGGCTATTGACTTAGCTTCGGTACCTGCGTAAATTTCGCGGCCTCAGCGAAGCAAACGCACCAAGCAACACTGCGAGGGTGATTAGCTCAGCCGGGAGAGCATCTGCCTTACAAGCAGAGGGTCGGCGGTTCGATCCCGTCATCACCCACCACTTCCTGAGATGTTCCTGACCCAGGAGACTTCGTAAGAAGCTTCCTAATTGAGAGGAACCGGACGCAAGTCCATATGCGCAGCGGTAGTTCAGTCGGTTAGAATACCGGCCTGTCACGCCGGGGGTCGCGGGTTCGAGTCCCGTCCGCTGCGCCATATTCGCTTCGAGGTCCCATGAACACCTTGAAGCAACAATCAAAGCGATCAGCGTGTCGCTTTTTTTGTGCCTGCCTTTCCCGGCCTGTCACGCCGGGGGTCGCGGGTTCGAGTCCCGTCCGCTGCGCCACTTTTTCTTCAGATGGGTGTCATCACCGGTCTGAGGTCTGAAGGCCAAGAGCACTTCAGGCCGATCCCAGTTTCAATCAGGTGAAAGCCTGAACGATACGCAGCGGTAGTTCAGTCGGTTAGAATACCGGCCTGTCACGCCGGGGGTCGCGGGTTCGAGTCCCGTCCGCTGCGCCATATTCGCTTCGAGGTCCCATGAACACCTTGAAGCAACAATCAAAGCGATCAGCGTGTCGCTTTTTTTGTGCCTGCCTTTCGAGCCGTGATCGAAAGGGGGATCCCAGTTTCAATCAGGCGCAAGCCTGAGCGATACGCAGCGGTAGTTCAGTCGGTTAGAATACCGGCCTGTCACGCCGGGGGTCGCGGGTTCGAGTCCCGTCCGCTGCGCCATCTTCGCTTCGAGGCTCCATGAACACCTCGAAGCAACACGAAAGCGACCTTAGGGTCGCTTTTTTGCTTTCTGGGCCCGCCTCACTCAAGTGGGCCTGCTTGTCGATTATATGAATTTTGCCCAGCCAAGCGTGCAACGCGGTTTCAGTGATGAGCCATGTGTTGCACAATAGGCGCAGTTTGTCCTACCCGGAATCCATGATGTCCAGAACCTCCGTCTTCGGTGCGCTCGGGCTAGCCCTTGTGCTGGCGGGCGTATCCGGTTGCTCCTCGAAGAAGCCCGCCATCTACGAGCACGAAAACTTCGACGACTCGGGCACGTTTTCGCGCAGCTTCCCGGTCAGCGAAGCTGGCTCGTGCGAGGCAGCCCGGCGTGCGCTGCTCAGTCAGGGTTACATCATCACCAGCAGCGGTGCCAACCAGATCGCGGGTAACAAGAGTTTCCAGCAGAACGCCGAGAATCACCTGCAGATCAGCTTCAACATCACCTGTGTCCCGGACAGCGGTGATGAGCAGCGCTCCACCATGTTCGCCAACGCCCTGCAGGATCGTTATGCGCTGAAGAAATCCAACACCTCTGCGAGCCTTGGCGTGGGCGTGCTGGGTTCGGTATCCATGCCTATCGGTTCGACTGACGATTCCATGGTCAAGGTGGCCAGCGAGACAGTCACTGCGCCGCAGTTCTACGAGCGCTATTTCGCCTTGGTCGAAAGTTACCTGCCAAAGCCTAAGAAAGTGAAAAAGGCCGAGCCCAAGGTCGAGACGCCCAAGTCCGAAAAGCCGGCTGCTGATCTGGGGCTGCCAGAGCAGACCTCTACACAGCCTGTGGCCGCGCCGCTCGCGGTCAGCGCACCGGCTTCGACAGCTGAGCCCGTACCGCCCCCAGCCCCCGTGGCAGCCCCAGTTGCAGCCCCAGCACCCGCAGCCCTCGCGGCGCCTGCCAGCGAAGTACCGGCGGCCCCCATGGTCGATGATAGCCAGGGCTCGCAGCCTGTCACCCCGCCTGCCGAACCTGCGCCGATCCAGGTGCAGCAGGAGGCTCCTGCAACCGAGGCGGCGCCTGCGCCTTTGTAGAGGCGATCACCTAACTTCCCGAACGTCGGCTACGTTTACCTTTCATAAACCTGTCATGAAACCTTCATCCGTCCCGCTTAGCGTGACGGCATGACCGAACAGATGAATGAGAAGAGGAAGCAAGCCAATGGATGACTATCAGGAAGAGTTGCTCGAATACCAGGCCTATGAGCTGGACCCTATGGAGCCGGCGGACGACGCCACCGAGCTCTAGCATTTCACACAGGTCTTAGCCCACCCGCCGCTGATTGCGGCGAAACTCCCCCGGCGTCAGGCTGGTCCAGCGCTTGAATGCGCGCTGGAAGGCCTCCGCCGAGGCAAACCCCAAAAGATAAGCGATTTCACCGAAGGCCAGCTCCGTATCGCGGATGTAGGTTTCGGCGAGGTCGCGGCGTGTGTCATTGAGCAGGCTGCGAAAGCGCGTGCCTTCCTCGGCCAGCTTGCGACGCAAAGTCCAAGTGGGTAGTTGCAGGTGACGCGCCACGGCTTCAAGGTCCGGTTCCTGTCCACCATTGAGCAACGGGCCGAGCAGATGAGTGATGCGTTCACCCAGGCTGCGCACGCGGGTGCGTTGGGCCAATTCCGCTTCGCACAGCTGCAACAGGTGCTGCCAGGTGCTGGGGCAATGCTGGAGGTTGGGCAAATCCAGGGTGGCGCGGTCCAGGCGCAATTGGTTGCTGGATGCGCCAAACTGCACCGGGGTTGCGCTCAACGCCTGGTATTGGGCCGCATAGCTGGGCGCCGGGAATTCGATCTCCATGCGCTCGGCCTGCACCGAGTGGCCTGCCAAGTGCGAGAGTTGGGCCAGCCAGCCAGCCAGCAGCGAGTCGACCACGAAACGGTTGTAGGCATTGTAGGGGCTGATGGAGTAGAAGCGCAGCCAAGCGCCGTGGGCGTCCTCCTGAAAGCTCGACTGTCCCCGGTAATTGGCGGCATACAGCGGCTCGAAGTGCAGCAGGACACGCGCGGCCTCGCCCAGGGTCGGGGCCTGGGCTGCCGTGACGCCAGCCAGCCCTGCCTGGGCCAGACGACTCAAGCGGCCCATGTGCAGGCCTAGGGCTGGTTCGCCGCACAGCTCGATGGCGGCATGACCCAAATGCATGTAGCGGGGAATCGACAGGCGTGCGCCCGCTTCGGCCAGGCGAGGGTGGTCCAGTCCATAGCGGCGTAGGAGAGGAGCCGGGTCGTGGCCCAGTTGCTGGAGTGCTTCGCCCAGCGGTTGGACGAAGCCCACCGAGAGGTCGCCCAGGCGTACGCGAGGCCGGGTCATGGGGTTACAACCAAAGGTTCAGCAGGCGCGCACCCTGGCTGGAAGTGCCGGCCAAATGGGTGCCTGCCTGGTTGGCAAAGCCCTGTCCGTCACTGCCTTGTTCCCAAAACTGGCCACGCAGGAATACGCTCAGGCTTGGGGTGATGCTGTTGGCGGTCAGGGTCAGTTGTTGCCAGGCCGTCTGTTCGCTGACTTCGCCACGTTGCAGTGGCAATTCGGCCGTCGCGTCCTGGTGGCGGTTGCCGCGCCAGGGTGTATTCCAGGTGTCCTTGCCGCTGAGGAAAACAGGATTGGCGATCAGATCCACCGACTGCTGCGCCAATTGCCGGTAGTTTTCCGGGTACCAGCTGTCGCTGCCCACCAGCACGCCGAGGCGGCCAGCCGGGGTCTGAATGACCTGCAAGGGAAACTTGCGTCCGTGATGGACGTAGCGGCGTACTTCGCTGTCCGGATACTGTTGGCGTTGGGGTTGGCCCAGTACCGAACCGTCACCGCCGAACACCAGGCTGCTGTTGAACAGAGGGCCGCTGCCGGGGCGCAGCACGCCGTTATCCAGGTAGGGCGCGGGCAGGACGATGGAGCCTGCCACCAGCGTCACGCCGAACTCCTTGGCCAGGCCACCGAACAGTTGCTGATAGTCGCTGGCCATCTGTTCGGCCTTCATTCGCAGGTGGGCGTCGGAGCGGCGATCGTCACCGGTGGCGCTGAGCATGGCCAAGCCGTAGCGCAGTGGGTTGCTCACCTCCAGCCACTGCCAGGCTTCGTGGCGCTGGGTGACCTGGTACAGCTCGTTCTTTTCGCCCCGGGCCCAGAGCCAAGTACCGATGTGTTCCGGCAACACCACCACTGTACGCGGGCTGACCAGACCTTGGGCGCGAGCCTGTTCCAGATAGGCTGACAGCTTGCGGTGCAGACGTTGCAGGTTCTGGTAATCGCCCGGGTAGAGCACCGGTTCGATTCCCAGCAAGTTGCCGTGTTCGCCCGGTACGCCGTGGTTGAGCGCTAGTTCGATTCGCAAATCGGAAAGGTAATGGCCTTCCGGTCGCTGCATCGTCCAGAAGCCGTAGCCGCAGAGGGCGGCGATCATCACCAGCGCTAGAGCGCCTGCCAGGAGTTTTCGCATGAAGCGCCAAGGCACCTTCACTGTATAGGGTGTCCTAGGGTAGACCTGCTGTGCAGGAGGATCAATAAGTTGTCAGTTTCGATCATTGAGCCTGTTCAAACGGCTGTTTAATGTCGCTGTCTATAAACGACGGGGCCTGCGAGGCACCCGCGCTCCGTGATCCTGCCACCTGGGAGTTCATCCATGGCCGCCACCCTTTATCCGCACCTGCTGGCCCCGCTCGACTTGGGTTTTACCACCTTGCGCAATCGGACCTTGATGGGCTCGATGCACACAGGCCTCGAGGAGCGCCCAGGTGGTTTCGAACGCATGGCCGCCTATTTCGCCGAGCGGGCTCGGGGTGGTGTCGGCCTGATGGTCACCGGTGGCATCGCGCCGAATGACGAAGGCGGGGTGTATTCCGGCGCGGCCAAGCTCAGTACCGAGGAGGAGGCCGACCAGCACCGGATCGTCACCGAGGCTGTGCATGCCGCCGGTGGCAAGATCTGTCTGCAGATACTGCACGCCGGGCGTTACGCCTATAGCCCACGCCAAGTCGCGCCCAGCGCCATCAAGGCGCCGATCAACCCGTTCAAACCCAAGGAGCTGGACGAGCAGGGCATCGAGAAGCAGATCGCCGACTTCGTCAACTGCGCCACGCTGGCCCAGCGCGCGGGCTACGACGGCGTCGAAATCATGGGGTCGGAAGGCTACTTCATCAACCAGTTCCTCGCCGCCCATACCAACCAGCGTACCGACCGTTGGGGCGGCAGCTACGAGAACCGCATGCGCCTGGCCGTTGAAATCGTGCGCCGGGTGCGTGAGGCAGTCGGGACCGATTTCATCATCATCTTCCGCCTGTCGATGCTCGACCTGGTGGAAGGAGGCAGCACGTGGGACGAGATCGTGCTGCTGGCCAAGGCCATCGAGCAGGCCGGGGCTACCTTGATCAACACCGGAATCGGCTGGCACGAGGCGCGCATTCCAACCATCGCCACCAAGGTGCCGCGCGCGGCTTTCACCAAAGTGACCGCCAAGCTGCGGGGCGCTGTGAGCATTCCGCTGATCACCACCAACCGTATCAACACGCCGGAAGTGGCCGAAGCCGTGCTGGCTGAAGGCGATGCCGACATGGTGTCCATGGCCCGACCATTCCTGGCTGACCCGGAGTTCGTCAACAAGGCCGCCGCAGGCCACAGCGAAGAGATCAACACCTGCATCGGTTGCAACCAGGCCTGCCTGGACCACACCTTCGCCGGCAAGCTCACCAGTTGCCTGGTCAATCCTCGTGCCTGCCACGAGACCGAGCTCAACTACCTCCCAGTCACCCAGATCAAGCGCATCGCCGTGGTCGGTGCGGGCCCCGCGGGCCTGGCCGCGGCTACTGTGGCCGCCGAACGTGGTCACCAGGTGACGCTCTTCGACAGTGCCAGTGAGATCGGCGGGCAGTTCAATGTCGCCAAACGTGTCCCAGGCAAGGAAGAGTTCCATGAAACCCTGCGTTACTTCCGCAACAAGGTGGCGCGCACCGGTGTCGACCTGCGTCTGAATACTCGGGTCGGGGTCGATCAGCTGGTGGCGGGCGGTTTTGACGAGATCATTCTCGCCACCGGCATCAGCCCTCGCACACCGGCCATTCCAGGCATCGAGCATGCGAAGGTGTTGAGCTACCTGGACGTGCTGCTCGAGCGTAAACCGGTCGGTAAGCGCGTGGCGGTGATCGGAGCGGGCGGCATCGGTTTCGACGTATCCGAGTACCTGGTACATCAGGGGGTGGCTACCAGCCAGGATCGCGAGGCGTTCTGGAAAGAGTGGGGCATCGATACCCATCTCGAGGCCCGTGGTGGTGTGGCAGGCATCAAGGCCGAGCCGCATGCGCCAGCGCGGCAGGTGTACCTGTTGCAGCGTAAGAAAACCAAGGTCGGCGATGGCCTGGGCAAGACCACAGGCTGGATTCACCGCACAGGCCTGAAGAACAAGCGGGTACAGATGCTCAACAGCGTGGAATACCTGGCCATCGACAATGATGGCCTGCATGTGCGTATCGGCGAGGGCGAGCCGCAGGTGCTGGCAGTGGACAATGTCGTCATCTGCGCGGGTCAGGAGCCGCTGCGTGAGCTGTACGACGGGCTGGTCGCGGCGGGGCAATCGGTGCACCTGATCGGTGGGGCGGACGTTGCGGCGGAGCTCGATGCCAAGCGGGCAATCAACCAGGGGTCGAGGTTGGCTGCTCAATTGTGATCGTCTCGAGGGCGCGGGGGCTTTGCATCCCCCGCAGTTTGTTCCGCTTCCCGTGATCTCGGTCTTGGGAAGTTTCTTCAAAGACGCTCGGAAACGTCGCCTGTAGGGATGGTCGGGATTACGCGTACGCTCCTGAAAGCTACCCAAGTTTATGAGAGCGTTGCATGTTTTCCACCAAAATCATTAATGCATTTACAGCCTCGCGTCTATTCAGCACGAGCGTGTTGTTGTGGTTGTTAACTGCGCCGCTCGATGGTCAGACAGCAGAGGTCACTGTCAGTGCTCGTTACAAGGGGAATGTGACCGGAGCGTTTGAGAACACCACACCCCAGGCCAGCTTCTGCAGTATCTGGGCCAATGCGTGCAAAGACTTCCAGGCGTTCACGGTGAGCTTGCCGCTAACCTACGACAAGGTGTCGACCCATCAAGCTGCGAATCCACGGGAACAGTTCTACATAAAGTTACCGGCACGTCGTACTGTTCAGGTGGTCCATGAAAAGGGCATCGACACCCATCAGCTGGTTTTCGAGATCACTCACAGCAGTCAGAAAATACAAGGCGACACAAATTTTTCCAATACGGCTAATCCTGTGTTCACGGCTTTTCCTCAGGGCGGCTGCCGTTATCTAAGAACCTATCTGGTTGCGCATCGGGCTTATTATCTTTGGGCAACGCGGTCACCCGAAAGTCCCTCGCCCTGTTATTCCAGCGGTGAGGGGGGGAAGCCAAAAGAGGTGTATTTCACCCCGGTGAGTGACATGGGGATCGGCTATAGACTGACCATGCCTTCAGCTTTGCGCATGAAGCAGGGCCTCTATCGAGGCAGTGCAAGCTTCACGGTGGGGCCGGGAGGTGATTTTGATCTGGGCGATGGCGTCAGCAATCTCAACTCGCCGACTCTCACAATCAACTTTGAACTGGACGTGCAGCACGCCTTCGTCCTGAACTTCCCCGCAGCGAGTGATCGTGCCGTGCTGGAACCTCCAGGGGGCTGGTCGCGGTGGCTCGGGGGTGGCACGCCGCCTTCTCGCCTGGAGCGCAGCCTGCGCTTGAACCTGTGGTCCACTGGCCCGTTCAAGGTCTATAAGACGTGTCAGTACGATCAAGGGACGAGCTGTGGCATTCGCAACGGCGCGGGGCATCAGGTGCCGGTAGACGTGGCCTTGACGCTGCCCTCAAGCGTGCAGCATGCCAATGCGCCTGTGCAGCGACTGACTATTCCGACCGGCCGCGCTAGCGCCCTGGCGTTTGAAATGGCCATGCCCGTGGCTGGCCAGTCGGGGCAGTTGCACTTCGATGTCGTCTCCCAGCATGTCAAATCCATGCTCGACTATCCCGGCAGTGTGTATCAGGGCGATGTGACGGTATTGTTCGATGCCACGCTCTGAGCGGGTGCCCACCGGGTGCAAAGGCGCAGGACGGGGTGCACAGGAGCCTCCTGATCTCGATACACTCGCCCAATGTCTTACGCCTTTGCCGACCTTCCCCAAGCACCTTTGCAGCCGTTGTCCTTGCCCTGGCTCGAGCACGCCGGTGTCCAGCTCGCCGTGCTGCGTCTGGACCTGATCGACCCGCTGATCAGCGGCAACAAAGGGTTCAAGCTTCGCCACCACCTGCGCGACGCCCATGCCATGGGCGCCCCCGGGCTGATCAGCCTCGGCGGCAATCACTCCAATCACCTTCACGCCCTGGCGGCTGCGGGCAAGCGCTTTGGCTTCGCCACGGCTGGGCTGCTGCGTGGGCATCCGCAGGACACTGCCACCGTTCGTGATCTGCAGGCCTTTGGCATGGAGCTGCACTGGTTGGGTTACGGCGGCTACCGGGAGCGTCACCAGGTCGGTTTCTGGACGCCTTGGCTGGCGCGCTATCCTGGGTGGTACTGCATTCCCGAAGGCGGTGGCGGGCTGGCGGGCGCCGAGGGTTGTCGACTGATCGTGGAGCAGGCGAGGGCGCAGCTACCGATGTTGGGTTGGACGGATTACCACGGCTGGTGGCTGGCGGTGGGGACCGGGACCACGTTGGCAGGCCTGGTGATGGCAGAGCAGGGCCGTCGTGGGGTGCATGGCGCCTTGGCGGTGCCACCTGGGCATGGCGTCGAAGAAAACCTCTCGGCCTTGGTGCAGGGCGGCTATGAACTACATGGCGCGTGCCGTGGCGGATTCGCCCGGATCGACGATGAGCTGCTGGCGTTCATTGACCAGAGCGAGCGCGAAAGTGGCCTGCCGCTGGAAGCGGTGTACACCGGCAAGGCCTTGTTGGCCCTGCGCGATCAGGTCGTGGCCGGGCGTTTTGCGCGCGGCACACGCCTGATCTTCCTGCACACCGGCGGGCTGCAGGGACGTCGCGGTTACTTATAGGGCAGCATGCGCAGCAGCGTGTCGTCGCGGCGCACATAGTGGTGATAGAGGCCGGCCACGGCGTGCAGGCCGATCAGCCAGTAGCCCCAACTGCCGACGCGTTCATGCCAGCCTTTGACGAATTTGGCCAGGTCTTGATCGGGCGCGACCAGTGCAGGCAGGTCGAGGCCATAGAAAGGGATCGGTTTGTCGGCGGCGCTGAGGATGATCCAACCGGCGATTGGCAGGCCGATCATCATCACATACAGCAGCAGGTGCACCAGGTGCGCCAGCCCCGTCTGCCAGGCCGGTGGCTTGGGGACGATCGGTGGCGTCGGGCGGCTCAGGCGCAGGGCCAGGCGCAGCCAGACCAACACGAACACCGTCAGGCCAAGCATGAAGTGCAATTCTTTCATCAGGTCGCGCTCGGCGCTGCCTTTGGGAAACAGACCGCGCAGCTCGATGGTGGCGTAGACCGCAGCCAGTAGCACCAGCATCAGCCAGTGCAGGGCGATGGACAGACGCGCGTAATGCGCCGTGGGCGTGGGTGAAGCCATGGTGGTTCCTCATCATCAGGTCGCAATTGCGCTCTTGAGTGGCGCGTGAGAGGTATTTTAATGGCAGGCTGGATTTTTTCTTTGCGCCAGGTCGATGAAATTTGTTCTTGGTGTGGCCCCGACGCGAGGTCGGGGCGCTTTGATTATCAAGCCGAGAGTTGCGGCCAACTGTCGGCGACCAGGAACACCCGCTCGGCCTCTTGCCAGGTACCGTCCCCGGCCACCTCCAGCCTGACCAGCAATTGCGCGCGCGCCTGATCGTCCAGTTCGCCCAGCCAGGCCTCGAACTGCAGGGGCGACCAGCACGCCGTGGCCTCCACCCGCGCCGGTGCCAGCCAGGCATGGCGGGGCAGGGGCTGCCAGCGTCCGGTTGGATTGGCCTGCTGGTAATCAGGCCAGTCGCTTCGACGCAACCAGCGCCCGCGCAGATGCTGTGCGTTGGCGCCGACCGGTGATTCGGCAAGCACTGGCCAAGGGTAGAACAGGTAGCCGCCGAGCCAGGCATGTGCCCGTGCCTCGTGCACCCCTAGCGATGCCAGGGCCTGGCGGCTCTGGGGCCAGGATGAGATCGTCAACTGATGGCGGGCCAGGTGGCCCAGTTTGCGGTCCAGGCGGTCATGGCAGCCCGGGCCCAGCCAGTGCGCCGGATCATGGCCGTCCCCGCCGGATGGCCCCAGGTAGAGCTTGATGGCCAGTTCCAGATGGTGAACGCCTTCCCGGTCACGTAGGACGATATCCAGCTCTCCCAGGGTGTGTCCGCCTTCGCGGATCGGCAGGTTGGCTGCCAGCAGCTCGACGCCGGGCGCCTGGCCTAGGGCGAACTGCCACAGGCTTTCGTAGTACAGCCCGAGGCGGTGGCTGGTGAGGCGGGCGAGCCAGTCGAGCAGCGCCTGTTCGTCTTGGTCCAGCGCCAGTAGCCACTGTCGCAGGCGTTCGGGGTCGTCCGCCCAGGCGCTGGCCGTCAACGGGTGACGTTGCGCACAGGGCGGTTGGCTCAGCAGGGCAGGCGACAACACTGTCCACGCCAGGTCGCGTACGGCGGGGCGGCGCAACTGGCCAGGGAGGTCGTGAAGATCGGCGAAAGGCGTCATCCAGCGAGCATAGCCGGTTTGCCGCTGGCTGGTCGTTTCGCCCATAATCCCAAGGGCCACACTGGCCATCCGTCACCCCGCCGCAGAGCCTTGCAGGAGCACCATGGAGCAATTTCGCAATATCGGTATCATCGGTCGCCTTGGCAGCTCCCAGGTGCTGGACACCATTCGCCGACTGAAAAAATTCCTGATCGAGCGCCACCTGCATGTGATCCTCGAGGACACCATTGCCGAGGTGCTGCCCGGCCATGGCCTGCAAACCTCCACACGCAAGCTGCTGGGCGAGGTCTGCGACCTGGTCATCGTGGTCGGTGGCGACGGCAGTCTGCTCGGCGCGGCTCGCGCCCTGGCTCGACACAACATCCCGGTGCTGGGGATCAACCGCGGCAACCTGGGCTTTCTCACCGACATCCGTCCCGACGAGCTGGAGACCAAGGTCGCCGAGGTGCTCGACGGCCACTATCTGGTGGAAAACCGCTTCCTGCTGCAGGCGGAGGTACGTCGCCACAACGAGGCCATCGGCCAGGGCGATGCGCTCAATGACGTGGTGCTGCACCCAGGCAAGTCGACGCGGATGATCGAGTTCGAGATCTACATCGATGGCCAGTTCGTCTGCAGCCAGAAGGCCGACGGCTTGATCATCGCCACCCCCACCGGCTCCACCGCCTACGCGCTCTCCGCGGGTGGGCCGATCATGCACCCCAAGCTCGATGCCATCGTCATCGTGCCGATGTACCCGCACACTTTGTCCGGGCGGCCGATCGTGGTGGACGGCAACAGTGAACTCAAGATCGTCGTCTCCCAGGACCTGCAGATCTACCCGCAGGTCTCGTGCGACGGCCAGAACCACTTCACCTGCGCCCCAGGCGACACCATCACGGTAAGCAAGAAACCGCAGAAGCTGCGCCTGATCCATCCGCTGGACCATAACTACTACGAGGTGTGCCGCACCAAGCTCGGCTGGGGCAGCCGTCTGGGGAGTGGAGGCGACTGATGTTCGATCCGGCACGCAGTTTCGACATCATCGGCGATGTACACGGTTGTGCCCTGACCCTGGAACGCCTGCTCGACGCCATGGGCTACAAGCGCCAGGGGGGCGTGTGGCGCCATCCTCGCCGCCAGGCGCTGTTCCTCGGCGATATCGTCGATCGCGGCCCGCGCATCCGCGAGGCCTTGCACATCGTCCATGACATGGTCGAAGCCGGGCAGGCCTTCTGCATCATGGGCAATCATGAGTACAACGCCCTGGCCTGGGTCACTCCGGCGCTGCCAGGCAGTGGCAAGACCTACGTGCGCGAGCACACCCCGCGCCACGCTCGGCTGATCGACGAAACCCTGACCCAGTTCGCCCAGCACCCAGGTGACTGGCACGATTTCCTGCAATGGTTCTATGAGCTGCCGTTGTTCGTCGACGCTGGGCGCTTCCGCCTGGTCCATGCCTGCTGGGACCCGAGGCTGATCGAGCCGCTGCGTCGGGAGTACCCGAACGGGTGCATCGATGAGCATTTCATCCAGGCCTCGGCGGTCTCCGGTAGCTTTGCATCTACCGTATGCAACCGCCTGCTGCGCGGTACCGACATGCGCCTGCCGGACGGTCTGACGCTGACCGGTGGCGATGGTCTGACTCGCGCCTTCTTCCGCACCAAGTTCTGGGAAGAAGACCCTCAAACCTATGGAGACATTGTGTTCCAGCCCGACGCCCTGCCCGAGGACGTGGCCCGCACGCCCCTGAGCCACAGCCAGAAAAACGCCCTGCTGCGTTACGCCGAGGACGAGCCGTTGCTGTTCGTCGGTCACTACTGGCGCAGCGGCCGCCCGGCCCCGATCCGCGGCAACCTGGCCTGCCTGGACTACAGCGCCGTGCTCTACGGCAAGCTGGCGGCCTACCGCCTGGATGATGAAACCCGCATCGACCCCCACAAGTTCGTCTGGGTCGACGTCGAACGCCCGCAGGCCAGCCAATGAACGTGATCGCCGCAATGCGCCTGCCGCTGTCGGTCGACCTGGGCGGATTCGTCAAGATGTTGCGCCGGTTGCAGGTCCCGCACCGGGTGGTCGAGCAGGGACAGGAGCAGATCCTCTGGGTGCCGGAGTCGCTGGCCGAGGACGTGCGCGAGCTGTATCAGCGCTATCCCGAGGGCAACGACGAAATCCAGTTGCCCGAAGAAGTGCTCGCGGGCATGGCCCAGCGTCCCTCCCTGGCTGAGCAGGCCCGGGCCTGCAAGATCACCGCCGGGATGCTGCTGGCGTGCCTGGTCGTCGCCGTGCTGACCGGTCTGGGTGACAACCTGTCGACGGTCGGCTGGTTCACCTTCCTGGATTTCCGAGTGCAGGGCCAGTACCTGTACTTCACCTCGCTGGAGCAAGGCTTGGCCGAGGGGCAGTGGTGGCGGCTGGTGTCGCCGATGCTGTTGCATTTCGGTGTGCTGCACCTGGCCATGAACGCCCTGTGGTACTGGGAGTTGGGGCGGCGCATCGAGTTGCGCCAGGGCCCTTGGGCGTTGCTGGGCCTGACCTTGCTGTTCAGCCTGGTGTCCAACCTGGCCCAGCATTACACCAGCGGCCCCAGCCTGTTCGGCGGCTTGTCCGGTGTGCTCTACGGTTTGCTCGGGCATGTCTGGCTGTACCAGTGGCTGGCGCCCAGCCCGTTGTTCAGCCTGCCCAAGGGCGTACTGGTGATGATGCTGGTGTGGCTGTTGATCTGCCTGACCGGCGTGGTCGGCCAGCTCGGCTTCGGCCAGATCGCCAATGCCGCCCACGTCGGTGGACTGCTCATCGGATGCCTGACCGGGCTCTTGGGCGGGGCCCTGGCACGGCGTAAACTGTCGGCTTGATTTAGGAGATGTTATGTCCACCTTTGCGCAAATGATCGAAAACATCACCCCCGAGATCTACGAGAGCCTGAAACTGGCCGTGGAAATCGGCAAATGGGCTGACGGCCGCAAGCTGACCCCGGAGCAGAAAGCGCTGTCGCTGCAGGCGGTGATCGCCTGGGAGATGAAGAACCTGCCCGAGGAGCAGCGCACCGGCTATATGGGCCCACAGGAGTGCGCGTCGAAATCGGCACCGGTCCCCAACATCCTGTTCAAGTCGGACTCGGTACATTGATCGAACTCGCTCGTGGCTCTCTGAGCAAAATGGCGGTGCGCCTGGAAGCACCGGTTGTCCAATACGCCTTTCGCCTCGGTGAGGAGCAGGTGCCGGTCAATCCACTGATCGGCAAGACCCTGCGCCTGGAGTACCTCGGCGCCATCCACTGCACCCATTGCGGCAAGCGCACCAAGACCAGCTTCAGCCAGGGTTACTGCTACCCCTGCATGACCAAGCTGGCCCAGTGCGATGTCTGCATCATGGCCCCGGAAAAATGCCATTACGACGCCGGCACCTGCCGTGAGCCGTCCTGGGGCGAGCAGTTCTGCATGACCGACCATGTGGTGTACCTGGCCAACTCCTCGGGTATCAAGGTCGGTATCACCCGCGCCACCCAGCTGCCCACCCGCTGGCTCGACCAAGGCGCCAGCCAGGCCTTGCCGATCCTGCGCGTGGCCACCCGGCAACAGTCCGGCCTGGTCGAGGATCTGCTGCGCAGCCAGGTACCGGACCGTACCAACTGGCGAGCGCTGCTCAAGGGCGACGCCGACGTGCTCGACCTGCCAGCCATCCGCGAACAGATCTTCGATGCCTGCGCCGAAGGCCTGCAGGGCTTGCAGGCGCGCTTTGGCCTGCAGGCGATCCAGCCGCTGGCCGACGCCGAAGTGGTCGAAATGCGCTACCCGGTCGAGGCCTATCCGAAAAAGATCGTGAGCTTCAACCTGGACAAAGACCCGGTGGCCGAAGGCACGCTGCTGGGCATCAAGGGCCAGTACCTGATCTTCGACACCGGTGTGATCAACATTCGCAAGTACACGGCCTATCAATTGGCCGTGCACCAGTAAAAGGACCAGCACGATGCGTACCGAACAACCGCAAGTGATCTACCTCAAGGATTACCAGGCGCCTGAGTACCTGATCGACGAGACGCACCTGACGTTCGAGCTGTTCGAGGACCACAGCCTGGTCCATGCGCAGTTGGTCATGCGCCGCAACCCGGCCCGGGGCGCTGGTCTGCCGCCGCTGGTGCTCGACGGCCAGCAACTGGAGCTTCTGAGTGTGCAGCTGGATGACCAGACGCTGGCCACCGGCGACTATCAGGTCGATGACGACAGCCTGACCGTGCAGCCCAAGGCCGAGCGGTTCACCCTCGATACCAGCGTGAAGATCCATCCAGAGAGCAATACCGCGCTCGAAGGCCTGTACAAGTCCGGCAAAATGTTCTGCACCCAGTGCGAGGCCGAGGGTTTTCGCAAGATCACCTACTACCTCGATCGCCCGGACGTGATGAGCAAATTCACCACCACCGTGATCGCCGAGCAGCATCGCTACCCGGTGTTGCTGTCCAACGGCAACCCGGTCGGCAGCGGACCGGCCGAGGACGGTCGTCACTGGGCAACGTGGGAAGACCCGTTCATGAAACCGGCCTACCTGTTCGCCCTGGTGGCCGGTGACCTGTGGTGCGTCGAGGACACCTTCACCCGCCAGTCCGGTCGTGACGTGACCCTGCGTATCTACGTGGAGCCAGAGAACATCGACAAGTGCGACCACGCCATGGTCAGCCTGAAGAAGTCCATGCGCTGGGATGAGGAGGTCTACGGCCGTGAATACGACCTGGACATCTTCATGATCGTCGCGGTCAATGACTTCAACATGGGCGCCATGGAAAACAAGGGCCTGAACATCTTCAACTCCAGCTGTGTGCTGGCGCGTGCCGAAACGGCCACCGACGCCGCCCACCAGCGGGTCGAGGGGGTGGTGGCCCACGAGTACTTCCACAACTGGTCGGGCAACCGGGTGACCTGCCGCGACTGGTTCCAGCTGTCGCTCAAGGAAGGCTTCACCGTGTTCCGCGACGCCGAGTTCAGCGCCGACATGAACTCGCGCACGGTCAAGCGCATCGAGGACGTAGCCTACCTGCGCACGCACCAGTTCGCCGAGGACGCAGGTCCCATGGCCCACCCGGTTCGCCCGGACAGCTTCATCGAGATTTCCAACTTCTACACCCTGACCGTGTATGAAAAGGGTGCCGAAGTGGTGCGCATGGTCCGTACCCTGCTGGGCAGCGAAGGCTTCCGCAAGGGCAGCGACCTGTACTTCGAACGTCATGACGGCCAGGCCGTGACCTGCGATGACTTCATCAAGGCCATGGAAGACGCCAACGGCGTGGACCTGACCCAGTTCAAGCGTTGGTATAGCCAGGCCGGCACGCCGCGCCTGGAGGTGAGCGAAGCCTATGACGCTGCCGCGCAGACCTACAGCCTGACTTTCCGCCAGAGCTGCCCGCAGACCCCGGACAAAGCCCAGAAGCAACCGTTCGTGATCCCTGTGGAACTGGGCCTGTTGGACGCCCAGGGCAACGACCTGCCACTGCGCCTGGCCGGCGAAGCTGTACCGCAGGGCACCAGCCGCGTGCTGTCGGTGACCGAAGCCGAGCAGACCTTCACCTTCGAAGGCATCGCCGCCAAGCCACTGCCGTCGTTGCTGCGTGGTTTCAGCGCGCCGGTCAAGCTGAGCTTCCCCTACGATCGCGACCAGTTGATGTTCCTCATGCAGCACGACAGCGATGGCTTCAACCGCTGGGAAGCGGGTCAGCAGCTGTCGGTGCAGGTGTTGCAGGAGCTGATCGGCCAATATCAGCGCGGCGAGGCCCTCAAGCTCGATCAGCGGCTGATCACTGCCCTGGGCACAGTACTGGGCAATGCGGCGCTCGATGCAGCGATGGTCGCCGAGATGCTGTCGCTGCCTGGTGAGGCGTACCTGACCGAGATCAGCCAGGTGGCCGACGTCGATGCCATCCATGCAGCCCGTGAATTCGCTCGCAAGCAGATCGCCGAGCAGCTGTTCGACGCCCTGTGGGCGCGCTACCAGGCCAACCGCGAAGTCTCCAGCAAGACCCCTTACGTCGCCGAAGCCGAGCACTTCGCGCGCCGCAGCCTGCAGAACATCGCCCTGTCGTACCTGATGCTCACCGGCAAGCCGCAGGTGTTGCAGGCGACGTTGGAGCAGTTCGAGCACTGCGACAACATGACCGAGCGTCTCACCGCCCTGGCGGTGCTGGTCAATTCGCCGTTCGAGGCCGAGCGCGCCAAGGCCCTGGACGCCTTCGCCGAGCACTTCAAGGACAACCCGCTGGTCATGGACCAGTGGTTCAGCGTGCAGGCCGCCAGCCCCCTGCCGGGTGGCCTGGCGCGGGTCAAGGCGCTGATGCAGCACCCGGCCTTCACCCTGAAGAACCCCAACAAGGTGCGTGCGCTGATCGGTGCCTTCGCCGGGCAGAACCTGGTGAACTTCCACGCCGCCGACGGTTCGGGCTACCGCTTCCTGGCGGACCTGGTGATCGAGCTCAACGCGCTCAACCCGCAGATCGCTTCGCGCCAGTTGGCGCCGCTGACCCGCTGGCGCAAGTACGACGATGCGCGCCAGGCTCTGATGCGTGGCGAGCTGGAGCGCATCCTGGCTTGTGGTGCGCTGTCCAGCGATGTGTATGAAGTGGTGAGCAAGAGTCTGGCCTGAACCGGACTGACAGGGGCTGCTGGGCAGCCCCATTGCAGGCTTCGTCAGCCCCTATCAACCTAGGTGGGAGCTGGCGAAGCCTGCGATGGGGCGCAGCAGCCCCTTTCTTTTGCTTAACAAAACATAACGTCCCGCTCGTTGTTTTCCCGCCGATATCCCCGATAGGATGGCCCCAAAGCCATTGCAGTGCTCTGGAACAGGGTTTTCGCAGCACCTGCCAATAGGCTCACCCACTACAAGAACACAAAAGGGGAGCGGTCATGAGAGACCGGATTAGGGCGCGTGCCCGGCGTGGTGCCTGGCCACTGGCGGCCAGCATGTGGCTGGCGCTGGCCATCTCGACAGCAGCAGGTGGTGCCCAGGCCGCCGCTGCCGAGGAGTACTCGGTGGAGTCGGCCAGGGCCAGCCAGAGCCTGTTGATCGATGCCGCCAATCTCGGTAAACGGCTAGTGGTGGTCGGCGACCGTGGCCATATCCTGTTCTCCGACGACCAGGGCAAGACCTGGACCCAGGCCCGGGTGCCCACCCGGCAGTTGCTCACGGCAGTGTTCTTCCTCGACGACAAGCGCGGCTGGGCGGTCGGCCATGACGCCCAGGTGCTGACCACCAACGATGGCGGCGCCACCTGGAGCAAACAGTTCGAAGACCTCGCGCGCGAAGCACCATTGCTCGACGTGACCTTCCTCGATGCCCAGCATGGATTTGCCGTGGGTGCCTATGGCGCCCTGATCGAGACCACCGATGGCGGCCAGCACTGGCAGGACATCGCCGAGCGGCTGGACAACCCCGATCAGTTGCACCTCAACGCTATTGCCAGCATCAAGGATGCGGGCCTGTTTATCGTCGGCGAACAGGGCAGCATGTTCCGTTCCAGCGACAACGGCCAGAGCTGGTCGCGCGTCGAAGGCCCCTACGAGGGGTCGCTGTTCGGCGTGATCGCCACTGCTCACCCCCGCACGCTGCTGGCCTACGGCCTGCGCGGCAACCTGTTCCGTTCTACTGATTTCGGCGATACCTGGCAGCCGATCGCGCTCAAGGCTGCCCGTGGCTCGCTGGAGTTCGGCCTGGCGAGCGCCACCTTGCTCAAGGATGGCAGCCTGGTTCTGGTGGGCAATGGCGGCACGGTACTGCGCAGCCGCGATGACGGCCAGAGCTTCACGGTCTACAACCGCGCCGACCGTCTCGCCCTGTCGGGCGCCGCGGAGCTTGCCAATGGCGGTCTGCTGTTGGTGGGCCAAGGGGGCGTGCACCTGGCCACCGCTGAAGGCGCAGAGGAGGGGCAGCAATGACCAGCCGGGAGAGTTTCGACATGCACCAGCACCATCATCAAGACAAGGCGACCTTGCTCGAACGGCTGATCTTCAACAATCGGCCGGCCGTCATCGCCCTGTGCCTGCTGGTGAGCATCTTCCTGTTCTGGCAGGCCACGCAGATCCGCCCGTCTACCAGTTTCGAGAAGATGATCCCGCTGCAGCACCCGTTCATCGAACAGATGCTCGAGCACCGCAATGACTTGGCCAACCTCGGCAACACCGTGCGCATCTCGGTGGAAGCGGTCAATGGCGATATCTTCGACAAGGACTACATGGAGACCTTGCGCCAGATCCATGACGAGGTCTTCTACATTCCGGGCGTCGACCGGGCTGGGCTCAAGTCGCTGTGGAGTCCGAGCGTGCGCTGGACCGAGGTGACCGAAGACGGCTTCGCCGGCGGCGAGGTGATCCCCAACACTTACAACGGCTCGGCCGAAAGCCTCGACGAGCTGCGCGACAACGTGCTCAAGTCCGGCCAGGTCGGGCGTCTGGTGGCCAACAACTTCAAGTCCAGCATCGTCGACGTGCCGTTGATGGAGAGTTACCCGGACCCTCAAGACCAGAGCAAGCAGGTCAAGCTCGACTACCAGCAGTTTTCCCATCAGCTGGAAGAGAAGATTCGCGACAAGTTCCAGGCCCAGAATCCCAACGTGAAGATCCACATCGTCGGTTTCGCCAAGAAAGTCGGTGATCTGATCGACGGTCTGGTGATGGTGGTGATGTTCTTCGGCGTGGCCCTGGCCATCACCTGGGCACTGTTGTACTGGTTCACCTGGTGCATCCGCAGCACCATCGCCGTGCTCATCACCACCTTGGTGGCCGTGGTCTGGCAGTTGGGGCTGATGCATGCGGTCGGCTTCGGGCTGGATCCGTACTCGATGCTGGTGCCGTTCTTGATCTTCGCCATCGGCATCTCCCACGGGGTGCAGAAAATCAACGGCATCGCCTTGCAGTCGAGCGGAGCCGACAACGCCCTGACCGCTGCCCGGCGCACGTTCCGGCAGCTGTTCCTGCCGGGCATGATCGCCATCCTGGCCGATGCCGTGGGCTTCATCACCTTGCTGGTGATCGACATCGGCGTGATCCGTGAGCTTGCCATCGGTGCGTCGATCGGCGTGGCGGTGATCGTCTTCACCAACCTGATTCTGTTACCGGTAGCGATTTCCTACGTAGGCATCAGCCAAAAGGCCATTGCCCGCAGCAAGAAGGACGCCACCCGCGAACACCCGTTCTGGCGCCTGCTGGCCAACTTCGCCAGCCCCAAGGTGGCGCCGGTGTCTATCGCCCTGGCCCTGGCGGCCTTTGCCGGCGGCCTGTGGTACAGCCAGAACCTCAAGATCGGCGACCTTGACCAGGGCGCGCCGGAGCTGCGTCCTGACTCGCGCTACAACCAGGACAACAACTTCATCATCAGCAATTACTCCACCAGCTCCGACGTGTTGGTGATCATGGTCAAGACCCCGGCCGAGAGCTGCTCGATCCATTCGACCATGGCTCCGATCGACGAGCTGATGTGGACCATGGAGAACACCCCCGGCGTGCAGTCGGCGATCTCCTTGGTGACCGTGTCCAAGCAAGTGATCAAAGGCATGAACGAGGGCAGCCTGAAATGGGAGACCCTGTCGCGCAACCCGGACGTGCTCAATAACTCCATCGCCCGCGCCGATGGCCTGTACAACGCCGATTGCTCCTTGGCGCCTGTGCTGGTGTTCCTCAACGATCACAAGGCCGAGACGCTGGAGCGGGTGACCGCGGCAGCCCAGGCCTTTGCCGACAGCCATAACAAAGAGGGCCTGCAGTTCCTCCTGGCGGCCGGTAACGCGGGCATCGAGGCGGCCACCAACGAAGTGATCAAGTCGGCCGAGCTGACCATCTTGGTGCTGGTGTACCTGTGCGTGGCAGCTATGTGCCTGATCACCTTCCGCTCGTTCGCTGCAACGCTGTGTATTGTCCTGCCACTGGTGCTCACCTCGGTGCTGGGCAACGCCCTGATGGCCTTCATGGGCATCGGCGTCAAGGTTGCCACCTTGCCGGTGGTGGCCCTGGGCGTGGGGATCGGCGTGGACTACGGCATCTACATCTACAGCCGTCTGGAGAGCTTCCTGCGGGCAGGGCTGCCGCTGCAGGAGGCCTACTACGAAACCTTGCGCTCCACCGGCAAGGCGGTGCTGTTCACCGGCCTGTGCCTGGCCATCGGGGTGTGCACCTGGATCTTCTCGGCGATCAAGTTCCAGGCGGATATGGGCCTGATGCTGACCTTCATGTTGCTGTGGAACATGTTCGGCGCGCTGTGGCTGCTGCCGGCGCTGGCGCGCTTCCTGATTCGTCCGCAGAAGCTGGCGGGCAAGGCGGGTGGGTCGATCTTCGCACATTGATCCGGAGGGGGGGCCGCTTTGCGGCCCTTCGCAGGCGTGACTCGCGGCCACAGCTCTCGCGTCGCCGAGGCTATAATGCCGCTCCATTTCTCTGCGGACCTTTCCATGACCACCCTTGCCACTGCCCTCGAATCCTGTGACATGCTGCTGATCGATGGGCTGCATGCCTTCGATTTCACCTTCGACGCCGATGGCCTGTCGGTCGAATGCATGGACGGCCGTCAACTGCGCCGTTGGCGCTTCACGCCAGAGCAAGTCGCCGCCGCAGTCGCCGAGGGCGATCAATGGCTGCTCGACGATGCCGACGGTGAGCATCGGCTAGTCTGTATGGATGCCTTGCGCGCCTCGGAAGATGACGACGATGAAGATCTGGAAGAGCCTGCTGACCGCTAGTCTCATGGGCCTGACGTTCAACGCACACGCAGGCGTGCTGTTAGTCGGTAGCTATACCGATGGCGCCAGTCAGGGGCTCTATCGCTATAGCTTCGATACCCGCAGCGGCCAGATCGACCCCACGCCGCTGCAGGTGGTCAAGAGCGTGAGCCCCTCGTGGCTGGTGCTCTCGGCTGACCAGCGCTTGCTGTTCGTGGTCAACGAAACGCCACAAGGCCACGTGAGCAGTTTTTCGCTGGGCACCCAGGGCCAGATCAAGCCGCTCAACCAGGTGGCCAGCCGTGGCGACGAGCCGACCCATGCCAGCCTCAGTCATGACCAGCGCTACCTGTTCATTGCCAACTACGCTGTCGCACCTGTGCCGGGGGGGAGCCTGGTGGTGATCCCGGTGACACGGGACGGCACGCTCAAGGAGGCGGTCCAGCAGCTGCGCCATGCCCCGAGCAAGGTCAATCCCGAACGTCAGTCCGGTGCCCATGTGCACTCGGTGGTGCTTTCGCCCGACGGTCGCCACCTGTACGCCAGCGACCTGGGCGCAGACAAGGTATTCATCTACCGCTACGACGGTGCCAGCCCCCAGCATCCCTTGAGCCCGGCGATCCCCGCTTCGGTGGCCTTGCCTGCCGGCAGCGGCCCGCGTCATCTGTTGTTCGACGCCAAGGGCCGGTACGCCTACCTGACCTTGGAAATGAGCGGCGAGGTGGTGACGTTCGAGGCCCAGGACGGCAACCTGATCGAACGCCAGCGCCTGCCCCTGACCGAGCAGCAGGATGCTGCGGCCAAGGCGTCCGGAGGGCTGCACTTGTCGGCCGACGGCCGATTCCTCTATGTCAGCAACCGCGGCACTGCCAACGAGATCGTGGTGTATGCGGTGGGCAAGGATGACGGCCAGTTGAGCCTGTTGCAGCGCCGCTCGGTGGAGGGAGACCACCCCCGGGAGTTCGCCCTAGATCCGAGTGGCAACTTCTTGCTGGTGGCCAACCAGAAGAGCAACCAGATCGTGGTCATGCGCCGCGACCCACGCAGCGGCAAGCTCGGCGAGACTGTCCAGACCCTGTCCCAGGACGCGCCGTCGGACCTCAAGTTTCTCGAGTGACTATCAATCGGCTTGATAATCGCTACTGGCGCAATGAATTTCTGCGGGCCTCCCTGGCGGCGTAAGTTTGACCCAAGGCCAACAACGGCCATCGTCAAACCATCGAAGTCGAGGACAGCCCGCATGAACTTCAATCTCTTCCCGGTCATTGCCGCTTCCGCCATTTCCGCCTCTGTCGTCCTGCCTGCCCATGCTCAGGTCGAAGTGCGCGGTAAATCGTCTGTCACCCAGAGCTATACCGAAAAGTACCTGCAGCAAAGCGCGCATTTCCATGCAGCCCTGGGCGGAAAACACGCACATTGATTCGTAGAAGGGGTGGTAGTAGCACAACGCCATATGTTTAAATTTGACGCTGTATTTTTGACTCCGGAGGTGGAGCATGATGTGGCGTATCGCGGCGGTGGTGCTGTTGCTGTTCTCTTCGCCGATCCTGGCTATCTGAAAGATACAAACGCCGGTCTCGGGTCGCTGCGCCGGCCTCTTCGCGGGTGAACCCGCTCCCACAGGTCCTTCGGTGCTCTCAAGCACACCGCTGTGCCTGTGGGGACGGGCTTATCGAGGCGTCGAGCCGCCGCGAATGGGCACCCTGCAGACACAGGGCCTCAGCGGGCCATGATGGCCTTGAACAGGTCTGATTCCAGCCAGCCCTGCAACCAAGTGCGCACACGTGGGTACGGTGCCCCGGCAAACCAGGCCGGTTCCACCCCCGCAAACTGACGCATCAAGGGGAGCAGGGCGGCATCGGCCAGGCTCGGGTGCTCTGCCAGCAGGTACGGACGGCCTTCGAGCAATCCTTCCAGTTCCGCCAGCCAGGGTTCGGCCTGCTGGCGGTAGTGCTCGCGCGAATGTTCAGGGTAACGTTCGGCGTACTTGTACAGATTCACCTGGGCCTTGAAGGTGTGGTCGTTGCGCGCAATCAGCTCCAACGCCTGGGCCGCCGCCGCGGGGGCGGCCTGCAGACGCCAATCCTGTGGATCGTTCTGCTCCAGGGCCCAGCGCATGATGTCCAGGCTTTCTTCAAGCACGTGATCACCGGTGTCGAGCACCGGCACCGTGCCCTTGGGCGACAATGCCAGGAGTTCGGCGGGCTTGTTCTTCATCGCCACTTCGCAAATCTCCACCGGGCAGCCGGCATAACGCAGGGCCAGGCGTGCGCGCATGGCCCAGGGGCAGCGGCGGAACGAATAGAGCCTCACCCACACACCTCCACATCGCTCAGGCCATTGCCCTGGCGGCGGACCTGGATTTGCACCGGGATGCGCTCGTGCATCTCCTGCACATGGGAGATCACCGCCACCTTGCGCCCCTGTGCCTGCAGCCCGTCGAGGGCATCCATCGCCAGTTGCAGAGACTCCGGGTCCAGGCTACCGAAGCCCTCATCGATGAACAGCGATTCGATGCGCAGGGTACTGGAGGCCATGGACGCCAAGCCCAGGGCGAGGGCCAGGGACACCAGGAAGGTTTCGCCGCCGGAAAGCGAATGCACCGAGCGCAGCTCGTCGCCCATCTCGGTGTCCAGTACCAGCAGGCCCAGGGCACTGCCGCCGCGCTTGAGGCGATAGCGCTTGGCCAGTTGGCGCAATTGGCTGTTGGCGTGATGCAGCAACAAGTCCAGGTTGTAGCCTTGGGCAATCTTGCGGAAGACGTCGCCCGAGGCCGAGCCGATCAGGGCGTTCAGACGTGCCCAGCGCTGCCACTGGTGATAGGCCTGCTCGATCTCGCTGGCCAACGCCTGGTGCGCTTGCTGGCGACGCTGATCGTCGGCCTGACGGGCGCGCAGTTCGGCGCACTGCTGCTCCTGGCTGGCCAGCGCTTGCTCGAGGGTGGTCAGCGCTGCTTCCAGAGACTCGGGGTCCACTTCGCCGGTGGCTTGGGCGACGTGCTGCTGCAGGCGCTGTTCACGCTCCTGCAACAGCACGCGGCCTTGCTCGATGGCTTTTTCCGCCGTTTGCAGTCGCTGGCGCAGTTCGCCGAGCTGGGCATCGTCGATGGCCAGCAGGCGGTCCAGGCCGGTGTCGTCCAGTTCGGGATGTTCGCTGCGCCATTGGGCGATCTGGCCTTGCAACTGCTGGCACTCCTGCTCCAGCGCCTGCTGGCGCTGGCGGCTGGACTTGAGCTCGCCGGCCAGTTGCACACCTTGGGTGCGCAGTTCCTGCAAGCGCTCGGCGGTCTCGGTCTCGGCGAGGCGGGCATGTTCCAGTTGCGCGTCCATGTGCTGTTGCCAGGCCTCGGCACTGGGCTGTTCGCCAAGCAGTTCAGCCAGGGTGGCCAAGGCTTGCAGGCGCTGTTCATCCAGGGTGGCGAGCTTGTGTTGGAGTTGCTGCTGGGTGTTCAGGCGCAATTGCTGCTGGTCGCGCAGCTTGTCCAGCTGAACCTGGCGTGCCTGTTGTTCTTGTTGCTCGTCCTTGCGCTGGTCGAGCTGCTGGCGGCGCTGGGCGATCTGCTGGTCGAGGCCGAGGAAGGCGTTGGCCGGATCGTCGCGCAGGGCCTGGAGGATGTCCGCGGGCAGGACGTTGGTCAGATCGTTGAGACCTTGCTCAAGCTGTTGCTCATCGGTCGCCAGGGCCTGGTGTTGTTGCTCGAGATGACGCTGGGCCTGCTGCTGGGCTTCGCTGGCAGCCTGCAACTGCTGGTTCAGGCGGGCAGCGTCTTTTTGCAGGGCGAGCAAGGTGCCCTGGCGCTTCTCGTCGCGGGTGATCTCTTCATCCAGGCGGCGCAGCTGGCCGTCGAGCCAGGCACTGCGGCCTTTGTCGTCCTGCGGTGCGAGGGCGGGCCACAGGGCATGGGCCTGGAGCTGCTCGAGGAGCGGTTGCAGTTGCTCGCCCAACTGTACCTGTTGCTGCTGGTAGTCCTTGAGCTGGGCGTTGACCACGCCCAGTTGGGTACGCAGTTCCATCAACTGGTTGTTGAGGGCCTCGACCTGGGTGCGGGCGGCGTCTTCTTCGGCCTGGTCATGGCGGCCCAGGCTCTGTAACAGGGCTTCGGGCTGGTGGAAGGGATGCTCGGCGCTGCCGCAAACAGGGCAGGGCTCGCCGTCGCGCAGTTGCGCGCGCAGCTCCTCGACACTGCTGGTTCGTGCCAGGCGCTGGCGTTCCAGTAACTGGCGGGTCAGGGCGAGGGCCTGTTCGGCGGCTTCCAGCTCGGCCTTGGCGGCGGTGCCTTGGCCGATGAGCTGTTGGCGCTGTTGCATGGCCTGCTGCTGGCGCTCGCGCAGGCTGGCCAGGGTATGACGCAGTTCCTGTTCGCGGCCGTGCAAGCGTGACAAGTCTTCGACCACGCGTTGCTGCTTGCGGTTGTCCTGAAGCATTGCGCCCAGCAGGTCGATCTGCTCGGCCAGCGCCTGGGGTTCGGCACCGGCTTCGCGGAACAACAGCTCGAAGCTGTCGCGTTGGGACTGCAATTGGGCATTGGCCTGGCTGACCTGGGCCTGCAGGCCCGGCAGCTCTTCACGGCCCTTGGCCAGGCGGCCGCCTACCAGCATCACTTGCTTCAACTGCGGCAGATAGGCTTGCCAGGCATCGGTCAGCCCGGCCAGTTGTTCACTGTGCGCGAGCGCCGCATCGATCTGCGCCAAGGTGTGCAGACTGCGTTGCTGGTTTTCCTCCAACTGCTGCAATTGCTGCTGGTTGTCGGCGACCTCCTGGGCTGCCTGCTCGGCAGCGGCGCGTTGGGCGGCCAGTTCTTCGCTCAGGCGCGCCAGGCTGTCCTGGGTGGCGAAGGCCTGGCGCAGGCGTGGGGCGTTTTCGCTGTGCTGGGCTTGGCGCTGGGCAAGCGCTTGGCGCGCGCCTTCAAGCGCCTGCTCGAGTTCGCCCATGCGGGCTTGCAGTTCGTCTTGCTGGCGGGCTTGGTCGGCGAGCTCCGCAGCCAGTGGGGTCAACTGTGCGGTCAGCACTTGCTGGCGATGGAACTGATGGCGCTGCGGCGCGAGGCGTTCCAGACGCTGCAGGTCCAGGCGCTGCTCGGCCAGTTGCTGCCACTGTTGCTCGGCCGCGTGCAGCGCCTGTTGGGCCTCGGTGTACTGGGCCTGTAGCTGGCGCTGCTCCTGAAGCCAGGTGCGTTGTTGCTGCAGTTGCCGCTGGCGCGCCTGGTCGGCCTTGAACTGTTGCTGGGCCTGCTCCAGTTGCTGGTCGAGTGCGGCGCGGGCTTCGGTGTCCATGGGCAGCAGGTGCTCGGCCTGCTTCTTCAGGTCGTTGTGCCGTTCGCCGGTTTCCTTGGCCTTGGTGAAGGCGCGTTGGCCCAGGCGGGTGTAGATGGCGGTGTTGGTGAGCTTTTCGAGCAGCTCGCTGCGTTCTTTGTCGTCGGCCTTGAGGAAGGCGCCGAATTCGCTCTGGGCCAACATCACCGCGCGGGTGAACTGCTCGAAGTTCAGGCCCAGGCGTGCTTCGACCATATGCTTGTATTCGTTCTTGCCGCTGCCAAGCAGTTGCTCGCTGTCCAGATCGTACAGGCTCTGTCGGCTGTGTTGCAGCTTGCCATTGGCTTTCTCGCGGGCGCGGTTGGCTTCCCAGCGGGCGCGGTAGCGGCGCCCGTCGATGCCGACGAAGTCCACCTCGGCATAGCCGCTGCCGGTACCTCTGCGCAGCAGGTTGCGTGGGTCGGAGGTCGGGATCTCGCCATCGGCGTCGGGCACCTTGGCCTCCCGGCCGATGTCGTCCAGGCGGGGGACTGCGCCGAACAGCGCCAGGCACAGGGCATCGAGCAGGGTGCTCTTGCCAGCGCCGGTGGGGCCGGTGATGGCGAACAGGCCGGCGCTGGCCAGGGGCTCGGCGGTGAAGTCGATGTCGATCGGGCCTGCCAAGGAGGCGAGGTTTTTCAGGCGAATGGCAAGGATCTTCATGGCTGAGCCTCCTCCAACTGGACGTCTTGCAGCAGCTGGGCGAAATCAGCCAGAGCCTGCTCATCGACCGGGTTGCCATAGGCCTGTTCCCAGGCGCGACTGAACAGGTCTTGCGGGGTCAATTGCGACAGCTCGACGAAGGGTTGCTCGCCCTCGTCCTGCCTGTCGCGCCCAGCGTATTCGGCGCTGATGCGCACCAGACGCACGGCCTTGCCTTGCAGGGCACTCTCGATCTGCTGGCGCAGGTCTGGCTGCGGCTCGTCCAGGTGCACCCGCACTTCCAGCCAGCTCTGGCGGTTGGGATCGTCCAGAAGATCGATCACCGGCAGGTCGGCCAGCTGTTGCAGCAACTCGCCCAAAGGTGCCGGACCGATACGTTGCAGGGCCACGGCCCGCGGTATCGGGCGAGGCTCGACGCTGACCAGCTCGGCGCCGTCGAGCTCGATTTCCAGTACCTGGTGCGGATAGTTGATTTCAGCGAACGACAACGGAATCGGTGAGCCGCTGTAGCGGATGCGCTCCTCACGGTTGACCCGTTGCGGTTTGTGCAGGTGGCCCAGGGCGACATAGCTGATGGCTTTGTCGAACAGACGCGCCGGCAGGGCCTCGGCGTTGCCGATGATCAGGCTGCGCTCGGAGTCTTCCGAGACTGCGCCGCCGGCCATGTGCGCATGGCTGATGGCGACCAGGGCCTGGTCTTTCTTGCGCTTGGCCTGGGCAGCGGCGATCAGTTGTTGGTGCACCTGGGTGATGCCTTGCAGGTAGTCGTCGCCCAGCTGTGGGCCGGTGACTTCCGCCGGGCGCAGGAATGGCAGGGCCAAACACCAGGCGCAGACCTTGCCGCGGGCGTTGGTCAGCGGAATCAGCAGGCGCTCGGCGTCCAGCTGGCCTTCATCGAGCCAATGCACACGGCCCAGCGCGTGAGTACGCAGGCGCCGCATCAAGGCAGCCGGCAGTTCGATCCGCGAGCCGGAATCGTGGTTGCCGGCGATCATCACGATGTCGAGCTTGGGCTGTTGCTCATGGGCCTGGACGATGAAGTCGTAGAGCCGCTCCTGGGCTTTGACCGGTGGGTTGACCGTGTCGAAGATGTCGCCGGCGATCAACAAGGCGTCGGGTTGGCGCAGGCGCAGCTGGCCGAGCAGCCAGTCGAGGAAGCAGGCATGTTCGAAGTCGCGTTCCTGGCCGTGCAGGCTTTGGCCCAGGTGCCAGTCGGAGGTGTGAAACAGACGCATTGAAATTTCCGCAAGCATGCAGGCGTGGAGTCGAGGACCACGCGCTGAAGGTTATTTGGGGTAAAGCGGCGGCAGGCTGCCTGTTTCGCCCGAAGGCGTCAGGACCTGCTCGGCCGGTGGGATGGTGCCGATGGCGCGCCACAGCTCGTCGCCTTGCCAATACTGGCCGCTTTCGCTGTACAAGGCGCCATTGAGCCCATCCAAGGCATCGGACAAGGGTACGAAACGGGCGGCCATCTCGGCCAGGGTTTCCGGCTGCTGGCGTGCCCAGGCGTCAAGCGCCTGACGAGTGGCCTGGGGGTCGTTGGCCTGGCAGGCGCGCTTGAGATCGTCCAGCAGGCTGCGCGGGCTCGGACCGCTTTGAGTGGCCCGCAGCACCGCCGGCTGCGAGCGGGCGCGCCACCACAGGGCGAAGCCCAGCAGGGTGGTCAGCGCCAGCACCAGGGTCGCGAGCTGCCAGGGCCACACGCGAGCATTGCTGGCACTGCTGTCGCCGACCGGCGTGTCGGCGCTCAGGGCCGGGTTGTCTTCCACTTGCAGGGTGCGCGCCGGCAGGCTGCTGTGCTCCAGATGGTCTTCGCGGGTATTCCACCAAGTAATTTCCAGTGCAGGCAGGGCCAGGGCGCCGCTGTGGGTCGGGACCAGTGCCTCGCGCTCCTCGCGATTGGCGGTCATGCCCCGTTCGCTGATTTCATTGCGCAGTACAGGTTGGTCCGGATAGCGGCGCAAACCGTGGATCTCGGTGGCTGGCAAAGGCGGTAGCTGGGTGCTGGACAGCCCCTCGGCGCGCAAGGTGATGCTGCGGGTCAGGGAGTCGCCGATCTGCGTCTGCTGGTTGCTTGGGTCCGGGCTCCAGTGTTCTTCCAGGGTCAGGCTTCGCGTCGGCAGCCAGGGTTGATCGGCAGGCCAGGCGCCGGGGATCGGCCGCACCTTCAGCTGCAGTGGCAACGAGCTGACCTGGACCTGGCGACCCACGCGCGGGGTGCCGGCCGGCTGCTCGCCATTGTCGGCGGCGGTGGCGGTGAAAGTCAGTGCCGGGAGCTCCAAGGTGCCGCTTTGTTGCGGGTAGATCGCATAGCGGGTCTCGATCACGCCGTGTCGTACGCCGTTGATTTCCTTTTCATAGGTGCGCGATTCGCCCAATGGCTCGACCTTGGCGTTGTCCAGTTGCAAAGGGCTCAGGCTGCTGTCGTCGTACAGCGACACCGAGTGATAGATGCGCAGCGTCAACACGGCCTGGGCCTGGACGTACACCTCTGGGCTGTCCAGGCTGGCCTCGACGAAGACTTTGGAGGCGCTTTCGGGACGGCTGGCATCGGCTTGCAGTACTTGCAGCTCGATGGCTTGGCTCTGCGACTGGCCCAGTTGCAGCTCAGGGATACGCAAGCTGCCACTGCGCTTGGGCAGCAGGGTGATGATCCAGCGGGTGCTCGCGCGGGTCTCGCCGTCAAGGGTGTGCAGGCTGTTGAGCTGGCGGGTGCCACGCACTTCGAAGTCGCCTTCCAGGGCGCGCAGGTCGGGCTTGCCGAATTGTGTGACGTCCTGGCTTTCCAGGGTCAGCTCCAAGGTTTCGCCGGCCTGCAGGCGAGTGCGGTCGACGCTGGCCTGCAGGGTCGGTTGGGCCTGGGCCTGGAGAAGCCACAGCAGGCTGAATAGTAAGACGCCGAGGCGACTCATCGTGAGGTGTCCTGATGCAATTGCTGTTCATACCAGAATTTGCGCCGCAGCAGCTGGGCCGGGTTGTCGGGGATTTCCCGCAACCATTGCTCCAGGGCCTGGCGCTGTTCGGCATCCAGGCTGGTGGAGACCGGCCGCTGCGGCGGCTGGGTGGTGCTGTCGTCATCGCCAGGTTGCGAGCTGCCTGGCCCTTGCGCATTGCTTGCGTTCTCGCCCTGGGCCTGGGAGGAGGCCTGCTCATCGCTGCCAGGTGTGCTTTGGGCTGGGCTGGACGCTGAACTGCTGTTGCCCTCGGTCTCGTTGCCGGGGGTACCTTCGGACTCGCTGCCGGCCGGTTGTTCCTCGGCCTTGGCCTGGCGTTGCTGCAACAATTGCTGGACCAACGCCTGGTTGTCCAGGGCCGGCTGTAGGTCGGGTTGACGTTCCAGGGCCTGCTCGTAGGCATCCAGCGCGGCTTCCAGCTCCCCGGCGCGGGCCAAGGCATTGCCTCGATTGTAGTGGGCTGCGGCGCTGCTGCCTTGGGCGAAGGCCTTGGCTGCTGCTTCATAGTCGCCCGCCTGGTACAGCGCCATACCGCGCCACTGCGGGTCTTCGAAGTGCCGGGCAGCGTCGGCAGGGTGTTGTTGCTCGAGCAGGCGCTGGCCTTGCTGGTCCGGGCGCAGCCACAGGTCGTTGAATTCGAAGGCCTGGCTCGGTTGCGGCAAGGCCAGCAGTAGCGGCAGGCAGAACAGCCAACCGCGCCGACCGGCGCAGGCGGCCAGCACGAGCAAGGGCAGCAGCAGCCAGTAGCCTTGGTCCGCCCAGCTGTCCAGTTGCACGGTCTGGCCGTTGCTGCGCAGGGCGTGAGGGTTATCGAACAGCCCCAGGCCACGCAGGTCCAGGTCGTCGATGCGGGCGTGGCGGTAACGTCCACCGGTGCCGTTGATGAAGGCTTTGAGACTGGCGCTGTCCAGGCGGGGCAGGAGAATGCCGCCCTGATCGTCCTTGAGGTATTCGCCGTTGGCCTGACGCACCGGTGCGCCCTCGCTGCTGCCGATCCCGAGCATCAGCAGGCTGGGGCCCTGACGGCCCAGGGCCTTGAGTATGCCGCTGCGTTCGGCGTCGCTCAGCGCCGAGCCGATCAGCAACAGACGCCCCTGGCCCAGGCCGCTCTGGGCGAGCAAGGCAAGGCCTTTCTGCACGGCCAGGTCGGCCCGTTGGCCGGGCTGCGGCATGATCGACGGATCGACCGCCTCCAGGAGGTTGCGGGTGGTGCCCAGGTCGTCGGACAGCGGCACCAGGGTATGCGCGCTGCCGGCATACACCACCAGGGCGGTCTGGCTGTCGCGACGGTGCTCGAGCAGGTCGAAGATCTTGCGGCGGGCCTGCTCTAGGCGGTTGGGCGTGCTGTCTTCGGCGAGCATCTGTGGAGTCAGCTCGAGCAGGATCACCAGCGGGTCGGCGGGGCGCTGGCGGGTTTCTTCCAGGCGTTGCCAGCTTGGGCCAAGCAAGGCCAGGACCACCAACAGCCAGGCCAGGCCCAGGGCGATCCACGGCAACTTGCTGGTCTGGCCGTTGCCGCCGCCGAGCAGCACACCATGGAATTGCACGGGAAGGATCAGCTGCCAGCGCCCGGCGCGTTTGCGCCGGTGCCAGAGCTTGAACAGCAGCCAGCCGAGCAGAGGGATCACCAGCAGCCAGAGAGGGCGCAGCCATTGCGGCCAGAGTTCGATCATCGCCGCCTCCTCAGACGCAGGCGCTTGAGGCGCTGGCGCCATTCCGGGTGCGGCTGTAGAAAGCGCGGTCGGCGCAGTAGGCGTTGGAAGAGGTTGTCCGGCCATTGCACGGCGACCACCAGCAGCACGCTCAAGAGCAATGCCAAGGCCAGCGGCCAGGCGTAGAGGGCTTTGGCGGTGCGTGCCTGGGTCGGTTGCTGGGCCACCGGTTCGAGCTGGTCGAGGGTATCGCCGATCGCGACCAACTCGGCGCCGTCATGGGCGCGGAAGTAGGCCCCCTGGGTCAGTTCGGCGATCTCTTTGAGCGAGGCTTCGTCCAGGTCCAGGCTCGGGTTAAGGCCCAGCAACCCTGGCGTACCGCTGGCTTCGGGGTTGGCACCGATGCCGATGGTGTAGATGCGCACGCCTTCCTGGGCGGCCAGGCGGGCGGCGGTGAGCGGGTGGATCTGCCCACCGTTGTTGGCTCCGTCGGTGATCAGCACCAGCACCCGGCTCTGCGCCGGACGCTGGCGCAGGCGTTTGACCGCCAGGCCAATGGCGTCGCCGATGGCGGTGTTCTTACCGGCGATGCCGATCTGCGCCTCGTCGAGAAAGGTGCGCACGGTGCGTCGGTCAAAGGTCAGCGGCGCCTGCAGGTAGGCTTCGCTGCCGAACAGGATCAACCCGACCCGGTCGCCCTCGCGGTCCTGGAGAAAATCGCCGAGCAGCGCCTTGACCAGGTCCAGGCGGCTGATTTCGTCGTCCTTCCACTGCATGTCGGGAAAGTCCATCGAGCCGGACACATCCACCGCCACCAGCAGGTCGCGACCGCTGGCCGCCACCGGCACCGGATCGCCGAGCCATTGG
Source organism: Pseudomonas sp. CK-NBRI-02 (assembly GCF_008124495.1). Lineage (NCBI taxonomy): Bacteria > Pseudomonadati > Pseudomonadota > Gammaproteobacteria > Pseudomonadales > Pseudomonadaceae > Pseudomonas > Pseudomonas sp. CK-NBRI-02. Next base: position 76,540 of record NZ_VSJH01000006.1, on the reverse strand, counting down.
GGACGGGCAGCGGCCAGCAGCAGGAGCAGCCAGATCGTCACGAAGGGCGCCTGCTGGCGCCAGGTCGGCAGATTCAGGCGGGCACGGCGCCCGGCCAAGCCTTCGAGTTCATCGAGAAAGCCCACCTTGAGCACCGGCTCGCCGCTGTCGGCAGCCGGCAGCACCAGGCGCGCGAGCCACGGCAACGGTAACAGCAAGAAGACCCACGGCCAGGCCAGCTCAAACATGCTTGCGGATCCAGATTTCGACCGCCTGGGCGAGCCCGGCGATGGCCTTGTCGTCGAGCTTGCACTCGGGTTTGTAGGCGCCTTCGACCAGCACCATCCAGCGGGTCAGGCCTGCGGCCGGGCAGCGGTTGTCTAGAAACGCCAGCCACTGACGGCCGTTGAGCGTGTGGCTGTTGGCGCCGGGGTAGTGGTTGCGGCACAGGCGTTTGAGCAGCGCGTTGATGTGCTGCAGCCAGGCGCCGGCAGGTGCGCCGTCGTAGGGGCGGGGCAGGCGAGCCAGTTCGGCCAGTGCTTCCAGGCGGATGGGGTCCAGCGGCTGCTCGGCGCGCACCACTCGGGGTTTGGCCGGACGCCAGTGGCGTAGTCGCCACAGCCCCCAGCCGAGCAGGGGCAGCAGGGCGAACAGGCCCCACCAGCCCGGCGCGGGCGGCCACAGGCTCACGGCCGGCGGCGCGATCAAGGGTTGCAACTGGTCCAGCGGGTTCATTGACCGCTCCCCGGGCGCTGGGCGTTGAGGTACTCACGCAGTTGCTCGATCATCTCGCTCTGGGTGCTCAAGGGCATCAACAGTACCCGCAGCTTCTGCGCCAGCAGCTCCCAGCGCTCGATGCGCGCCTCGGCCTGCTGGCGGTAGGCCTGGCGCAGGTTGGCATCGAGGGTGTCGAGCTCCAATTGGGCACTGCGTTGGGCAAAACGCAGCAAGCCGGCGGCCGGCAGCGCGTGGTCGAGCGGGTCGGAGACGGGCATCAGCAACAGATCGCAGTGGCGCGAGAGCATGCTCAGGTGCTGCTCGACACCAGGGGTCAAGGCGCGTTCGTCACAGATGATGATGGCCAGGCTGCCTGGGCGCAGCACCTCGCGGGCGCGGCGCAAGGCAAGGCCCAGGCTGTCGGGCTGGGGCACGGCCTCGGTGTGCAGCGACTGGTTCACTTTGGCCAGTCGGTTGAGCAACTGCAGCAGGCTTTGTTTGCTGCGCCGGGGCTTGATCTCGTGGTGTTCGTTGTCGCCGAACACCAGTCCGCCGATGCGGTCGTTGTGGCCCAGCGCGGCCCAGCCGAACAGGGCCGCAGCCTGGGCCGCCAGGACTGACTTGAACATCAGTCCGGAGCCGAAGAACAGGCGTTGGCTCTGCTCGACCAGGATGAAAATAGGCCGTTCGCGCTCCTCGTGGAACAGCTTGGTATGCGGCTCCTGGGTGCGCGCGGTGACGCGCCAGTCGATGTTGCGCACGTCGTCGCCGGCCTGGTAGACCCGCACCTGGTCGAAGTCCACGCCGCGTCCGCGCAGCTTGGAGTGGTGCAGGCCCACCAGCGGGCTGCGCTGGCCGGGCCGGGAAAACAGCTGGATTTCGCGCACGCGGTGACGCATGTCGATCAACTCGGCAAGGCCGATGCGGATGCCGGGTTCGGTCAGGTGCGCGGTGGGCATGGGGTCAGGCGACAGCGACAACGTCGAGGATGCGCTGGACCACCCGGTCCTGGTCGATCCCCGCCGCTTCCGCCTCGAAGGACAAGATGATGCGGTGGCGCAGCACGTCGAACAGCACTGCCTGGATGTCCTCGGGGCTGACGAAATCACGCCCGGCCAGCCAGGCGTGGGCGCGGGCGCAGCGGTCCAGGGCGATCGAGCCGCGCGGGCTGGCGCCATAGGCGATCCAGTCGGCCAACTCGGCGTCGAACTTGGCCGGTGTGCGGGTGGCCATCACCAACTGCACCAGGTATTCCTCCACGGCGTCGGCCATGTACAGGCCGAGGATTTCCTTGCGCGCGGCGAAGATCGCCTGCTGGCTGACCCGTCGCTCCGGCTTGACCTCGCCGCCGAGCGCCTCGCCGCGGGCCTGCTGGAGGATGCGTCGTTCCACGGCGGCATCCGGGAAGCCGATCTTCACGTGCATCAGGAAGCGGTCGAGCTGGGCCTCGGGCAGGGGATAGGTACCTTCCTGCTCGATCGGGTTCTGGGTGGCCATGACCAAGAACAGCGGCGACAGCTCGTAGGTGCTGCGCCCGACGCTGACCTGGCGCTCGGCCATGGCTTCGAGCAACGCTGACTGCACCTTGGCCGGAGCGCGGTTGATTTCGTCCGCCAGCACCAGGTTATGGAAGATCGGCCCCTGCTGGAACACGAAGCTGCCGGTTTCCGGGCGATAGATTTCGGTGCCGGTGATGTCGGCCGGGAGCAGGTCGGGGGTGAACTGGATGCGGTGGAACTGCGCTTCGATACCTTCGGCCAGTTCCTTGATGGCCTTGGTCTTGGCCAGGCCCGGTGCGCCTTCGACCAGCATGTGGCCGTCGGCCAGCAGCACGATCAGCAGGCGTTCGACCAGCTTCTCCTGGCCAAGGATCTGGGAGGAAAGAAAGGTGCGCAGCGCGATCAGCGCCTCACGGTGTTCCATCGTCGACGGTTCCTGGAAATGGGCCTGGCGTGCTGGCACAGCGGCGTCCGGGCAGGGGGTGATACTTTAATCCATCCAGGCCCATGCCGACCAATGGCGGCGTGGATTTTTCTTGCAGGGCTGGTCCGGTGAAGCCGGGGCAGTTCAACGGGGTGGCTCGGCCCGATCGTGGGTTGGCTGCGATCGGGCCGCCAGTGCGCGTCAGTTCTTCGCGCTGGAATGCTTGCGCCCTTGGTCGAACAGGGCAAAGACCACCACCAATACGCCAGAGATCGCCAAAATCAGTGCCACACCGTCAGTGGAATGGGTGGCCGATCCGGCCACCAGGGCCAGTCCGCCCAGTGGCGCCAGGCCGCCGGCCACGGCCGTGCCGATCTCGCGGCCGGTACCAAAGCCCGAAGAGCGCGTCTGGGCTGGGAACTGTCGACTGAGGAACGAGCCCTGAGGGGCGAACATCATGGGCGCGAGGATGCCGGTACCGATCGCGATGGCGATGTAGATCAGGGTCGGCTCGCCCGTGCTCAGCAATTGCAGGAAGGGGTAGGCGAACACTGCCGACAGCACACCGCCAAGCATCAGTACGGTCTTGCTGCTCCATTTGTCGCACAGCCAGCCGAACAACGGCACGGTGAAGATCGCCACCAGGCTGGCAATGGTCACCGATAGCGAAGTGACATGGGCCTCGACGCCCTTGAATTGGGTCAGATAGGCCAGGGAAAAGGTCTTGAAGATGTAGCTCAGTGCGTTGTAGCCGATGGCTACGAAGAACACCACCGCCAGGCCCTTGAGGTCATGTTTGAACAGCAGCTTGAGCGGCGAGACCTGGGGTTTATCCTTGGCCTGGTCGAGCTTCTTGAAATCCGGGGTCTCAGGGATGCTCTTGCGCACCCACAGGCCGATGCCGACCAGTGCGATGCTGGCGATGAACGGGATGCGCCAGCCGCCGGCGAGCAGGAATTCATTGCCGTTCATGGTCAGCAGATACACGGTCAGCGACGACAGCAGCAGGCCCAGGTTCAGGCCCAGTGCCGGCCAGGCACCCTGGCTGCCGCGCTTGCCTTCGCTGGCGTGCTCGTAGGAGGTGACCGCCGCGCCGGACAATTCGGCGCCCGCGCCCAGACCTTGGATGATGCGGATCACCACCAGGATGATCGGGGCCCAGATGCCGATGCTGGCGTAACTGGGGATCAGGCCGATCAGGGCCGTGCAAACGCCCATCATGCAGAAGGTGATCACCAGCACCTGTTTGCGCCCGAAGCGGTCGCCCAGGTAGCCGAACAGTACGCCGCCAAAGGGGCGGGCGATGAAGCCGATGGCGAAGGTGGAGAACGCCAGCAGCGAGGCCACGGCCGGGTTGCTGGCATCGAAGAAGATCTTCGAGAAGACGATCGCTGCCATGGTGGCGTACAGGTAGAAGTCATACCACTCCAGCATCGAGCCGAAGATGGTCGCTGCTGCCACCTTGCGCAGGCGTTTGCGCTGCTGGTCCGGGGTTTCGGTCGCGGCCAGGGCCGCCTCGTGTACCGACATCTGAGGTTTCCTTATTGTCTTTGTAGTGGGCTATGCAGGGGTTTCAGCGGGCCTTGAGGATCTTCGCGGCGATCATCTGGCCAATAGGGATGGCGGAGGTGGCTGCAGGCGAGGGTGCGTTGCAGACATGCACCATGCGTGGGGTCTCGGCGAACAGGAAGTCGTGCACCAGGCTGCCGTCGCGCATGACCGCCTGGGCGCGGATGCCGGCCTCATACGGCAGCAGGTCTTCTACCTCCAGCTGCGGGCAGTACTTGCGGCACTGCTCCAGGTAGCCTCGCTTGAACAGCGAGTTCTTCATTTCAGTGGTGCCCGAGCCCAGGTTATTCCAGATCGTTTTCCAGAAGCCCGGGAAGCGCGCGTACTCGGCCACATCGCGCCAGTTCACCGAGAACTTGCGGTAGTTCTCCCGGCCCAGGCCCAGCACCGCGTTGGGGCCGACGGTGACGCTGCCGTCGATCATGCGTGTCAGGTGCACGCCAAGGAACGGCAGGTCCGGGTCAGGGATCGGGTAGATCAGGTGGTTGACGATCTGGTTCTTGCTCGCTGGCAGGCGGTAATACTCACCGCGGAAGGGGATGATCTGGTGGTCGATCTTCATTCCGGCCAGGCGCGCCAGGCGGTCGGACTGCAAGCCGGCGCAGGCGACCAGCTGGCGGGCGCGCCAGCTTTGGCTGTCGCTGCTCACCTCGACGTAGTCGCCCTGTTCCTGGATCGCCCGCACGGTGGTGGCCAGACGAACGTGACCGCCGGCCTTCTGGATGACCCGGGCCATGGCGTCGCACACCTGCTTGTAGTCGACGATGCCGGTGGCATCGAGAAACAGCGCACCCTTGCCGACGATGTTCGGCTCGCGGCGCTTGAGTTCGGCGGCGTCCAGGCGCTCGACCTTCAGCCCGTTCTGCTGCGAGCGCTCGTACAGCGCGTGCATGCGCTGCATTTCCAGATCGTTCGAGGCCACCAGCAGTTTGCCGCAGACCTCGAAAGCGATGCCGTGCTCGGTGCAGAAGTCCTTGGTGGCTTGGGCGCCGCGTTTGCACAGGTCGGCCTTGAGAGTGCCTGGTGCGTAGTAGATGCCTGCATGGATCACGCCGCTGTTGTGGCCGGTCTGGTGAAGACCGAGGCTGGTTTCCTTCTCGAGGATCAGCAACGAGGCGCCGGGGCGCTGTTCGAGCAGGGCCATGGCGGTGGCGAGGCCGACGATGCCGCCGCCGATGATGCAGTAGTCGTAAGTCATGCAGGGGATACCTTGGTGTTCTTGTCGGTGAATCTGCTTATCAGGTTGTCAGACTAAGTAGGGCGTATGAAAGGTCGCCAGGCCGTATGCGAAGGCTCCGAAATCAGTCGAGGTCGGGAAGGTCGATCTTCAGGCGTCTGGCCGATGCCCGTAGGTGGGCTTCAGCGCAGGCGGCAGCCGCCTGGCGGTCACCGTCGGCAATGGCTTGGTACAGCGCCTGGTGTTCACGGTTGGCATCGGCTGCACCGCCTTGGGGAAGAGCCGCGGAGTTCTCCCAGGCGTTGCGGCGCGCGGTGGCTAGCTGGCCACCCAGAAAATCATGGAAGGCCACGAAATAATCGTTCTTGCTGGCTTCGGCAATGGCCCGGTGGAAGGCCACGTCGGCGGCAGAGGCTGTGGCCAGGTCGCTGCGCCCGTCGAGCATCGTCTGCAGAGCCTGGGCCATGCGGGCGAGGTCCGCGTCGTCGCGGCGGCGGGCCGCAACGGCGGCAGCTTGGGTTTCGATCCACAGACGCATCTCGAACATCTGCACGAGATCTGGCTTGCGCCCGTTGCTCCCGGGGAAGCGGAAAACCGTGCCGCAGGGCGTTTGCGAGATATAGGAGCCGAGCCCGCGCCGGGCGATGAGCACGCCGTCCGCCTTCAGTTGCGCCACTGCCTCGCGCACCACCGAACGGCTGACATTGAGCTGTTCGGCCAGTTGCTGTTCGGTGGGCAGGCGCGATTCGGCGGCCAGGCGGCCGGAATCGATTTCTGCGCGGATGGCGCTGACGACCCGTTCGACCAAGGTGTCCGGGCGCTGAAGCTCTAGCATGGGTATGCCGCCTATTGATCAGGTTGTCAGACAATGCCTGGGGTGAGGATCGCCTGTCAACGATTTCAAGGGGTTATGAGAGCGGGCCCTGGAGAAAGCAAGCCTGCCGCTACCGCGTTCAGAGCTCGCTGACGTAGGTCCCGGTGCCGTCGAGAATGTTGCGCAAAGTCAGCTCGACCTCCTCGAGGTCCGTGCCCGGTGAGGTCAGTAGGATCTCCAGCTGCTCCGAGCCCTTGAGCGCATCTCGGTCGCCGGCGGCCACCTCGATCAGCAGGCGGTCGGCGCTCAGCGTGACCTTCAGCCCGTCTAGCGTCGAAGGCTCGTCGTCCAGGGTCAGGTCCACGGTGTCTTCGTCGGGGTAACGGGTGAGCAGGAACATCTGCCCCTTGTCGCTGTGGCAGCACAAGGTCGCCATGTTGTCTTCCTCTTCGTCGCAGGGTGTGGCGAAGAGCAGGGCGGTTTTCAGTTGCATGGGCAGGCTCAGGTCAAAGAAATGAGCGGGAATTCTGACAGCCTTGGGCATGGACATAAACGTAAAGTTACCGCCCCTTGACCGAAATTGTCGCAGCGCTGCAAGCCGTGGTGACCGCTCAGTCGTTAAGCTGCCCAGTCGATGGACACCCGTAAAGCCACAGCCCTGAGGGGCAGTCGTCTTTGCAGGTGCCCATCCATGGAACGGATGGACGTGCAGATCGCGTCCAAACGCCTGGTTTTCACCGCCCTGTCGTCACGGTTTGACTATCGTTGACCGTGAACGGCGGACGCACGCGACGCTTCACCTAATAACAAAGCCCAAGCGGAGTACCACAGATGGCGTTCTTCACCGCAGCCAGCAAAGCCGACTTCCAGCATCAACTGCAAGCGGCCCTGGCGCAGCACATCAGCGAGCAGGCACTGCCACAAGTGGCGCTGTTCGCCGAACAGTTCTTCGGCATCATCTCTCTGGACGAACTCACCCAGCGCAGGCTTTCGGACCTGGCCGGTTGCACCCTCTCTGCCTGGCGCATCATCGAGCGCTTCGACCCCCAACACCCGCAGGTGCGGGTCTATAACCCCGATTACGAACGCCACGGCTGGCAATCGACCCACACCGTGGTCGAGGTGCTGCACCATGACCTGCCGTTCCTGGTCGACTCGGTGCGTACCGAACTCAACCGTCGCGGCTACAGCATCCACACCCTGCAGACCACCGTGCTCAGCGTGCGCCGCGGCGCCAAGGGCGAGCTGCTGGAGTTGCTGCCCAAGGGCACCCAGGGCGAGGGCGTGCGCCATGAATCGCTGATGTACCTGGAGATCGACCGCTGCTCCAGCGCTGCCGAGCTCACCACCCTGACGAAGGAAATCGAGCAGGTGCTGGCCGAGGTGCGGGTGGCTGTCGCCGACTTCGAGCCGATGAAGGCCAAGGTCCGCGACCTGGTGGAGTTGGTAGAGCAGACCGCATTCGGTCCGGCACAACATGACAAGGCCGAGGTGAAGAGCTTCCTGTCGTGGCTGCTGGACAACCATTTCACTTTCCTCGGTTACGAAGAGTTCGTGGTCGAGTCCGACGCCGATGGCGGCCACCTGGTCTATGACGAAAGTTCGTTCCTCGGCCTGACCCGCCTGCTGCGCGCAGGGCTGGGCGCCGATGACCTGCGCATCGAGGACTACGCCGTCGCCTACTTGCGCGCGCCTGAGCTGCTGTCGTTCGCCAAGGCCTCGCAGCCGAGCCGTGTGCACCGCCCGGCGTATCCGGACTACGTGTCGATCCGTCAGATCGACGCCGACGGCAAGGTCGTCAAGGAGTGCCGCTTCATGGGTCTGTACACCTCGTCGGTGTACGGCGAGAGCGTGCGTACCATTCCGTACATCCGTGGCAAGGTCGCTGAAGTCGAGCGCCGCTCGCACTTCGACGCCAAGGCCCACCTGGGCAAGGAGCTGGCCCAGGTGCTCGAGGTGCTGCCTCGTGACGATCTGTTCCAGACGCCAGTGGACGAGCTGTTCACCACGGTCATGTCGATCGTGCAGATCCAGGAGCGCAACAAGATCCGCGTGTTCCTGCGCAAGGACCCGTACGGCCGCTTCTGCTACTGCCTGGCCTATGTGCCGCGTGAAATCTACTCCACCGAGGTGCGCCAGAAGATTCAGCAGGTGCTGATGGAGCGCCTGAAGGCCAGCGACTGCGAGTTCTGGACGTTCTTCTCCGAGTCGGTGCTGGCGCGTGTTCAGCTCATCCTGCGCGTCGATCCGAAGAACCGCATCGACCTGGACCCCCAGCAGCTGGAAAACGAAGTCATCCAGGCCTGCCGTTCCTGGCAGGACGACTACTCCGCCCTGGTGGTGGAGAATTTCGGCGAGGCCCAAGGCACCAACATCCTGGCCGACTTCCCCAAAGGCTTCCCGGCCGGCTACCGCGAGCGCTTCGCTGCCCACTCGGCGGTCGTCGACATGCAGCATGTATTGGCGCTGTCCGAGAGCAAGCCGCTGGCGATGAGCTTCTACCAGCCGCTGACCCGTCTGGGCGACCGCCTGCTGCACTGCAAGCTCTACCACGCCGACACCCCGCTGGCGCTGTCGGATGTGCTGCCGATCCTGGAAAACCTGGGCCTGCGCGTGCTCGGCGAGTTCCCGTACCGCCTGCGCCATGCCAGTGGTCGCGAATACTGGATCCACGACTTCGCCTTCACCTACAGCGAAGGCCTGGACCTGGACATCCAACAGCTCAACGACATCCTGCAGGATGCCTTCATCCACATCGTCAAGGGCGACGCCGAGAACGACGCCTTCAACCGCCTGGTACTGACCGCCGGCCTGCCATGGCGTGACGTGGCGCTGCTGCGCGCCTACGCACGCTACCTCAAGCAGATCCGCCTGGGCTTCGACCTGGGTTATATCGCCAGCACCCTGAACAACCACACCGACATCGCCCGCGAGCTGACCCGGTTGTTCAAGACCCGCTTCTACCTGGCACGCAAGCTCACCGTCGAGGACCTGGACGACAAGCAGCAGCGCTTGGAGCAGGCCATTCTCACTGCGCTGGACGAGGTCCAGGTACTCAACGAAGACCGCATCCTGCGTCGCTACCTGGACCTGATCAAGGCCACCCTGCGCACCAACTTCTACCAGCCGGACGCCAACGGGCAGAACAAGTCGTACTTCAGCTTCAAGTTCAACCCCAAGCTGATCCCCGAGCTGCCCAAGCCGGTGCCGAAGTTCGAGATCTTCGTCTACTCGCCGCGGGTCGAGGGTGTGCACCTGCGCTTTGGCAACGTTGCCCGCGGTGGCCTGCGCTGGTCGGACCGTGAGGAAGACTTCCGTACCGAAGTGCTCGGCCTGGTCAAGGCCCAGCAGGTGAAGAACTCGGTGATCGTGCCGGTGGGAGCCAAAGGTGGTTTCCTGCCGCGCCGTCTGCCGTTGGGCGGTAGCCGCGACGAGATCCAGGCCGAGGGCATTGCCTGCTACCGGATCTTCATCTCGGGCTTGCTCGACATTACCGACAACCTCAAGGACGGCGGCGTGGTACCTCCGGCCAACGTGGTGCGTCACGATGACGACGACCCCTACCTGGTAGTGGCCGCGGACAAAGGCACCGCGACCTTCTCCGACATCGCCAACGGCATCGCCAACGACTACGGCTTCTGGCTGGGCGACGCCTTCGCCTCCGGTGGTTCGGCTGGCTACGACCATAAAGGCATGGGCATCACCGCTCGCGGCGCCTGGGTCGGCGTGCAGCGCCACTTCCGCGAACGCGGCATCAATGTGCAGGAAGACCCGATCACCGTGGTAGGTATCGGCGACATGGCCGGCGACGTGTTCGGCAACGGCCTGCTGATGTCGGACAAGCTCAAGCTGGTGGCGGCATTCAACCACCTGCACATCTTCATCGACCCGAATCCTGACCCAGCCACCAGCTTCGTCGAGCGCAAGCGCCTGTTCGAGCTGCCGCGTTCGGCCTGGAGCGACTACGACACCAGCATCATGTCCGAAGGCGGCGGGATCTTCCCGCGTAGCGCCAAGAGCATCGCCATCAGCCCGCAGATGAAGGAACGCTTCGCCATCGAAGCCGACCGCCTGACGCCGACCGAACTGCTGCACGCACTGCTGCAGGCCCCTGTGGATCTGCTGTGGAACGGTGGTATCGGCACCTACGTCAAGGCCAGCAGCGAAAGCCATGCCGATGTCGGCGACAAGGCCAACGACGCATTGCGGGTCAACGGCAATGAACTGCGCTGCAAGGTGGTGGGCGAGGGCGGCAACCTGGGCATGACCCAGCTTGGCCGGGTCGAGTTCGGCCTCAACGGCGGCGCGACCAACACCGACTTCATCGACAACGCCGGTGGCGTGGACTGCTCCGACCACGAGGTCAACATCAAGATCCTGCTCAACGAAGTGGTGCAGGGTGGCGACATGACCGAGAAGCAGCGTAACCAACTGCTCGGTAGCATGACCGACGAAGTCGCCTCGCTGGTGCTGGGCAACAACTACAAGCAGACCCAGGCCCTGTCCCTGGCGGCCCGCCGTGCCTTGGAGCGGATCGCCGAGTACAAGCGCCTGATGGCTGATCTGGAGTCGCGTGGCAAACTGGACCGGGCTATCGAGTTCCTGCCGTCCGAGGAGCAACTGGCCGAGCGTTTGGCCGCAGGCCAGGGCCTGACCCGCGCCGAGCTGTCGGTGCTGATTTCCTACAGCAAGATCGACCTCAAGGAGCAACTGCTCAAGTCGTTGGTGCCCGATGACGACTACCTGACCCGCGACATGGAGAACGCGTTCCCGCCGTCGCTGGTCACCAAGTTCGCTGACGCCATGCGCCGTCATCGCCTCAAGCGCGAAATCGTCAGCAACCAGATCGCCAACGACCTGGTCAACAACATGGGCATCACGTTCGTCCAGCGTCTGAAGGAATCCACCGGCATGAGCCCGGCCAACGTCGCCGGTGCCTATGTGATCGTTCGGGACATTTTCCACCTGCCGCACTGGTTCCGTCAGATCGAGGCGCTGGACTACCAAGTCCCGGCCGAGATTCAGCTGACCCTGATGGATGAGCTGATGCGCCTGGGGCGTCGCGCGACCCGCTGGTTCCTGCGCAGCCGCCGCAACGAGCAGGACGCCGGTCGCGATGTCGCGCACTTCGGGCCGAAGATCGCCCAATTGGGCCTGAAGCTCGATGAGCTGCTCGAAGGCCCGACCCGCGATCGCTGGCAGCAACGCTACCAGGGCTTCGTCGAAGCCGGGGTGCCGGAGTTGCTGGCGCGCATGGTCGCAGGCACCACCCACCTGTACACCCTGTTGCCGATCATCGAGGCCTCGGATGTCACCGGTCACGATCCGGCCCAGGTGGCCAAGGCGTTCTTCGCCGTGGGCAGCTCGCTGGACCTGACCTGGTATCTGCAGGAGATCAGCAACCTGCCGGTGGAGAACAACTGGCAGGCCCTGGCCCGCGAGGCGTTCCGCGACGACATCGACCTGCAACAGCGAGCGATCACCATCTCTGTGTTGCAGATGGCCGATGCACCGGAAGACATGGACGCCCGTGTCGCACTGTGGTGTGAACAGCACCGGGTGATGACGGAGCGCTGGCGCGCCATGCTCGATGACCTGCGCAACGCCACGGGCACCGACTACGCGATGTATGCGGTGGCCAACCGTGAGCTGGTCGACTTGGCCATGAGCGGGCAGGCGGCGGTGATACCGTCCTGAGCGTAAGCTGAAAACAAAAAGCCCCGGCAGCGATGCCGGGGCTTTTTTCATTGGGGCTGTCGAGATTCGTGACGGCGGCGGGGCACGTCTGCGGGAACGGATAGGCCCGCGAAACAAACGGCGCGGATGTTACTTGAAACGCCGCTCTACGCCCTTCTCGACCAGAATCTTCGCCGAGATTTCCTCCACCGAGAAATGCGTGGAGTTGATGTGCGGGATGTTCTCCCGGCGGAACAGGCTCTCCACCTCGCGCACCTCGAACTCGCACTGGGCGAAGCTCGAATAGCGGCTATTGGGCTTGCGCTCGTGGCGGATGGCGGTGAGGCGGTCGGGGTCGATGGTCAGGCCAAACAACTTGTGATGGTACTTTTTCAGTACCGCCGGCAATTGCAGGCGTTCCATGTCGTCTTCGGTCAGTGGGTAGTTGGCCGCACGGATGCCGAATTGCATGGCCATGTACAAACACGTCGGCGTCTTGCCACATCGCGACACGCCCACGAGGATCAGGTCAGCTTTGTCGTAATAATGGGTGCGCGCGCCATCGTCGTTATCCAAGGCGAAGTTGACTGCCTCGATGCGCTCCATGTAGTTGGAGTTGCCGCCAATCGAGTGGGACTTGCCCACGGAATACGACGAATGGGCGGTCAATTCCTGCTCGAGCGGGGATAAAAACGTCGAAAAGATGTCGATCATGAAGCCGTTCGACGTTGCCAGGATTTCCCGAATGTCCTGGTTGACGATGGTGTCGAAAATGATCGGCCGCATGCCGTCCCGTTCGGCGGCAGCATTGATTTGCTGCACCATGCTCCGGGCTTTGTCCGGGGTGTCGATGTAGGGGCGAGTGAATTTATTGAAAGGAATGCTTTCGAATTGTGCCAGCAGGCTTTGGCCCAGTGTTTCTGCAGTGATACCGGTACCGTCGGAGATGAAGAACGCGGATCGTTTCATTTGCACCCTGGGCCTTAAGCTGCCGAAGTTTTCTGGAGTATGATAGGTTCGGTTTGCCGAACGTGACTGTTCGGCATTCTCACTTATTTTCCAGGTCCAGGCCACAAGCGTCCGGCCAAGTCAGTGTGACAGGCGGCCGCCCTTGAGCTTTTCCAATACAGTTAGTGGAGAGATCACCTTGGTAGAGTACGTAGTTTCCCTCGATAAGCTCGGCGTCCATGATGTAGAGCATGTGGGGGGCAAGAACGCATCCCTGGGCGAGATGATCAGTAACCTCGCAGGTGCCGGCGTATCGGTGCCGGGCGGCTTTGCCACTACGGCTCAGGCGTACCGCGATTTTCTCGAGCAGAGTGGCCTGAACGACCGTATCCACGCAGCCCTGGACGCGTTGGACGTCGATGATGTCAACGCCCTGGCCAAGACCGGCGCGCAGATCCGCCAATGGGTAATGGAAGCCGAGTTCCCGGCGCGTCTGGATGCCGAAATCCGCACCGCCTTCGCCGAAATGTCCCAAGGCAACGACAACATGGCCGTGGCCGTGCGCTCCTCGGCCACCGCTGAAGACCTGCCGGACGCCTCCTTCGCCGGACAGCAGGAAACCTTCCTGAACATCCGTGGCGTGGACAACGTGATCCGCGCCGCCAAGGAGGTGTTCGCCTCCCTGTTCAACGACCGCGCCATCGCCTATCGCGTGCACCAGGGCTTCGACCACAAACTGGTCGCCCTGTCCGCCGGCGTGCAGCGCATGGTCCGTTCGGAAACCGGCACCGCCGGTGTGATGTTCACCCTCGACACCGAGTCGGGCTTCCGTGACGTGGTGTTCATCACCGGCGCCTACGGCCTGGGCGAAACCGTCGTACAGGGTGCGGTCAACCCTGACGAGTTCTACGTCCACAAGCAAACCCTGCAGGCCGGCCGCCCGGCCATCCTGCGCCGCAACCTGGGCAGCAAGGCCATCAAGATGATCTACGGCGACGAGGCCAAGGCCGGTCGTTCGGTCAAGACCGTCGATGTCGACCGTGCCGACCGCGCGCGCTTCTGCCTGACCGACGCCGAGGTCAGCGAGCTGGCCAAGCAGGCCATGATCATCGAGCAGCACTACCAGCGCCCGATGGACATCGAGTGGGCCAAGGACGGTGACGACGGCAAGCTGTACATCGTCCAGGCACGTCCCGAGACCGTGAAGAGCCGTTCCAGCGCCAATGTCATGGAGCGCTACCTGCTCAAGGAGAAGGGCACTGTCCTGGTGGAAGGTCGCGCCATCGGCCAGCGCATCGGCGCCGGCAAGGTTCGCGTGATCCACGACGTCTCCGAGATGGACAAGGTCCAGCCGGGCGACGTGCTGGTCTCGGACATGACCGACCCGGACTGGGAACCTGTCATGAAGCGCGCCAGCGCCATCGTCACCAACCGCGGCGGGCGCACCTGCCACGCGGCGATCATTGCCCGTGAACTGGGCATCCCGGCGGTCGTCGGTTGTGGCAATGCCACTCAAGTGCTCAAGGACGGCCAGGGCGTGACCGTCTCCTGCGCCGAAGGCGACACCGGCTTCATCTTCGAAGGTGAGCTGGGCTTCGACGTCAAGCAGAACTCGGTCGACGCCATGCCTGAGCTGCCGTTCAAGATCATGATGAACGTCGGCAACCCGGACCGCGCCTTCGACTTCGCCCAACTGCCGAACGCAGGCGTGGGCCTGGCGCGCCTGGAGTTCATCATCAACCGCATGATCGGCGTGCACCCCAAGGCGCTGCTCAACTACGCAGGCCTGCCGGCCGACCTCAAGGAAAGCGTCGACAAGCGCGTGGCCGGTTACTCCGACCCGGTCGGCTTCTATGTCGAGAAGCTGGTCGAGGGTATCAGCACCCTGGCCGCGGCGTTCTATCCGAAGAAGGTCATCGTGCGCCTTTCGGACTTCAAGTCCAACGAATACGCCAACCTGATCGGCGGCAAGCTGTACGAACCGGAAGAAGAGAACCCAATGCTGGGCTTCCGTGGCGCCTCGCGTTACATCAGCGAGTCGTTCCGTGACTGCTTCGAGCTCGAGTGCCGCGCCCTCAAGCGTGTGCGCGACGAAATGGGCCTGACCAATGTCGAGATCATGGTGCCATTCGTGCGCACCCTGGGCGAGGCGAGCCAGGTGGTCGATCTGCTGGCCGAAAACGGCCTGGGCCGTGGCGTCAATGGTCTGCGTGTGATCATGATGTGCGAACTGCCGTCCAACGCCTTGCTGGCCGATGAGTTCCTCGAGTACTTCGACGGCTTCTCCATCGGTTCCAACGACCTGACCCAGCTGACCCTGGGCCTGGACCGTGACTCCGGCATCATTGCCCACCTGTTCGACGAGCGTAACCCGGCAGTGAAGAAGCTGCTGGCCAACGCCATCGCCGCGTGCAACAAGGCCGGCAAGTACATCGGTATCTGTGGCCAGGGCCCTTCGGATCACCCAGACCTGGCCAAGTGGCTGATGGAGCATGGCATCGAGAGCGTATCGCTGAACCCAGACTCGGTGCTCGAGACCTGGTTCTTCCTGGCCGAGGATCAGGGCGCGGCATGATGCAATGAACGCGGGAGCGCTTCACGGCGCTCCTGCCTGGTTTCTTCCAGGGCGAGTTCCAGCGATGGATCCCGCCCTTTTTTGTGCAATCGACCTATGCAAAGCAGCAGTACCCTGTTTCCCGTGGCCTTGCTCAGCGCCGAGCGCCGGGGTGATCTGAGCGAGGATGTGTACCGGATCAAGGCCGGCAACAGCCCCGACCCCAGCGTCGAGTTGGCCGTTACACGCCTGGGGCTGGCCGACCAGGCCGTAGCCCAAGGCGTGCCGGTGATTCTCCTGCACGGCAGCTTCTCCAATCGCCGCTTCTGGTATTCGCCCAAGGGCGTCGGCCTAGGCGCCTTTCTGGCGCGCGCCGGGTTCGATGTGTGGATTCCGGAAATGCGCGGCCATGGACTTTCTCCCCGCAACCGCCACTGGCGTCACAACCGGGTGGCCGACTATGCCCGCTTCGATTTGCCGGTGATCGGCGCATTCATCCAGGAGCAGGCCGGCCAGGCGCCGCACTGGATCGGCCACTCCCTGGGCGGCACCATCCTCGCCGCAGCCCTGGGCGGCGCGTACTTGGCAGCCGAGCAGGTGGCCAGCGCGGCGTTCTTCGGTACCCAGGTCAGTCGGGTCTATTGGCCGTTGAAGGTTCCGCCTGTGGCTTGGAGCGCGCGTTTGCTGCTCAAGCGTCTAGGTCAGCTGTCCGGGTCGCGGCTCAAACGTGGGCCGGAGGACGAGCCGATCGGTCTGGCCTTGGAGACCCTGGGCTGGCACGGCCTGTTCGGGCGTTTCGGCGATAAGCAGGACGACTGGTGGGCGGGGCTGGCGACCGTGAACGTGCCGGTGCTGGCAGTGGCCGGTGCGGCAGATTACCAGGACCCGGTCTGGGCCTGCCGCAAGTTGTTCGAGCAGTTGGGTGGCCAGCGCAAGCAGTTTTTACGGCTTGGCGCGGAAGAAGGCTTCGACGCATTCGGGCATGTGGACATGTTGGTTAGCAAGGCGGCCCAGGTGCAGGTATGGCCACTGGTGGAGCGCTGGCTGAGGGCCCCTGAATCACCGTTGCCGGGGGCTACGGTGGCCGCCGAATCCGCCGAAGAGCAGTAGCGGCTGACTGAGTAGTCTCGGATGACTGCAAGGCCCTCCCCGGTGTAGCCTTGCTCAAATCCCGCTTTCGTTGTGACTGACAGGAGTTTGCCATGCAGCATTACGTAACGCCCGACTTGTGCGACGCCTACCCGGACCTGGTCCAGGTCCTGGAGCCCATGTTCAGCAACTTCGGTGGCCGCGATTCCTTTGGTGGCCAGATCGTCACGATCAAATGCTTCGAGGACAACTCGCTGGTCAAGGAGCAGGTCGAGCTCGATGGCAAGGGTAAGGTCCTGGTGGTGGACGGCGGTGGTTCGCTGCGCCGCGCGCTTCTGGGT
The DNA here is from genome assembly GCF_008124495.1 of Pseudomonas sp. CK-NBRI-02. Classification (NCBI taxonomy): domain Bacteria; kingdom Pseudomonadati; phylum Pseudomonadota; class Gammaproteobacteria; order Pseudomonadales; family Pseudomonadaceae; genus Pseudomonas; species Pseudomonas sp. CK-NBRI-02. The sequence goes on along the minus strand of NZ_VSJH01000006.1, from coordinate 59,753 downwards.
GACATGCTGGCCGAAAAGGCGGCCAAGAACGGCTGGGAAGGCCTGGTGATCTATGGCTGTGTGCGTGACGTGGACGTGCTGGTGCAGACCGACGTCGGTGTCCAGGCCCTGGCCAGTCACCCGATGAAGACCGACAAGCGCGGTATTGGCGATCTCAACGTGGCCGTGACCTTCGCTGGGGTGACCTTCCGTCCGGGCGAATATGTGTATGCCGACAACAATGGCGTGATCGTCTCGCCAAGCCCGTTGAAAATGCCGGAGTGATGCGCCGCGCGCGCTGATGGAGCAGGAATGTTCGAGGAAGACAACGCGCAGTGGGGGCTGGTCCATGCCCTGGTGCTCGATGGTAAAGGCGGTGCGCGCTCGATTGCCCGGACAGCGCTGGATGCGCTCCAGTTGCAACCAGAGGAAAGCCTTTGGTTGCACTGGGATCGCAGCCATCCCCAGACGCGTACCTGGTTGCTCCAGGAGAGCGGCCTGAGCACCTTCGCCTGCGACTTGCTGCTGGAAGAGAACACGCGTCCGCGTCTGTTGCCCTTGGCCAACGAGCAGATGCTTTTGTTTTTGCGGGGCGTGAATCTCAATCCCGGCGCCGAGCCCGAAGACATGGTCTCGGTGCGGATCTTCGCCGAGGCCCGGCGAGTGATATCGTTGCGCCTGCGACCTTTGCGCGCCAGTGATGAAGTGCTTCAGCAATTGGACGAGGGCAGGGGGCCGAAGTCGGCCTCCGAGCTGTTGCTGCTGATGGGGGAGCTGCTTACCGAGAAGGTCCAGGCGTTGGTTAGCGACCTGTCGGAAGTGGTCGATCTCGAAGAAGAGAAGGTGGAAACCGATGAACGGTATTCGCCGGTGCAAGGCAGCCTGCAACAGATCCGCCGTCGTGCTGCTGGGCTACGGCGTTTTCTCGCCCCACAGCGGGAACTCTATGCGCAACTTTCGCGCAACAAGTGGAGCTGGTTCGGCGAAGGGGATGCCGACTACTGGAACGAGCTGAACAACAGCCTGATCCGCTATCTCGAAGAGCTCGAGCTGACCCGCGAGCGGGCCGCTCTGGTGCTGGAAAGCGAGGATCGACGGCGCAGTGAGCGGATGAACCGGACCATGTACCGCTTCGGCATCATCACCTGCATTTTCCTGCCGATGAGCTTCGTCACCGGGCTGCTGGGCATCAATGTCGGCGGCATTCCGGGCGCCGAGAGCCCGTATGGCTTCCTGTTCGCCTGCGCCGTGGTGCTGGGGTTGGCGGCGGGGCAATGGTGGCTGTTCCGACGGTTACGCTGGGTATGATGGGCTGTCCGGCCGGGGGATGCATGAGGCATTTTGAAACATCCGTCCCACATTCATGTGTGACCCGTAGTCCCGAGCCCTCGTCTTTGACAGACATTGCGCGAGGTGCCTATGCACGATCCGTTTGAAGAATCCTTGCGCGACCTGCTCAAGGCATCGCCGTCCGGCCAGGACCGAGACGATGCCGCATGCCTGGGTCGCGTCCTCAAGACCGCCAACCGCCAGGTCGGCGCGGGCGATCTGTTCAGCTTGCTGGGGCGCTGGAGCCAGGCGCTGATGATCGCTGTGAACAATGGCTCGGCGCATGTCGCGCCGGTGCGTCGCAACCCTGCCGCTGGCAGAAAAGCAGATAAGGCCGATTGAATATGGAACTCGATCTCTGGACCCAGAGCCTGGTCACCGCCATGACCGCCCTTTGGACCAAGGTGGCGAACTTCATCCCGAACCTGTTCGGCGCCCTGGTCGTGGTGTTGCTCGGCTTCGTGGTAGCCAAGCTGCTCGATACGTTGTTGTCCAAACTGCTGGCCAAGTTCGGCCTGGACCGCCTGATGAGCGGTACCGGTCTGACCAAGATGCTCAGCCGGGTGGGCATCCAGGTCCCGATTTCTACCTTGATCGGCAAGATCGTCTATTGGTTCGTGTTGCTGATTTTCCTGGTTTCGGCCGCCGAGTCCTTGGGCCTTGAGCGTGTCTCGGCCACCTTGGACATGCTCGCCCTCTACCTGCCCAAGGTATTTGGCGCAGCTCTAGTGCTGCTGGCTGGCGTGCTGTTGGCGCAGTTGGCCAATGGCTTGGTACGTGGCGCTGCCGAAGGCGTCGGTCTGGAGTATGCCGCAGGCGTCGGGCGTATCGCCCAAGGCCTGGTGATTATCATCAGCATCTCGGTTGCGATCAGCCAGTTGGAGGTCAAGACCGATCTGCTCAACCATGTCATCGTCATCGGCCTGATTACCGTTGGTCTGGCCGTTGCGTTGGCGATGGGGCTGGGCAGCCGGGAAATTGCCGGGCAAATACTGGCAGGCATCTACGTGCGCGAACTCTATCAAGTGGGCCAGCAGGTGCGGATTGGAGAGGTTGAAGGGCATATCGAGGAGATCGGTACGGTCAAGACGACCCTGCTGACCGATGATGGCGAATTGGTGTCGCTTTCAAATCGAGAATTGCTCGAACAGCGAGTCAATAGCCGCTAACCGCACAAAAGCTGTTAATGTATGCCGCCGCGAAAACGGCCCAAGGGGGCCGCGCGGCGACATTGACCTGACTGTCGGCCAGATCCGTTTTGAATAAAGTTCACTCGCCGCCCATGCGCTATGACCCCCGTGAGCTCACCGATGAGGAGTTGGTGGCGCGTTCGCATGAGGAGCTGTATCACGTAACGCGCGCCTATGAAGAACTCATGCGGCGCTATCAGCGGACCCTTTTCAACGTCTGCGCGCGTTATCTGGGGAACGACCGGGATGCCGACGATGTCTGCCAGGAAGTGATGCTCAAGGTGCTCTACGGTCTGAAGAACTTCGAGGGTAAGTCCAAGTTCAAGACCTGGCTCTACAGCATCACCTACAACGAATGCATTACCCAGTACCGCAAGGAGCGTCGCAAGCGACGGTTGATGGATGCCTTGAGTCTGGACCCTGTTGAAGAGGCGTCCGAAGAGAAGGCACCCAAGGCCGAAGAGAAGGGCGGACTGGACAGATGGCTGGTGCATGTGAACCCGATCGACCGGGAAATCCTAGTGCTTCGATTTGTCGCAGAGCTGGAATTTCAGGAGATCGCCGACATCATGCACATGGGCCTGAGCGCCACGAAAATGCGCTACAAGCGTGCGCTCGACAAGCTTAGAGAGAAATTTACGGGGCTGGCTGAAACTTAGCACCGCGTAAATATCTCTAACCAACCGGCAAGTTCTGCTAGACTTGCCGTCGAGTTGTCCCCCGGATGTTGGTGGGACTGCTTAACTATCACCAGATGGGGATTTAACGGATGAAATTGAAAAACACCTTGGGCTTGGCCATTGGTTCGCTTGTAGCCGCCACTTCGTTTGGCGCTCTGGCACAAGGTCAAGGCGCCGTCGAGACCGAACTCTTCTACAAGAAAGAGTTCTTCGACAGCCAGCGCGACTTCAAGAACGACGGCAACCTGTTCGGTGGCTCGATCGGTTACTTCCTGACCGACGACGTCGAACTGCGTCTGGGCTATGACGAAGTTCACAACGCTCGTGGCGAAGACGGTAAGAACATCAAGGGCTCCAACACTGCCCTGGACGCCGTTTACCACTTCAACAACCCGTACGACGCCATCCGTCCGTACGTTTCGGCTGGTTTCTCGCACCAGAGCCTGGGCCAGACCGGCCGTGGTGGTCGTAACCACTCCACCTTCGCCAACGTTGGCGCTGGCGCCAAGTGGTACATCACTGACATGTTCTACGCCCGTGCTGGCGTTGAAGCTCAGTACAACATCGACCAGGGCGACACCGAGTGGGCTCCTAGCGTCGGTATCGGCATGAACTTCGGCGGTAGCCCGAAGCAAGCTGAAGCTGCTCCGGCTCCTGTTGCTGAAGTCTGCTCCGACAGCGACAACGACGGCGTTTGCGACAACGTCGACAAGTGCCCTGACACCCCGGCCAACGTTACCGTTGACGCCGACGGCTGCCCGGCTGTTGCCGAAGTCGTACGTGTTGAGCTGGACGTCAAGTTCGACTTCGACAAGTCGGTCGTCAAGCCAAACAGCTACGGTGACATCAAGAACCTGGCTGACTTCATGAAGCAGTACCCACAGACCACCACCACCGTTGAAGGTCACACCGACTCCGTTGGTCCAGACGCTTACAACCAGAAGCTGTCCGAGCGTCGCGCCAATGCTGTCAAGCAGGTCCTGACCCAGCAGTACGGTGTTGAATCCAGCCGTATCGACTCGGTTGGCTACGGTGAGACCCGTCCGGTTGCTGATAACGCCACCGAAGAAGGCCGCGCCATCAACCGTCGCGTTGAAGCTCAGGTCGAAGCCCAGGCCAAGTAATTTGGTTTGATGCTTCATGAAAAACCCGGCCTCGGCCGGGTTTTTCTTTTTTCGGGGGACGCCCGGTGAGGGTCCCAGGAGAATTGCTGCACGCCTGTTTTCCAGGGATTCTCGTCCGCTTAGGGCACGCGATGTGGAACTGACAAGCAACCCATGAGCCTAGAGCCCTGTCGTCCGAGCCGCGCGGTGGCTATAATCGCCCCCTCACTCACCGCGAGTCTTGCCCGCCCATGTATACCCTGGCCCGCCAGCTGTTGTTCAAGCTTTCCCCGGAAACCTCCCACGACCTCTCCCTAGACCTGATCGGCGCCGGTGGCCGCCTCGGTCTCAATGGCCTGCTGTGCAAGCAGCCGGCGGCGCTGCCGGTGACAGTCATGGGCTTGAACTTTGCCAATCCGGTGGGCCTTGCCGCAGGTCTGGACAAGAACGGCGCCGCCATCGACGGCTTCGCCCAGCTCGGTTTCGGCTTTGTCGAAATCGGTACCGTGACGCCACGCCCGCAGCCTGGCAACCCCAAGCCGAGACTGTTCCGGCTGCCAGAGGCCACTGCGATCATCAATCGCATGGGCTTCAACAACCTGGGTGTCGATCATTTGCTGACGCGGGTACGTGCGTCGCGCTTCGACGGCGTGCTGGGCATCAATATCGGCAAGAACTTCGATACCCCGGTCGAGCGCGCGGTGGATGACTATCTGATCTGCCTGGAAAAGGTCTATACAGCCGCCAGCTATATCACCGTCAACGTCAGTTCGCCCAATACCCCAGGTCTGCGTACCCTGCAGTTCGGCGACTCGCTCAAGCAACTGCTCCAGGCGCTGGCCGTGCGCCGCGAACAACTGGCCAGTGAGCATGGCAAGCGTGTGCCGCTGGCGATCAAGATCGCCCCGGACATGACTGATGAAGAAACCGCCATGGTGGCCTCTGCGTTGCTCGAGACAGGCATGGACGCAGTGATCGCGACCAATACCACCCTGAGCCGCGAAGGTGTCCAAGGCCTGCCGTACGGTGAAGAGGCGGGCGGGCTGTCCGGCGCGCCAGTGCTCGAAAAAAGCACCCACACCGTGAAAGTTCTGGCAGGCGAGCTGGCCGGTAAGTTGCCGATCATCGCCGCAGGCGGTATCACCGAGGGGCGTCATGCAGCCGAGAAGATCGCTGCCGGCGCGAGCCTGGTGCAGATTTACTCGGGCTTCATTTATAAAGGGCCGGCGCTGATCCGTGAGGCAGTGGACGCGATTGCTGCCATGCCACGTCCGTAAAAAGGCAGGCATAAAAAAGGGCCCCTTGAAGGGGCCCCTGGGCCTCAGCCCGCCGCCCGGATAGGGCGCGCATGGTGACTCGAATTCAGTGTCCTCGTCTCAGCCAACGGCGTGATTTTCGTTGAGTCTCTGGATGCCTGCGGTGCCGGTCATACCATCCCAGTTATCGCCCCGGCCCTCCCGCCAGCCATTGATCCAGGCTTGACGAACGGATGGCAGATTGAAGGGGCAAAGTTCGCGGGATTTGCCGGTAACCCCGTATTGGTAGCCACGTGAATATGCTCTTTCCAACGGATCACGCTTAAGTCTTCTCATAGGGTGTTGCCCTCACTTGTTGACTGTAATGTCCCGTCGGCCTCTCCGAGGCCGGGCAGAATCGTTCTGCCGGTGTGCGCTCGCTGCCGGCGTGGCGAGCAGAAAGTGTTGCCTCGTTGCGAGACAACCTGAGACCAGTTCTAACCAAAGCGGGTCACAGTGTGAATGATCGATTTGTCATAAGGACGTAACGTTTCATAGGGTCAAAGGATAAGTAAATAATTGCGACTCAACGTGATTTGTCCTTAAGCCCGCTATGATCAGGGTTTAATGCCCTTTGCAGTCATCTGGCCAGCGTCGTGGTCGGGTGTGCAGTAATAATTTGAAATGCGACGAAGGGTCACATGCGTGGCCGCGTTGCTGGAAATTTTCATACTGCCTGACGATCTAACCCACTTTCGCAGGGTGCGAAGGGGCTTGTCGTTCAGGTGGCCCGGCTTTCCCGGACTGCGGGCAAGGCCACCCGGACGCCTGCTGGAGGGGCGTGCGGGCAAACATCGGCGGGACGATGCGTCGGCCCGTCACTCAATCAGCCCAAGGCTCTGGATTGCTCATGTCGGACCGTTTCGAACTTTATCTCACTTGCCCCAAAGGTCTTGAAGGCCTGCTCGCCGAGGAGGCCCGTAGCCTGGGCCTGGATGATGTGCGGGAGCACACCTCTGCCATCCGTGGCTCGGCCGACATGGAAACCGCTTACCGCCTGTGCCTGTGGTCGCGTCTGGCCAACCGCGTGTTGTTGGTGCTCAAGCGCTTCGGCATGAAAAACGCCGATGAGCTCTACGACGGCGTGCATGGGGTCGAGTGGCAAGATCACTTGGCTGCTGACGGCACCTTGGCCGTGGAATTCAGTGGTCATGGCTCCGGAATCGACAACACCCATTTCGGTGCCCTTAAGGTCAAGGACGCGATCGTCGACAAGCTACGCAACCGCGAAGGACAGCGCCCGTCCGTGGACAAGATTGATCCTGACGTGCGTGTGCATCTGCGCCTGGATCGTGGCGAGGCGATCCTCTCCCTGGACTTGTCCGGACACAGCCTGCATCAACGCGGTTACCGTCTGCAGCAAGGTGCTGCGCCCTTGAAGGAGAACCTGGCGGCGGCGGTGCTGATCCGAGCCGGCTGGCCACGCATCGCCGCCGAAGGCGGCGCGTTGGCCGACCCGATGTGCGGTGTGGGCACGTTCCTGGTAGAAGCCGCGATGATCGCCGCGGATATCGCGCCCAACCTCAAGCGTGAGCGGTGGGGCTTCACGGCCTGGCTTGGCCATGTGCCGGCGTTGTGGCGCAAAGTTCACGAGCAAGCCCAGGCCCGCGCCCAGGCGGGTCTGGCCAAGCCTGCACTGTGGATCCGCGGCTATGAGGCCGATCCGCGGCTGATCCAGCCGGGGCGTAACAACGTCGAGCGCGCAGGTCTGGGCGACTGGGTGAAGATCTATCAGGGCGAAGTCGGCAGTTTCGAACCGCGTCCGGACCAGAACCAGAAAGGCCTGGTCATCAGCAACCCACCCTACGGTGAGCGTCTGGGTGACGAAGCCAGCCTGCTGTACCTCTACCAAAACCTTGGGGAGCGTTTGCGTCAAGCCTGCCTGGGCTGGGAGGCGGCAGTGTTCACTGGCGCCCCCGAGCTGGGCAAGCGCATGGGTATTCGCAGCCACAAGCAGTACGCCTTCTGGAACGGCGCCTTGCCGTGCAAGCTGCTGCTATTCAAGGTTCAGCCCGACCAGTTCGTTACCGGCGAGCGTCGCCCGGCCGAGCCGGATGCAGGCGCTGCGCAGCGTCCGGCAGCCGTGGCCAGTGAACCGGCGCGCCTGTCCGAAGGCGCGCAAATGTTCGCCAATCGCCTGCAGAAGAACCTCAAGCAGTTGGGCAAGTGGGCCCGTCGCGAGCAGGTCGATTGCTACCGCTTGTATGACGCCGACATGCCCGAATATGCCCTGGCGGTGGACCTTTACCAAGACTGGGTGCACGTGCAGGAGTATGCCGCGCCACGCTCTGTCGATCCGGACAAGGCTCAAGCGCGTCTGCTCGATGCCTTGGCCGCCATCCCGCAGGCCCTGGGTATCGACCCACAGCGTGTGGTGCTCAAGCGCCGGGAGCGCCAGAGTGGGACGCGTCAGTACGAGCGCCAAGGTGCCGAAGGCCGCTTCCAGGAGGTGAACGAAGGGGGTGTAAAGCTGCTGGTGAACCTCACGGACTATCTGGACACCGGCTTGTTCCTCGACCATCGTCCGATTCGTCTGCGCATCCAGCGCGAGGCGTCGGGCAAGCGCTTCCTCAATCTGTTCTGCTATACCGCGACGGCCACGGTGCACGCCGCCAAGGGCGGGGCCCGCAGCACCACCAGTGTCGATTTGTCCAAGACCTATCTGGACTGGGCGCGTCGCAACCTGGCGCTCAACGGTTTTTCGGACCGCCATCGCCTGGAGCAGGGCGACGTGATGGCCTGGCTGGAAGGCAACCGGGACAGCTACGACCTGATCTTCATCGACCCGCCGACCTTCTCCAATTCCAAGCGCATGGAAGGGGTGTTCGATGTGCAGCGCGATCATGTGCAGTTGCTGGACTTGGCCATGGCACGCCTGGCGCCAGGCGGGGTGCTGTACTTCTCCAACAACTTCCGCAAATTCCAGCTCGATCCGAGTCTGGTCGAGCGATATGCCGTCGAGGAGATCAGTCATCAGACCCTGGATCCTGATTTCGCGCGCAACAATCGAATCCACCGGGCGTGGCGCATTCAGGCGCGATAAGCGGCGTGTATGAGGTTGCGTGGCTAGTGGCCAATAGCTATAACTGACGCGAAGGGCCCGACAATTCGCAGGACGCTGACGTGATGAGATTGCTTTATGTCGAAGTGTGGCGTTCGTGCGAAGGTGCTCGGCATGTTCCGCGAAGCGCTGCCCGCCTGGGGGGTGGCGTTGGTGGTCCTGGTCGCTGGCGGTCTGTTGACGGCGGCCTTGGCCATTGCCACGCAGAGCTTCTACACGCAGCAACTGCGTCAGCGCTTCGAGCTGTTGGCTAACGAGCGCTACAGTCGCATCGCCGAACGTTTCGAGGACCAGGAGCAGCGCTTGGATGGCCTGCGACGGTTTTTCAGTTATTCCAACGAAATCACCCCGCAGGAGTTCGACGGTTACGCGCGGCCACTGTTGTACCGGACCCAGGCGTATTCCTGGGCGCCCCGGGTCGATGCTGGACAACGCGCCGATTTCGAGCGACGTGCCAGTGCCTGGCTTGGGCAGGCGTATCAGATCCGTGATCAGGACGCACAGGGTATCTGGCATCCTGCGCCCACGCGTGACTATTACTATCCGGTGCTCTATACCCAGGCGGCGTCCCTGCAAGGGCAGCCCTACGGCCTGGACTTGCGTGGACAGCCCCTTCGCGAGGCCACCCTTGTTCGGGCTACGTCACCCGGCAGCATGGCGGTCTCTGCGCCGCTGGACATGATCAATGTCGAGCCTACCTATACCCGTGGGGTGCTGGTCGTGGCGCCGGTGTTCGCTGATGGTGATCCCGGTGGGTTGCCTTCTGGCTATGTCATGGCGTTGCTGAGCATGCAGCGCTTGGTCGCCGAAGGGCTGCCGCCTGCCGCGGATGACAACCTGGTGGTGCGCATTATCGATGCCTCCGGAGCCAAAGGGCCGCAGGTGCTGTTCGACTCACGCAACACCGTCGCCCAGGTGCCATTGGCCAGCACCCACCTTTTGCATCTGGCCGATCACCATTATCAGCTCGATATCCGTCCCAGCCGGGCTTTTCTCCAAGCCAACCGCTCCTCCGCGGTGGTGGCGGTCAGTTTGCTGGGTGGTTTGCTCAGCGTCTTGCTCAGTGCCTTGCTCTACAGCCTGTTCAGCCAGCGTCAGCGTGCCCTGGCACTGGTCGATCAGCGCACTGGCGAATTGCGGGTCAGCGAGCAGTCCTTGCGCGATACCCACAATCAGCTGCGCAGCGTATTGGACGCCGCGACACAGGTCGCCATCATCGCCACCAGCCTCAAGGGCCTGGTCAGTACCTTCAATGCCGGTGCCGAGCGCATGCTGGGCTATTCGGCAAGCGAAGCCATTGGTCAGTTGCGGCTGGAGGATCTGGTCCCCCCTGAGGAACTCAGCCAGCGCGCCCACGCCCTGAGCGTGCGCTATGGACGCGAGATCGGCGGTGGCCAGGCGATGTTTGCCGAGACCGTGCAGGAAAAAGGGACCGAGGCAGGGGAGTGGACCTTGGTGCGCAAGGATGGCAGCCACCTGCTGGCCAACATGCTGGTCACTGCGGTACTGGACGAGCAGGGGTTGTGGGTTGGCTACCTGGCCATCTGCATCGACGTCACCGAACGGCGGCGCGTCCATGAAGCGCTGGCGGCCCGTGATCGGTTGTTGGAGAAGCTCAGCGCCGAAGTGCCCGGCGGGATCTACCAGTACCGCCTGGATGCCGACGGACACTCTTGTTTCCCCTATGCCAGCCAAGGCCTGCACGATATCTATGAAGTCGATCTGAAGACGCTGCGTGAGGATGCATCGGCGGTGTTCGAACGCATCCACCCCGATGACCTGGAGCGCGTCCGTCGCTCGGTCCGTTATTCGGCCTTGCACCTGACACCCTGGCGTGAGGAGTACCGCGTGATACTGCCTCAGGCGGGCCTGCGCTGGGTGCGCGGGGAAGCTACCCCCGAAATCGGTGAAGGAGGATGCACCTTGTGGCATGGCTACCAGACGGACATCTCCGACCTCAAGCGGGTGGAGGAAGAGCTTCGGGCGCTTTCGGTCACCGATGCCTTGACCGGCATCCATAACCGGCGACATTTCCAGGAACGATTGCAGAACGAGCTGGAGCGTGCACAGCGTGACGGATTGGAGCTGGCGGTGATCATGCTGGATATCGATCATTTCAAGCGGATCAATGACCAGTACGGCCATGCGGTGGGCGATCATGTGTTGCGCAGCCTTTGCCAGCGGATCGGCAGTCGCCTGCGGCGTACCGATGTGTTTTGCCGTTTGGGGGGCGAGGAGTTCATGGTGCTTTGCCCGGGTAGCAATGCCGAGCAGGCACGATCATTGGCATTGGAGCTGTGGCAGGGGGTTCGCAGTGTTCCGGTCGATGGAGTGGGCCGGGTGACGGCGAGCTTTGGAGTGGCGGGTTGGCGACCGGGGGAGGGAGCTGATGCGTTGCTGTTGCGGGCTGACGCCGGGGTGTATGCGGCCAAGCAGGCGGGGCGGGATCGGGTTGAGGCGGAGTTGCGCTGAGGGTGGGATTGCCTGTAGGCGCGGCGGTTCGGCGCTCTGATTTACCCGCGAATTGGCCGGAACAAACAACACATTAATTAGCTTGTTTGCCTTTGGTGCGCTGTAGTTCAGTCGCCGCCGATCGTGACCTCAGGAGGCCGGATGTGGGAGCCAGCGGTTTTGCCTACTTTGCTTGCGAGCAAAGTAGGTCGCCGTAAAGGCGAAAAGCGCCGGTGGCGCCCCACCCAGAATGGATATCACACTATCTGAAAGCCCAAGCCGATCAAGGCACGCCAGCCGCCGCAGTACTTCCCACCTTCGGCTGCCGGTAAAGATCCAGCAACACCTGATCCAACACCTGCGATGCCCCCCAGGGCTTGGGATCATTCAGAATCGCCGCCACCGCCCAGGTGTTTCCATTGCTATCCCGGCTGAACCCGGCAATCGCCCGAACGGTGTTCAGGGTGCCGGTCTTGATGTGCCCTTCACCGGTCATGGCCGTGCGCTTGAGCCGCTTGCGCATGGTGCCATCCATGCCTACCAGCGGCATGGAACTGATGAATTCGGCGGAGTAGGGGCTCTTCCAAGCTGCCTGCAGCAGCGCCGCCATCTCGCGAGTGCTGACCCGCTCTGCACGGGACAGGCCGGAGCCGTTTTCCATGATCAGGTGCGGCGCGGTGATGCCTTTTTTCGCCAGCCACTGACGTACCACACGCTGGGCTGCGCGGGCGTCGTCGCCGTCGGCATCCGTGCGGAACTGCGCACCCAGGCTCAGGAACAGCTGCTGGGCCATGGTGTTGTTGCTGTACTTGTTGATGTCGCGGATCACCTCGACCAAGTCCGGCGAGAATGCCCGTGCCAGCAGGCGTGCACCTTTGGGCACGTTCTCGATGCGATCGCGGCCCTGAATGCTACCGCCCAGTTCGTTCCAGATCGCTCGCACCGCACCGGCGGCATAGGTCGGATGATCGAGCAGCGACAGATAGGTCTGTGAGTTGCAGCCTTCGCCAAGCTGGCCACTGACGACTACGCTGACGCCGTCGGCCTGGGTGACCGGGTTGTAACGTACATCACCTGCACATTTTCTGGAGGCGACGGCCTTGACCTGGTTGTCGATGCGCACGTTCGCAAGCGGCGGCTCCATGGCCACAGTGACTTTTCCGCCATCGTTGCGGGCCACGAAGCGCAGGGCCTTCAGGTTGACCAGCAGCGAGTCGGGGCGGACCAGGAACGGCTTGTTCACATCACCGCCGTCGTCATTGAACTGCGGCAGGTTGGGCTGAACGAAATGGCTGCGATCCAGCACCAGGTCGCCCGTCACCGTGCGCACGCCGTTGGCGCGCAGGTCACGCATCAGCAGCCAGAGCTTTTCCATGTTCAGTTTCGGATCGCCACCGCCTTTGAGGTACAGGTTGCCGTTGAGTACGCCGTTGCTCAGGGTGCCATCGGTGTAGAACTCTGTTTTCCACTGGAAGGTGGGGCCCAGCAGTTCCAGCGCCGCGTAGGTGGTCACCAGCTTCATGGTCGAGGCCGGGTTGACCGAGACATCGGCGTTGAACACGGTGGGCGTGCCGGGACCGTTGAGCGGCAGCATCACCAGGGACAGGGCTGAGTCCTGCAGTTTGTTGGCTTTGAGCGCCTGTTGCACTTTCGGCGGGAGGGTAGTGTTGACGGGCGCGGCCTGGCCAGGCATGGCGAAGGGCAGGAACAGGCTGGCGAGAATCAGGGGACGGAGCGTTTTGATCATGTGCAATTTGAACCCTGCGGACGAGGGAAAGTGACATTGGGGCTGTACAAGATGATGGCCCCAGGACGAAATATAGTGCGCATTATGCCCCAAGCGCATCCTCCATGGGCCATGTTCGACGGAAAAGCGCCGCAGCCGCCCGGAAACTGGTAAAGTGCCGCGCGTTAATACTCAAGAGGATAGTTTCATGGCCACCAACCGTTCCCGTCGTCTGCGCAAGAAACTGTGCGTGGACGAATTCCAGGAGCTGGGTTTCGAACTGAACCTGGAATTCAAGGAAGACCTGTCCGACGAAGCCATCGATGCCTTCCTCGATGCCTTCCTCGCTGAAGCCATGGATGCCAACGGCCTGGATTACGTCGGTGGTGATGACTTCGGCTTGGTTTGCCTGGCCAAGCGTGGCTCGGTCAGCGAAGAGCAGCGCGCCATTGTCGAAGCGTGGCTCAAGGGCCGCAGCGAACTGACCAAAATCGAACTCAGCCCGCTGCTGGACGCTTGGTATCCGGACAAGCCAATCAACACCCAGGCTTCCTGATCCGCCCCGAGCAGCGTTTTTACGCGCTGCTCATCCAGCCCTGGCCGGGTGTTGCAAATGCCTGGCCAGCGCTTTCTCTGTTCGGCGCATATGCCGTGCCAATACCTGCCGTCGCAGTTTTAGCTGTGCCAATGGCAAGTTTTCCTGCTCCAGTGCTTCACACGCCTCCATCAGATCCCTGGCTTCCAGCATCCTGGCCGTGCTGAGGATCTTGTGTGCCTGAGCGGCAATGGCCCGTGCATCTTTCGGGTCGATGGCCATCAGCGTGGCCAGGTCTTGTATCAAACTTTCCAGTAAGGCGTTGAGGAGTCGAGTACGGCTGTCCGGGTCGTCACCAACGATGGCGGACAGGCCCTCAAGGGCGAGACGTTTGCTTGCCCTGCGCCTTGGCGACGCATGCCAACTCGGTTCGATGCCTGCCAGGCGCTGATTCAGCGTGTGCAGGCCTATCGGCTTGAGCAGACAGTCGTCCATGCCAACGTCCAGGCAACGCTGACGGACTTCCGGCTGGGCGTTGGCGGTGTAGCCAAGGATCAGGCAGCGTGGCCAGTCGCGTTGGCGCTCTATCGCGCGGATGGCTTCAGCGACTTGGTAGCCGTTCATTTGCGGCATGTTGCAGTCGAGAATCACCACATCGAAACCGCCCGCGCGCCATTTTTCCAGCCCTTCTCGGCCATCGCTGGCTACGGACAGGCTCAGCCCCAGGAAACTCAACTGCTGTTCCATCAACAACAGGTTGGCCGGGTGGTCATCGATGACCAGTACGTTCAGCCCGCTGTTCGGTGTCTCCACGTCCTGCACCAGTGGGGTGGTCACCGGTGGCGCTTCGACGCGTTGCAGGGGCATTACCAGGGTCACCTGAGTGCCGACGCCAGGCAGGCTCTTGATGCTCAGCGTCCCTCCCATCATCTCGCTCAGGCTATGACTGATCGCCAATCCCAAACCGGTTCCAGCCCTTGCTCCCTCGCTGTGTGGATTGGCCTGGACGAACGGGTTGAACAGCTCCTTGAGTGCCTCCTCGTGGATCCCGATGCCGGTGTCGCGGACTTTGAGTTCCAGACACGGGCCATCGCGATCGGTGTCCTCGTTCACGAGCAAGTTGATCTGGATCTGGCCTTGGTCAGTGAACTTGATGGCATTGCTGACCAGGTTCGACAGCACCTGCTTGAACCGCAGTGGATCGAGCAGCGCGTGGCAACGGGCGTTTGGCGCGATGACCACTTGCAGGGCCAGGTCTTTCTGTCGCGCCAGGCCAGCGAATACCCTGGCCACTGACTCGACCAGAACGCTGGGATCGACCGACTCCGGGGAAAGGCATAAATGGCCGGACTCGATCCTGACGATGTCCAGGATGTCGCCGATGAGCCCGAGCAGGTCTTTTGCCGAATGGTAGGCGACCTCCAGGGATGGCCGGTCCAGTTGCCCGCGATCCGCCCGGCGCACTGCCAGCTCCAGCATGCCAATGACTGCATTCATAGGCGTGCGGATCTCGTGGCTAATGGTCGCCAGGAAGGTGCTTTTAGCACGGTTGGCGTCGTCGGCACGTTGCTTGGCCAGGCGCAGCTCCTGGACCAGCTCGCGACGGTCACTGATGTCGATCCAGCCACCGATGATCCCCTGGACTTCACCTAGGGAGTCGCGATAGGGCAGGATCCAGTGGTAGATGGTCAGCTCCCGTCCTCCCATGCGCAGTGGACGGTCCAGGATCAAGGGGGTGCCGGCGGCCATGACTTGCTCGTAGTCGGCCTCCATCTGTTGGGTATATTCCCGATCAGCACCCGGGCTTTCATCCAGTCGCTTGCCCATGACCTCGTCGGTTTGGGCATCGACAGCCTGCAAGTAGCTGTCATTACAGCTTTGCAGCCGCCCTTCACGATCCCGCACATACATCGGATGAGGGGTGCCGTTGAGCAAGGCTCGCATGAACTCAAGCTGGTCGTTGAGTGCCCGCTCGGCGCATTTGCGTTGCCTGATCTGCCACCGTAGGTGCGCGTTCCAGATCAGTGCCAAAAGCAACAGCAAGCCGACTGCCAGCAAGAACTTCAGCGCCAGGCGACGAAACTCCCGCCAATACACGTCGTCATGCAGCCGATAGCCTCCCCAGCGATTGTTGATCACGCCAAGCTCCTCCGGCGAGATGCTTTGCAAGGCTTTGTCCAAGATCGACGCCAGTGCATGGGCCTGGCTGTTGGTGGCCATCGCGACTGTGGCCGGCTCGCTGCCGATCGTACTGCGAATGACCAAGTCCGGGTTTCCGGCCAGGGCATGGTTGGCGTCGATCAGGGTGGTGATGGCCGCATCGACTTCACCACTGCTTAGCAGCGCAATGGAAAAGAATGGGCTGTCGGTCTCGATCTTGCTGATTTTCGGGTAACGGGCCGAGAGCAAGCCGGCCATGATGCTGTCGCGGGTGATCGCGACCTGCCGGTTCTGCAGGTGCTCCAGGGACGCCGCCTGGTCACTGCCTGCGCGGGTGACCAGTACATAGGTGCTTTCCAGGTACGGCCGGCTGATATGCAGGGCGCCATCGTGCTTTTCGTCGCTGGAAATGGCGGCGATGACATCGGCCCGGCCGTCCTTGAGTCGGGCCAGCATGTCCCGGATGCCGCTGGCCCGCTCGATCTCGAAGCGCAGACCCGTGCGCAGCCGGATCAGGTCCAGCAGATCGGCGGCGATACCGCGAAAGTTGCCGTTGCTGTCGAAGTAGGAAACCGGAGCGGCGGTCTCGTTGATCGCCACGCGCATCACCGGATGTTCCCGCAGCCATTGCTCTTCGCCGGCCGAGAGCTGAAGCTTGCGATCAGTCAGCAGATAATCGCTTCCCGCCCCCCAACGCTTGAAGATGCTGGCGGCCATGATGGGTGTCTGGCTCTCCAGGGTCGCATCGATCACCTCCTTGAGAATGGTGTCCTGGCGGCGCAGGGCGAAACTAAAGCCAATGGCCTCGTGCTTGCCGAAGCTCGCCATGCGCAAAGGCGGGAGATGGCCGCGATTGAGTTGGTAATGGGTCGAAATCGTATCGCCAATGAACACGTCGGCCTGGCCGAAAGCGACAGCGTTCAGCGCCAATGTGGAGGAGCGAAATGCCAGCAGTTCGGCCTTCGGATAGGCACTGAGTACCTCTTTGGGCGAGAGATAGTGATAGAGCATGCTCAGGCGCAGCCCTTTGAGTTCGTCATCCAGTACGCGGCGCTCATGTTCTCGCGTCACCAGCACTGGCTGGTCGATCGCATAAGGACGAGAGAGCGCAAGGCCTGCGACGGCTTCATAACCATTGGCGCTGCCAAGCAAGTCGATCCGGCCATGCTTGAGCGCTTCGATCGCTGACTGGCGGCTGTCGAAGCCCAGCACGCGGACCTTCAATCCCAACGCAATGCCGATCAGGCCAGCGTATTCAGCGGTGAGCCCCTGGTAGTCGCGCCCGCCTGTGGTGATATCGAAAGGTGGGTAGTCCGGGAAGGATGTACCGATCACCAACTCTTGTTTTTCAGCGAGCCATTGGCGCTGGGTCGGTGTCAGCATTGGCAGAACCGGCTTTAGCGACGAGCGCGTCAGGAGGTTAAGTGCTTTGGGCCTGTTTTGGTGGGCGTGCGCTGGATGGCAAGCCAGCGCAAGGGCAACGATAAACAGGCAGGTTAGGTACCGCCCCATGTCGCACCTCAAACCAGCGCGTTGCGTTTGGCGACATCAATCAGGTCGACCAGCGTCTGGACCTGAAGTTTTTGCATCAAGCGCTTTTTGTAGGTGCTGACGGTTTTGTTACTCAGAAACATGCCCTTCGCAATTTCCTTATTGCTCTTTCCTTGGGCGAAAAGTTGCAAAACCATAAGTTCTCTGTCGTTAACGTGTCGGAAAAGTCGTATCTCGTGGTCTGGAATAATCTGGCTGGTGTTAACCGCTTGGCTGGGGAAATAGTTGTAACCGGAGAGCACGGCTTTTATTGCACTAAGCAGTTCGCTCAGGTCCTCTTGTTTGCCGACATATCCGGCGGCTCCCGATTGCATGCAACGCACCGCGAAAAGGGCGGGGCATTGTGCTGTCAGTACCAGCACTTTCAAGGGCAAGGCCATGCTCTGGAAGCGGGACAGGATTTCGAGGCCATCGAGCTTGGGAATGGCAATGTCGAGGATCACCAAGTCGGGACGTGTCTCTCGGACCATCTGCATGGCATGGACGCCATTGTCCGACTCACCGACGACCTTGTAATTCTGGTTTTCCAGCAACATGCGAACCGCCATGCGGATAACGGGATGATCATCGACAATATATACAGAGTGCATATTCAACTTCCATGCGGCGGGTGTCGGAAATAATGCGCACCTTAGCTCAGTTGGAAGTCGTCGGACATGCGAGGAGCTGCCACGACTCGCATATGGGAAAATGCCTACAGTAAAAAGCTACGCGCGCTACGAATTGAGCGTGTTGACGTCGCCAAAGGCACCTGGTTTAGTAACTTTTTATTTTTAGATATTGATAAGTGTTTAATTCTGTTGAGGGCTAATAAGAAATTTCCTTCAATTACTAGCCCTCAAGACTATTGGGTACCCAGCCCTCAGGGAGGGCTGGAGCGTCCGGTCATTTCACTGGCCATCTCGCTGGCATAGCTGTCGGTCATGCCGGCGATGAAATCGATCATGCGCAGGAAGGCTGTATGCAGCGAGTCGTGCGGGTCTGGAGCGTGATTGCCGATCAAATCCAGTACACGTCGGCTCTTGAAGGAAGGTGTACGCCCGCCGTGCTGCTCCAATGCCGCTCCACAAAATGCATTGAGGAGAATCTCGAGGGTAGTGTAGGCACCGATCTCGTGCAGGGTCTTGCGTTTGTCCTGGAAGATTTTCTTGCGGGCCATGTCCTTGGCCTGGAGCACGCAACGCTTGGCTGGACCGTGCATGTGTTCGACCAGATCGCCAGGTAGGTGCCCGGCAAGCAAGGCGGTCTGTTGTTCAACGAAGGCCTGGGCTGCCGCGTTGGTCAAGTGCTCGATTGCCTTGCCACGCAGAATCGCCAGTTTGCGCCGCCGTGAGTCCGTGGGCCCCAGTTGACGGTAGGTTTCGGGCAAATCGTCACCTACTAGGTCGAGCAGCAGGGCCTCGACTTCGGCGTACTGCAGCAACTCCATCTCCAGGCCGTCTTCGAGGTCGATCAGGGCGTAGCAGATGTCATCTGCCGCCTCCATCAGGTATACCAGCGGATGGCGCGCCCAACGCTGCTGTTCGAGCTGCGGCAGGCCGAGCTTGCGGGCGATCTGCTCGAGCAGCGGCAATTCGCTCTGATAGCTACCGAATTTGTGTTTCTTATAGCCCAGGGCGTCGGCGTGGCGGGCGCTCCATGGATATTTGAGGTAGGTACCCAAAGTGGCGTAGGTCAGGCGGGTGCCGCCATCGAACTGGTGGTATTCGAGTTGGGTCAGTACACGAAACCCCTGGGCGTTGCCTTCGAAGTTGAGAAAATCTGCGCGCTCGTCATCGCTCATGTCGTCCAGCCAGCCACGTCCGGCGGCCTGCTGGAACCAGTAGCGAATGGCATCTTCGCCGGAGTGGCCAAAAGGCGGATTGCCGATGTCATGGGCCAGGCACGCCGACTGCACGATCATGCCCAGGTCGCTGGGCTCGCACCAGGCCGGTAAGCGCTCGCGCAGGGTTTCGCCAACGCGCATGCCCAGCGAGCGACCGACGCAGCTGACCTCCAGGGAATGGGTCAGGCGGGTGTGGATGTGATCGTTGCTCGAAACGGGGTGGACCTGGGTTTTGCGCCCCAGGCGGCGGAAGGCACCGGAGAAGATGATGCGGTCATGGTCTTTGTGGAAGGGGCTGCGCCCCAGTTCCTCGGGGCTGTACAGGGCTTTGCCCAGGCGTTCGCGGGTCAGCAGGGTGTGCCAGTCCAAGGCTCGATCTCCCGTCAGGTGGACGCCATAGCTTCCCGTGTCGGGCGCGCCCGTGCAAGCAGCGGGCGCGATCGATCAGGGGCGTCGACTGTTGCGCAGGAACAATCGCACCAGCGGTGCCAGGCTAGTCCCCAGGCGCACGAGTCTGCCGAGGTTGCCGCTGCGCACGCCTTTGCCGGTGAGAAATCCCAGGGCGACCACAGCGCCCAGGCCCCAGAGCGGCGCATGCTTGATCCCCAGCCCATCTTGCAATGAATCGCCCATGCCACGCAGGCGGCGGACCGGCTCGAGCAGTTGCGCCGATTCGTGGTGGATCTGTTGGCGATGCATTTCAAGGCGCAGGCGCAGTAACGCCTTGCGCAGTTCACGGGGATTACGGGTGTTGGGCAGTTCGGGCAGGCTCATGGCAATAGGCGCTCCCTGTCCTTGGCGAGTTCTTCGAGGGTGGCACTGAAGGGGGACGACTCATCGAATACCGCCGCTTTCAGGCGCAGCCCACAGTACAGGGCGGCGATGCCGTAGAACACGCACAAGCCGATGATGCCGGCCAGGCGATAGCTGTCCCACAGCAACACCAGCACCAAGCCCGACAGGGCCGTCAACAGCAGGAGGGCGAAGACCAGGGCGAGGCCTGCGAACAGCAGCAGGCTCAGGGTGCGGGATTTTTGTTCCTGCAACTCGATGCCGAACAGCTCGATGTGGCTGTGCAGCAGGCCGAGCAACGCCGCGCCGAGGCGCTTGCCGGATGCGCTGGTGCCGGGGGCGTCGTTTTCCATGCTCACCCCTTAGCGTCGACTGGCCAGCAGGCCGATCAACAGGCCAACGCCGGCGGCAATGCCGATGGCCTGCCAAGGGTTTTCCTGGACGTATTGCTCGGCGCTGCCCAAGGCTGCCTGGCCACGTTCGCGGACCGAGTCCTGTGTCAGTTGCAGGGTTTCGCGGGCCTGGGCCAGACGGTCATGAAGCTGTTCACGCAGTTCGTCGGCCTGGTCGCCTGCCAGGTTGGCGGTGTCGGCGAGCAGCTTTTCGGTGTCGCGCACCAACGCCTGGAAGTCAGCCATCAGTATCTCTTGAGCAGTCTTTGCCGGTTTGCTGGCCATGGAGGCTCTCCCTGTAAAAGTGTGTGGCTATTTCGAGTGATGGGGTTGGCGGAAGGTTCAGTATGGCCGCTGGTACGGCCCTTGCTACCTCACGGAGCGTGGCCGCGCCGAATGCGTGCGCGGGCCATGCGATACCGATAAACCTTAACCCAATCCACGACAAACCCAAGAAAAAACCACGCAGGTCGCGCCCGGCTCACCGAAATAGGGCAAAGGCCTGGCACCGAATCGGTGCAGGGATGCGGGCTCTTGAACTGTCCTGGTGCCTTTTCAGCAGGTCTGCCTATTCATGGAAAACATGCACAGCGCGATGGACTCCCTCGTTCACGGCTCCAATACCTTGTTCCTCCTCATGGGCGCCATCTTGGTGCTCGCCATGCATGCGGGATTTGCCTTTCTGGAGGTCGGGACCGTACGTCACAAGAATCAGGTCAACGCTTTATCGAAGATCCTCAGCGATTTCGCGGTCTCGGCCTTGGTGTACTTCTTCGTGGGTTATTGGGTGGCCTATGGCGTGAGCTTCTTCCAGCCCGCCGCAACGCTGGCCGACGACCACGGTTATGCATTGGTCAAATGCTTCTTTTTGCTGACGTTTGCGGCGGCGATCCCGGCGATCATCTCCGGCGGCATTGCCGAGCGCGCTCGCTTCGTGCCGCAGCTGTGCGCCACGGCCTTGATCGTGGCGGTGGTCTATCCGCTCTTCGAAGGCGTGGTATGGAACGGCAACTTCGGGCTGCAGGCTTGGTTGCAAGCGCGCTTCGGAGCACCGTTCCATGACTTTGCCGGCTCGGTGGTGGTGCATGCCGTGGGCGGCTGGCTGGCGCTGGCGGCGGTGCTGTTGCTCGGTGCACGTCGTGGGCGCTATCGCGAAGGGCGCCTGGTGGCCTTCGCACCGTCGAGCATTCCATTCCTGGCATTGGGGTCATGGATCCTGATCATCGGTTGGTTCGGCTTCAACGTCATGAGCGCCCAGACCCTGCAAGGGGTCAGTGGGTTGGTGGCGATCAACTCGCTGCTGGCCATGGTCGGCGGCACCTTGTCGGCCTTGCTGGCCGGGCGTAACGACCCGGGCTTTCTGCACAACGGCCCGCTGGCCGGATTGGTGGCTGTGTGTGCCGGTTCGGACGTCATGCACCCTGTCGGAGCGCTGGCCACGGGTTTGATCGCTGGCGTGCTGTTCGTCTGGTGCTTCACCGCGGCGCAGAACCGCTGGAAGATCGACGATGTCCTCGGGGTCTGGCCGCTGCATGGCCTATGCGGCCTCTGGGGCGGTATCGCCTGCGGCATTTTCGGGCAGATGGCCCTCGGCGGGATGGGGGGCGTCAGTCTGGGCAGTCAGTTGGTGGGCAGCCTGGCGGGCGTCATCGTGGCGTTGGCTGGTGGTTTTGCGGTCTATGGCCTGATCAAGCGGGTACACGGGCTGCGTCTTAGCCATGAGCAGGAATTCCAAGGCGCAGACTTGTCGCTGCACCGCATCGGGGCGACCAATCAAGATTGACGCGCGTCAGATGCGCGGGAGCAAGCATGGTCCTAGAATGGATATCCCGTTCCCGCAGACTCGAGGCGTGTCCATGCTGCCTGAATGCCAACTGTTCGGCACCTTGGGGTGCCACCTGTGCGAAGTCGCCGAGGCCATGCTGATGCCGTTCATCGAGCATGGCTTGTTGGTGGAGCTGGTCGATATCGCTGAAAGCGAGGCGCTGTTCGAGCGCTATGGGCTGCGCATTCCGGTACTTCGCCGGTGCGATACCGGCGCCGAGCTGGGCTGGCCGTTCGATGCCGAGCAAGTCGTGGCGTTTCTGGGGTGAGCCGTTGACGCAGGCTTGGGCGAATCCGTATGCTGTATATAAATACAGTATACGGATTCGCCCATGTTCAACGTCGAGCAACTGAAGTACAGCGTCAATCGCATGCCGCCCGAGCAGGTATGCGAGGCCGTGCTGGAACTGCGCCTCGAAGGCTTGGTGACCGACGACCGGACTCCGTTCGGCAAAGTCCATTTCAACACCTGTTTCGCTGAGATCGAGGCGTTGTTCCAGCGCGCGGGTTATCACCGTGCGCTGGATGTGGTGGGTTACCAGGGGCTGATCTATGCCCTTTACGATCCCGCCCGCTGGGAGCCAGTGCAAGTACTGCGCTGGCTCAAGGAGCGCACTGAACTGCAGGCCAAGACTGGTTGAGCCTGTAGCCATGGGGGATAATGCCCGCCTTTGAACTCCCGAGCCCTGTCATGACCGCACCTTTCGACCCTGCCCATCAGCAAGCCAGTACTGTCTGCCTGCCTCCGGGCTCCTGGCAAACCGTGCTCGATTGCCTGTGCGAGCACTTCAAGGGGATCGATCGTGAACAGTGGTTGGACCGCTTCGCCCGGGGGCGGGTGCTGGATGCACAAGGGCAGCCCATTGCGGCGGACTTTCCCTACCGTCGGGGCATGCGCTTGCACTACTTTCGGGAAGTGCTCAATGAAAAGCCGATTCCCGTACAGGAGTCGATCCTGCATGTCGATGAGCATCTGGTGGTCGCGGACAAACCGCATTTTCTGCCAGTCACGCCGACCGGCGAATACGTCGAACAGACCTTGCTGCGCCGCCTGATCCGCCGTCTGGATAACCCGCATCTGGTGCCGTTGCACCGCATCGACCGGCATACCGCAGGCCTGGTGCTGTTTTCCGCCAATCCGCAGACCCGCAGCGCCTATCAACGGCTGTTTCCCGAGCGGCGTATCGACAAACGCTACCAGGCCATAGCGGCGGCACTGCCTGAGCGCGAATTCCCTTTGGTGCACCGTAGCCGCCTGGTGCATGGCGAACCCTTCTTCCGCATGCATGAGGTGGACGGTGTGGAGAACAGCGAAACCCTTGCCGAAGTGCTGGAGAAGAACGGCAAGCTGTGGCGCTACGGGCTCTCACCGGTGACAGGCAAGACGCACCAATTGCGGGTGCATATGGCGGCGTTGGGCGCCGGTATCTGCAATGACCCGTTCTATCCGCAGCTTTCGAAGGATGAGGACGACTACCAACGCCCCTTGAAGCTGTTGGCGCACAGTTTGCGTTTCCAGGATCCCCTGACTGGGGAGATGCGTTACTTCGAGAGCCGACTCACGCTGGATTGGTGAAATCTGTCGGGGTGAGGGCAAGCCCGCGCCTACAGGTAGGTAATGCATCTGTAGAGGCGGGCATGCGCCGACGTGCGTCAGCGGTTGAAGCGTTCCACCAGTGAGTACTGACTACCGGCGGTGCTGGTCAGTTCTTCACTGAGCAAGGCAGAGCGCTGGGCCTGTTCGGCAGTCTGGTCGGCCAGATCGGCAATGGTGCTGATGTTGCGGCTGATCTCGTCGGCCACAGCGGTTTGCTCCTCGGTGGCCGCGGCGATCTGGGTGGCCATGTCGGTGATGTTGGCCACCGCTTCGCTGATACCTATCAGGGCCTGGTCAGCCTCCATCACCCGCTCCACGCCTTCCTGGGCCTGACGATGGCCATTTTCCATGGTCTGCACCGCATTGCTGGCGGTCTGCTGCAACTTGGCGATCAGGTTGTGGATTTGCCCGGTGGACTCTGCGGTGCGCTGAGCCAGCTGGCGGACTTCATCGGCCACGACCGCGAAGCCACGACCCATCTCACCTGCACGGGCAGCCTCGATGGCGGCGTTGAGGGCCAGCAGATTGGTCTGATCGGCGATGCCTTTGATCACATCGACTACGCCGCCAATCTCGTCGCTGTCCTTAGCCAGTTGGGTGACGGTCTGCCCGGTTTCGCCGACGGCTTGGGAAAGGCGAGAAATGGCCTCGCGGGTTTCTCCGGCGATCTGCCGACCCTGGCTGGTCAGTCGATTGGCCTCTTGGGTCGCATCGGCGGTGCGCTGCACATGGTTGGCCACCTCCTGGGTGGTGGCAGCCATCTGGTTGACTGCGGCGGCGACCTGCTCGGTCTCGACTCGCTGACGCTCCAGGCCGGTGGAGCTCTGATGGGCCAGAGTGTCGGACTCGCGTGCCTGGTCGCTGAGTTGCTCGGCGCTGTCCTGCAGGCGAGTCAGGCAGGTCTTCATGCGGGCGTCCTGGCTGAGCATGGCCATTTCCAGGCGCGCCTGTACACCCCGGCTGTCGGTGTACATCTGTGCAATCAATGGATCGGAAGTGGTCTGTTCGGCCAGGCGCAGCAGGCGCTTGAGGCCGCGCTGTTGCCAGCTCAGGCCGAGCAGGCCCAGCGGCACCGACAGGCCGGCAGCCAGGGCGAACCCCCAGGAGTGGCCGAGCCAGTTGCCGATCAAGAAGCCGATCTGGCTGACCAGGATGAATGGCAGCCAATCCTGTAGGACAGGCAGCCACTTGTCGCGGCGTGGAATCGCGGGCTTGCCTTGGTTGATGCGTTGATACAACGCCTCGGCGCGGCGGATCTGCTCGGCCGTGGGCTTGACCCGCACCGACTCGTAACCGACTACCTGGTTATTGTCGAAGATGGGCGTGACGTAGGCGTTGACCCAGTAGTGATCGCCAGACTTGCAGCGGTTCTTGACGATCCCCATCCACGGCAGGCCCTGCTTGAGGGTTTGCCACATGTGGGCGAACACCGCCGATGGCACATCGGGGTGGCGGACCAAGTTGTGAGGCGCTCCCGTCAGTTCCTCGCGGGAGAAGCCGCTGATATCGATGAACGCATCGTTGACGTAGGTGATCACCCCCTTGGCGTTGGTGGTGGAGATCAACCGCTGTTCAGCAGGAAACGTCCGCTCTCTCTGGGTAATCGGTTGGTTGTTACGCATGAGGTTCAATCCGCAAGGCTTTGAATCCGTATCGGCCAGCCGCCGGTTTTATTGAATGTTTATTTAATTTACTTGATCTGGCGCAATGAATGGCACCCAGGGTTGAGTCAAGAAATTCGGTTTTTTCCAATCAATTGGCGTCTATATTGCCGATTTTTTACGGTTTTGTGACGCGCTAGTCCGATCATGACCGATTGTTTAGCCAAGTGCCAGCATCGGATAGCTAAAGCCTGCAAAGTGGACAAGGTTCAGACCGAAATGGCAAAGCACCGCCGCCATCAACCCGCCCCGGCGGTAAGCCAGGCCGTAACCGATGCCGGCGAGACTGGCCAGGCAGAACCACTGCCATCCCGCTCCCAGGTGGGCCAGGCCAAACAGTAATGCGGCGGCGAACAGCGCCAGAGACTCATGGCCCAATAGCCGTTGCAAGCCACCTTGGATGTAGCCACGGAACAGCAACTCCTCAGTGAGGCTGACCAGGAGCAGGTTGTTCAGTAGCCAGAGCCAAGCCTGATCCGGCCATTTCGGTGCCCAGGTCACTACACCAAGCGCCCAAGCGCCGCCGAGGCACACGAGCACGGTAGGCGGCAGGATGAATGCCAGACTGGTGCTCCAAGCGGCCCCGCGCCAGGCCAGCACCCATGGGCACGTCAACAACAGCCAGAAGCCGATCAACGGCTTGTCGAGATTCAGGTACATGGAAAAGGGCAGGGCGCCGTCGCTGAAGGTCGCTTGGTCGATCACCTTGGCGCCCTGGAAGCCAGGTAGCCAGTGCACTGCCAAGGCGATGGCCAGGACGATGAACAGCACGTGCCCCGCCACTTGTTGCCAGCGCACCGCACGGTGCGCCAGCAGGGCGGCGCAGATCAGGGCGCCAAAGGTGGGCAGACTGGACAGGCCCAGGCTGCCATGGATCAAGGCCAGGCCGTAACCGAAACAGAGCGGGATCAGTGCGGGCCAAGAAAGCGGATACATGGGAATTCCTTGTCATGACGTCGTCGAAATCCTTTCGACTGCCCAGGTGGCGCTCAGGACACCACCTGGGTTCGCGTCGGTGATGGGGCTCAGGCGCCCCGATGTCCGATCAGGCTGCGATCAGCTGGCGCAGCACATAGTGCAGGATGCCGCCTGACTTGAAGTACTCCACTTCGTTCAGGGTGTCGATCCGGCACAGTACTTCGGTTTGCTGCTGCTGCCCGTCCTCGCGGGTGATACGCAGCGCCAGAGTCATGCCGGGGCGCAGCTGCGCGTCGGTGAGGCCCTGTACGTCGATGCGCTCCTTGCCGGTCAACCCAAGGGTCTTGCGGTTTTCGCCGGCCCTGAACTGCAACGGCAACACGCCCATCCCCACCAGGTTGGAGCGGTGAATACGTTCGAAACTCTCTGCCAGCACAGCCTTGACACCCAGCAGGTTGGTGCCCTTGGCGGCCCAGTCGCGGCTGGAGCCTGTGCCGTACTCCTGGCCGGCGATCACCACCAGCGGGGTGCCTTCGTCCTGGTAGCGCATGGCCGCGTCGTAGATCGAGAGCTTCTCGCCGCTGGGTACATGCAAGGTGTTGCCGCCCTCTTCGCCGGCGAGCATTTCGTTGCGGATGCGGATGTTGGCGAAAGTACCCCGCATCATGACCTCATGGTTGCCGCGTCGTGAGCCGTAGGAGTTGAAGTCCCTTGGCTCCACGCCCTTGCTGCGTAAATAGCGACCGGCGGGGCTTTCGGCCTTGATGTTGCCTGCCGGGGAGATGTGGTCGGTGGTCACCGAGTCGCCGAGCAGCGCCAGGATGCGAGCGCCCTGGATATCGCGGACCTGTGGCAGCGGGCCGCCGATCGTGTCGAAGAACGGTGGATGCTGGATGTAGGTGGAGTCGTCCTGCCAGACATACGTGGCCGCCTGAGGCACTTCGATGGCTTGCCATTGGGCATCGCCGGCGAAGACTTCGGCGTATTCCTTGTGGAACATGGCGGTGTCGACCTTGGCCACGGCCTCGGCGATTTCCTGCTGGCTGGGCCAGATATCGCGAAGGAATACCGGTTGGCCATCCTTGCCGATGCCCAGTGGGTCACGTGTCAGGTCGGTGCGCACGCTGCCGGCCAGGGCGTAGGCCACCACCAGGGGCGGAGAGGCCAGCCAGTTGGTCTTGACCAGCGGGTGCACACGGCCTTCAAAGTTGCGGTTGCCCGAGAGCACCGAGGCCACCGTGAGGTCGGCGCTGCCAATGGCCTGCTCGATGGCGTCATCCAATGGGCCGGAGTTGCCGATGCAGGTGGTGCATCCGTAGCCGACCAGGGCAAAGCCGAGTTGGTCGAGGTAAGGCGTAAGGCCGGCTGCCTTGAAGTAGTCGGTGACCACTTTGGAACCCGGAGCCAGGGAGCTTTTCACCCAAGGCTTGCGGGTGAGGCCTTTCTCGACGGCTTTCTTGGCTACCAGGCCGGCCGCCATCATCACGCTGGGGTTGGAGGTGTTGGTGCAGGATGTGATGGCGGCGATCACCACTGCGCCGTCACGCAAGGTGTGGGTCTGACCGTCATGGGTATAGTCGATTTCCCCGGCCTGGTCGGCATTGCCCACGGCCACACCGCCGCCTCCTTCGCTTTCCAGACGTCCGACCTCCTTGGCCAACGGTTTGGGCTGCAGTTCGATGAAGCCCTCGAAGGCCTGGCTGACCTGCGACAAGGCCACCCGGTCTTGTGGGCGCTTGGGTCCGGCCAGGCTGGCTTCGACATCGTGCATGTCCAGCGACAGGGTATCGCTGAAAGCCGGTTCATGACCGGGCACACGCCACAGGCCCTGGGCCATGCAATAGGCTTCGACCAACTGCACTGCCTCTTCCGGACGCCCCGAAAGACGCAGGTAATCGAGCGTCACCTGGTCCACCGGGAAGAACCCGCAGGTGGCGCCGTACTCCGGAGCCATGTTGGCGATGGTGGCGCGGTCGGCCAAGGGCAGGTCGGCCAGGCCATCGCCGTAGAACTCGACGAATTTGCCCACCACCCCCTTCTTGCGCAGCATCTGGGTGACGGTCAGCACCAGGTCGGTGGCGGTGATGCCCTCGCGCAGCTTGCCGGTCAGCTTGAATCCGATCACCTCGGGAATCAGCATCGACACCGGTTGGCCAAGCATCGCCGCTTCGGCCTCGATGCCGCCCACACCCCAGCCGAGCACGCCCAGGCCGTTGATCATGGTGGTGTGGGAGTCGGTGCCGACCAGAGTGTCGGGGAAGGCATAGGTACGGCCGTCGGCTTCACGGGTCCAGACGGTGCGGCCCAGGTACTCCAGGTTGACTTGGTGGCAAATGCCGGTGCCCGGTGGCACCACGCGGAAATTGTCGAAGGCGCTCTGGCCCCAGCGCAGGAAGGCATAGCGCTCACCGTTGCGCTGCATCTCGATGTCGACGTTCTGGGCAAAGGCGGCGGGACTGGCGTAACGGTCGACCATCACCGAGTGATCGATCACCAGATCCACCGGGGACAACGGGTTGATCCGCTGCGGATCGCCACCGGCCTTGGCCATGGCGGCGCGCATGGCAGCCAGATCGACCACCGCGGGCACGCCGGTGAAGTCCTGCATCAGGACCCGTGCGGGGCGGTACTGGATTTCCCGATCCGAGTGACGCTCGCCCAGCCAGCCGGCCAGGGCGCGTAGGTCATCGCCGGTGACGGTCTTGCCGTCTTCCCAGCGCAGCAGGTTCTCCAGCAGTACCTTGAGCGACATGGGCAGACGCTGCAGGTCGCCGAGCTGCCGGGCAGCCTCGGCGAGGCTGAAATAATGATAGGTGTGGTCGGCCACCTTGAGGGTCTTCAGGGTCTTCAGGCTATCGAGCGAGGGCATTGCCAACTCCTTCTGCGCCGGTGTCCGGTCATTCCCGCTTCGAGTGTGCGGACTTGCCACACAAGCCAGTGGATGCCGGTATCACCGCTCTGTAACGGCCCGTACGCAACGGACCTGGCTGAATGGTCAGGGTAGACTGGTTTGCCGGTCCTGACCCACTTCTGGACAGGTGGGGCATGTCGCAGGTTCCGATCTTCCTTTATCATCGCCGCCCTGCCGGCGCCTGCTTCGCGCCGGATCAAGGCTGGCGATCCAGGCCAGCGACGTGGAGTGAAAGATGAATACCCTGTTCATGCATTGCCGGCCCGGTTTCGAGGGCGAGGTCTGCGCCGAAATCAGCGAACACGCCGCCCTCTTGGGCATTGCCGGCTACGCCCGGGGCAAACCGCAGAGTGCCTGCGCCGAGTTCGTCTGTGCAGAGCCCGATGGCGGCGAGCGCTTGATGCGTGAACTGCGTTTCGAGCGACTGATCTTCCCCCGCCAGTGGGCACGGGGCGCGTTCGTCGAACTGCCGGAGAGCGACCGGATCAGCGTCTTGCTCGAACACTTGGCCGATTACCCGGTGTTCGGCAGCCTGTGGCTGGAGGTGCTCGACAGCAACGAGGGCAAGGAGCTCTCGACCTTCTGCCGTAAATTCGAAGTGCCGTTGCGCAAGGCCCTGCACAAGGCCGGGCGCCTGGTCGAGAATGCCGCAGGGCCGCGCCTGCTGTTGACCTTCATCAGTGGGCGCCGGGTGTTCGTTGGCCTGGCCGAGTCGAACAACTCGGCCCTGTGGCCCATGGGTATCCCGCGGTTGAAGTTTCCTCGCGAAGCGCCCAGCCGCTCGACCCTCAAGCTGGAGGAGGCCTGGCACCAGTTCATCCCACGCGAGCAGTGGGACCTGCGGCTGAACGACGACATGACCGGCGTGGACCTGGGTGCCTCGCCGGGCGGCTGGACCTATCAGCTGGTCAAGCGGGGCATGTTGGTGACGGCCATCGACAACGGCCCAATGGCAGAAAGCCTGATGGAAACCGGTCTGGTCCAGCACCTGATGGCCGATGGGTTCACCTGGCAGCCCAAACACACCGTGGATTGGATGGTCTGCGACATCGTCGAGAAGCCTGCGCGCACTGCCTCGCTGATCGAGACCTGGCTGGGGGAGGGGCTGTGCCGCGAGGCGGTGGTCAATCTCAAGCTGCCGATGAAGCAGCGCTATGGCGAAGTACGCCGCTTGCTCGACCGGATCGAGGCAGGCTTCAAGGCGCGCAAGGTCAAGGTATCGATCGCCTGCAAACAGCTCTACCACGACCGCGAAGAAGTCACTTGTCATCTGCGCCGGCTGGACCTCAAGTCGCGTTGATCGACCACAGGCCTGGCCAGCGCCCACCGTCGTGGAGCTGGCTCGGCCCTCTTGGACCTCGTCGTCCGATGCGCGACAATGCCGCCATCATTTGTGGAGCCCCCCATGACCGAATTCACCCCTGACGCCATCCTCGATGCCACCGGCCTGAACTGCCCGGAGCCGGTGATGATGCTGCACCAGCACGTGCGTGACCTGGCGGCCGGTGGCCTGCTCAAGGTCATTGCCACCGATCCCTCCACCCGCCGCGACATCCCCAAGTTCTGCAACTTCCTGGGCCATGAGCTGCTGGAGCAGCAGGAGCAGGCCGGCACCTACCTGTACTGGATCCGCAAGAAGGCCGACTGAGCCTGGATCGCGCACCGCAATAGGGCCTACACTGCGCTCCCCTCACAGGAGAGCGCCATGCTGATAGTTGCCGACGAGAATATCCCGCTGCTCGATGCTTTCTTTGCCGGGTTCGGCGAGATTCGCCGCTACCCAGGCCGCAGCATCGACGCCGCCTGCGTCAAGGACGCCGATGTGTTGCTGGTGCGTTCAGTGACCCAGGTCGACCGGCGACTGCTCGAAGGCAGCCAGGTGCGTTTCGTCGGTACCTGCACCATCGGCACCGATCACCTGGACCTGGACTACTTTGCCCAAGCAGGCATTCACTGGAGCAGTGCACCAGGTTGTAACGCCCGTGGCGTTGTGGATTACGTGCTGGGTAGCTTGCTGACCTTGGCCGAGCTCGACGGTGCCAAGCTCAGCGAGCGGGTTTATGGCGTCGTCGGCGCAGGGCAGGTCGGTGAGCGCCTGGTGCGGGTGCTGCATGGCCTGGGCTGGAAAGTGCTGGTCTGCGATCCACCTCGCCAGGCGCGGGAAGGTGGGGACTTCGTCAGCCTCGACACTCTGCTGCAAACCTGCGATGCAATCAGCCTGCACACTCCACTGCAGCGCGATGGCGAGTACCCCACCTGGCACTTGCTGGGCGCCGATCAGTTGGCGCGCCTGCGCCCTGGTACCTGGCTGATCAATGCCAGCCGTGGCCCGGTGGTGGACAATCAGGCCCTGCGAGAGCTTCTGCTCGATCGCGAGGACCTGCACGCGGTGCTCGATGTGTGGGAGGGCGAGCCGCAGGTGAGCCTCGACCTGGCCGACCTGTGCACCCTGGCCACGCCGCACATCGCCGGCTACAGCCTGGACGGCAAGCAACGGGGTACGGCGCAGATCTATCAGGCGTTCTGCCGCTGGCGGGGGGAGCCGGAGCAGGTGCAATTGTCTGAACTACTGCCTGCCCCGGCGCTGGCGCAGATCGATCTGGACGCCAGTTGTGACCCGGCCTGGGCATTGGCGACGCTGTGCCGTGCGGTCTATGACCCGCGTCGGGACGACGCCGATTTTCGTCGAAGCCTGAGCGAAGACCCCGCTCAACAGCGCGCCGCATTCGACCTGTTGCGCAAGCACTACCCACAGCGGCGGGAGATCGAAGGGCTGGCGGTACACCTGCGTGGCGAGGCGCCGCAATTGGCGCAGATGGTCTGCGCGCTGGGTGGTGTGCTGGTCTGATTCGGCAGGTTGAAACTGCGGCGTTTCCATTGCCAGAGGGAGGCTTTCGAAGGGGGCTTTTCCTTCAAGCGGGTTTCGAGCAGACACCAACGGGCGTGCAAATAAAAACCCGGCGCATGCGCCGGGTTGTAAGGAATGCTTGGCTCAGGCCTTTTTAACGCGTTCGACCCGGCTTTGCTCCAGGTCCTTGCAGGCCTTCTGGATCATCTGCTCGGTG
Organism: Pseudomonas sp. CK-NBRI-02; assembly: GCF_008124495.1. Lineage (NCBI taxonomy): Bacteria > Pseudomonadati > Pseudomonadota > Gammaproteobacteria > Pseudomonadales > Pseudomonadaceae > Pseudomonas > Pseudomonas sp. CK-NBRI-02. The sequence continues at coordinate 27,708 of NZ_VSJH01000006.1, read as the reverse complement.
ATCGGGATTTCCCGCCCCTGTGCATCGATGATCGAACCACAGACCTGAGGTTGTGGTGGGTTGGGGGCCTTGGGTGTTTCACTGCCATGTTGCAGGCTCATTTCCTGTCTCCTCATCAGGTTCAAGCTCAGGATAAACCGTTGCCGTGACTGCCTTGTGACATATCCCTTGCGTCGCGGCAGGGGTAGTCCACCAGAAAGTTCATGAAAGCTCCAGCTTCGTTTTAGAACGAAAGCGCATAGGGACTGATCTATGCTCCCTTGCACGGCGTCTCGCTTGTTAACGATGGCTGCAGACGCTGTACAGTTCCGCATTGTCCGATGAGTGGTAGGCTGCAGGCTCTTCGCAGTGGATGGCCCCTTTCATGCCTGAACCGGTTTCCGTGCGTCAACGTCGGGCTCTGCGCCTGGCCTGGCAGTTCATCCGTCCTTACCGCAAGCAAGTCGTGTTGGCATTGCTGGCTTTGATCGTGACGGCTGCCATCACCTTGTCCATGGGGCAGGGCATTCGCCTGTTGGTGGACCAAGGCTTCATGACCGGTTCACCGCATCAGCTCAACCAGACCATCGGCCTGTTCCTCGTGTTGGTGCTAGCCCTGGCAGTGGGCACGTTCAGCCGCTTCTACCTAGTTTCCTGGATCGGTGAGCGCTGCGTGGCGGATATCCGCAGGGCGGTGTTCGATCACCTGCTCGGCCTGCATCCGGGCTTTTTCGAGGACAATCGCAGCTCGGAGATCCAGTCGCGGCTGACGGCAGACACCACTTTGCTGCAATCGGTCATCGGCTCGTCGTTGTCGATGTTCCTGCGCAACGCCTTGATGGTCGCCGGCGGTGTGGTACTGCTGTTTGTCACCAACCCCAAGCTCACCAGTATCGTGGTGCTGGCCTTGCCGCTGGTGCTGGCGCCGATCCTGCTGTTTGGCCGGCGGGTACGCAGCTTGTCGCGCCAGAGCCAGGATCGGGTCGCCGATGTCGGCAGCTATGTCGCCGAGACCTTGGGCCAGATCAAGACCGTACAGGCCTATAACCACCAGCCGCTCGATCGCGAACGCTTCGCCGAGACCGTGGAGGCGGCCTTTACCGTGGCCCGGCGGCGTATCGCCCAGCGTGCTTGGTTGATCACGTTGGTGATCGTGTTGGTGCTGGGCGCGGTGGGGGTGATGCTCTGGGTCGGCGGCATGGACGTGATAGCAGGGCGCATCTCCGGTGGCGAGCTGGCCGCGTTTGTGTTCTACAGCCTGATCGTCGGCAGCGCCTTCGGTACCCTCAGCGAAGTCATCGGCGAGCTGCAGCGCGCAGCGGGTGCGGCTGAACGTATTGCCGAACTGCTGGCAGCACGCAGTGCGATCCTGACGCCGGCCCAGCCCAGTGAGCAGGTGGCGGGACGGGCGAGCGGGCACATCGAACTGCGTGAGGTGCACTTTGCCTACCCGTCGCGCCCGGGCGTGGCGGCCATTGACGGCCTGAGCCTGATCATCGAGCCGGGACAGACCGTGGCTTTGGTCGGACCGTCCGGCGCCGGGAAGTCGACCCTGTTCGACTTGCTGCTGCGTTTCTACGAGCCCCAGCAAGGGCAAATCCTGCTCGATGGGCAGGCGATCACTGCGCTGGACCCCACTTGCTTGCGCCGGCAGTTCGCTCTGGTGGCGCAGACCCCGGCGTTGTTTCGCGGCACGGTGGAGGCCAACATCCGCTATGGCCGACCCCAGGCCAGCCTGGCCGAAGTCGAGGCAGCGGCGCGCAGTGCCTATGCCCATGAGTTCATCGAGGAACTGCCTCAGGGCTACCAGACACCACTGGGTGAGGCAGGGATCGGCTTGTCCGGTGGACAGCGCCAGCGCCTGGCAATCGCCCGGGCCTTGCTGGTGGATGCGCCGATCCTGCTGCTCGATGAAGCCACCAGTGCCTTGGATGCGCAGAGCGAATACCTGGTCCAGCAGGCCTTGCCGCAGCTCATGGCCGGGCGCACCACGTTGGTCATCGCCCATCGCCTGGCCACCGTGCAGCATGCTGATCGCATCGCGGTGATCGACAAGGGGCGAGTGGTGGCGGTGGGCAGTCATCGTCAGCTCATCGAGCAAAGCCCACTTTATGCGCGCCTGGCTGCGCTTCAGTTTGCAGCGGTATAGCGCGCAATGCGCTTGTAACATTTCTGTAGCAATTGCCTGAGACTATCTAGCTCAACTGTTGCGTAAGTGCTCGACCTGGCTGCTATCGATCGATGGCAGCTTTTTTTTGGCCTGCGAACGAAGACAAGGACGTCTTGTGCGGCAGCCTTCGGCCTGTCGTTTCCCCAAGCCTTGCTTGCGAGATTTCCCGATGTTGCATAAATCCCTCAGAGTGCAAATTCTCACCCTGCTTGGCGGCAGCCTGGTGGCGATGCTGCTGATCGCCTTGGTGTGCTTCCAGTTCCTGTCCGCCAACGTGCGCGGCTATGCCGCGCTGGTCGATGGCCCGTTGCGTGATTCGCAGTTGATCGACGAGGCCAACCTGCAGTTCAAGATCCAAGTGCAGGAATGGAAGAACGTGTTGCTGCGTGGTCGTCAGAGCGCCGAGCTGGACAAGTACTGGCAGCAGTTCCAGGCCCGCGAACAGCAGGTACAACAGTTGCTTGAGCAGTTGATCGGCGCCAGCGACGGTGAGCTCAAGGCGCGATTACAGCACTTGCGCGACAGCCACCGGCAATTGGGCAAGGCCTATGCCCAGGGGCGTGAGGCGTTTCTGGCCGCAGGTGGTGATCCGGTTGTGGGTGACCAGGCGGTGAAGGGCGTGGACCGTGCCGCCAGCGAGCAAATGAGCGAGTTGGTCGAGCATTTGCGAGCCGACGCCCACGAGCGTTCGACAGAACTCAGCGCCGCTGCCCAGCGTACGGTGTGGCTGGGCATGTTGGTGATGCTCGCATCGGCGGTGCTGGTGGGCCTGTTCAGCCTGTGGCTGGTCAACCGCAGCCTGGTCGAGCCGATCCGTGGTTTGATCGAATATGTGGCGCAATTGAGCCAAGGCCGCTTCGGCGCTCGGGTTGACGGCCGTCGACAGGACGAACTGGGCCGCCTGGCCCGTGCCGCCAATACTTTGCGGGACTTCCTGGCCGAGACCGTTGGCCGGCTCAAGGACAACGCCGATGAGCTGGAAACCGCCAGCGGTCAGTTGCGCACCCTCGCCGGGGGAATGGCCCGGGGCACGGATGATCAGTTCCAGCGCACCGACCAAGTGGCCACGGCGATGCACGAGATGTCCGCCACCGCGCAGGAGGTGGCGCGCCACGCAGCCGAGGCTGCGCGGGCGGCAGACGATGCCGACCACAGCGCCCAGGCCGGGGAGCAAGTGATGCAGGCAACCATCGACATCATTGGCGTGGTCAACCGTGAAATTGCTGGCACCGCCCAAGTGATCCGCGAACTGGAAAGCGACAGCACACGTATCGGTAAGGTTCTGGAAGTGATTCGTGGTATCGCCGAGCAGACCAACCTGCTGGCGCTAAATGCCGCCATCGAGGCGGCCCGCGCTGGTGAAGCCGGACGTGGTTTCGCAGTGGTGGCCGACGAGGTCCGCAGCCTGGCCCAGCGCACGGCTGCGTCGATCGCTGAGATCAACCAGATCATCGACGCCGTGCAGTCCGGCGCGGTACACGCGGTCAAGGCTATCGAAAGTGGCCAGCGACGCAGCGAGGAAGGCGCCGAGCAGGTCGAGCAGGCAGGGCAGATGCTGCAGCGCATCACCACGGCGGTGGAGGCGATCCGCGACATGAACCGGCAGATCGCAACGGCAGCTGAGGAACAGACCAGCGTTGCCGAAGATATTTCCCGCAACTTGGTGGAGATCACCCGCATCGCCACGGCCAACCAGCAGGCCGTGCAGCATACCGAGCAGGCAGGCCAACGCCTGCATGGTCTGTCCGGGCAGCTGGCTGAAGTCACCTCCCGGCTCAATGCCTGACCAGGTTCTGGGCCGCTTGGCGGCCCAATCGCCACACAATGCCGTTCACACCGGTTTCGAACCTCTCCCACAATCTTGGGGGGGGGGAAACCCGCCATTTCTCTTCTGGCGACCTGTCCCATGTGGCGGATTGTCGCCAGCGAAACCGCTAAAGATGGCCTGCGACCAAACGTCCTGGCTATTAGTCGTTGGTCTTGGCGTAACTGGCACAACTTCTGCTTAAGGGCGAGCGGGGCCAAGGCCCACGGCAATCCTGTCCCGATCCTTCGAAACCCCAGGCGTTGACCTTCAGCGGTCCTGCTGGCCAGTTGCCGCAGGATGTAGCGTCGCTGACGCGAAGGTCACGTGAGTCAGAACAACAACCGGGCGTGCACAGCAAGGGCAGCGAAAGGCCAGTCACTTCACTTCAATTGGATTGAATCATGAAAAAAATCCTGCTGACGCTCCTGTGCCTGAGCGTCATCGGTTGCTCCAAGCCCGGTGAACCGGAAAAAACGGTCGACGTCCTGCTGATTGGCGGTGGCATCATGAGTGCGAGTCTGGGGACCTACCTCACTGAGCTTGAGCCGGACTGGAAGGTCGATGTGTACGAGCGCATGGACCAAGTCGCCGAAGAAAGCTCCAACGCCTGGAACAACGCCGGTACCGGCCATTCGGCCTTTTGCGAGCTGAACTACACCAGCGAAGGCAAGGACGGCAAGATCGACATCAGCAAGGCGGTCAACGTCAACGAGCAGTTCGAGGTGTCCAAGCAGTTCTGGGCCTATCAGGTCGAGCAGGGCGTGCTGAGCAACCCGAAATCGTTCATCAACAACGTACCGCACATGAGCTTCGTCTGGGGGGATGAGAACATCGCTTTCCTGCACAAGCGCGTCGAAGCACTGCAGCACAGCTCGCTGTTCCGTGGCATGGAGATTTCCGAGGACCACGAGCAGATTCGCAAGTGGGTGCCGATCGTGATGGAAGGCCGCTCGCCCGAGCAGCGGGTCGCGGCCACCCGTATGGCCATTGGCACTGACGTGAACTTTGGCGAGATCACCCGCCAGCTGTTCGCATCCATGACTCGCAACCCGAACGTGCAATTGCACCTGCGCCACGAAGTGCGTGACATCGTGCGCAACGATGACGGTACCTGGAATGTGGTGGTGGCAGACCTGGCCGATGGCGGCAAGCAAACCCGCGTCAATGCCAAATTCGTGTTCATCGGTGCCGGTGGTGGCGCGCTGAAACTGCTGCAGAAGTCCGGTATTCCGGAGGCCGAAGGCTATGCAGGCTTCCCGGTAGGCGGACAATTCCTGATGACCGACAATCCGGACATCGTTGCTCGTCACAAGGCCAAGCTGTATGGCAAGGCTTCGGTCGGCGCGCCGCCGATGTCGGTGCCGCACCTGGACACTCGGGTGATCGATGGCAAGGAGGTGCTGCTGTTCGGCCCGTTCGCGACCTTCTCCACCAAGTACCTGAAGAACGGCTCGCTGCTGGACATGTTCGCGTCGCTGACCAGCCACAACATCATGCCGATGATGCACGCCGGTATCGACAACATCGACCTGAGCACATACCTGATGGGGCAACTGATGCTCAGCTTCGATGACCGCATGAACGCCCTGCGCGAATATTTCCCCAACGCCAAGAACGAAGACTGGAAGTTGCTTCAGGCTGGTCAGCGCGTGCAAGTGATCAAGAAGGATCCTGAGCACGGCGGCATCCTGCAGTTCGGTACCGAAGTGGTCGCCTCCGAGGATGGCACTATCGCAGCGCTGTTGGGCGCCTCGCCAGGTGCTTCCACTGCCGCGCCGATCATGCTGACCGTACTGGAAAAGACCTTCAAAGATCGCATCAAGAGCCCGCAGTGGCAGGCCAAGCTTCAGCAGATCGTGCCGACTTACGGCCAGAAGCTGAACAACAACCTGGAGCTGACCAACAAGACGCGCGAATGGACCAGCTCGCGTCTGCAATTGCTGTACGTACCTGTGCAGCCCGAGCAAGCGCTGGCCGAGGCGCAGTAACGATGGATTGAAGAACGCCCTGCGGGGCGTTTTTCTGTCATGGCGGGGCCAATCTTCGCGGGTGACCCGCCTCCACAGATGCAGCGTTGTGCAGGAGTGCAGTATCGGCCGGTGGGGGCAGGGTATATGCGAAAAGGCTGCACCGTTATTTTTTCAGGCACAACAAAAAGCCCGCGCAAGGCGGGCTTTTTGAAAATTAGGATTTGGTCGGAGAGACAGGATTCGAACCTGCGGCCTTCTCGTCCCGAACGAGACGCGCTACCTGGCTGCGCTACACTCCGATGAACAAAATCCTACTGCATCGTATTTTTCAACGCAAGCCCTTGTTGCGAAAAGGGGGTTTTGCAAAAAGGGCCTGTCAGATCACAGCTCTTTGACCGTGCGGATCTGGTCTTTGTTGATGCGTGTACGCTTGCCATCGAGCTGTTCAAATTCGTAGAAACCGGAGTCCTCATCATAAGAGGGGGTATCCACTGCCTGGATCTCGCGGCCGTCGTTCAGCGTGATGACGGTTGGCGATGCGCAACCGGCCAAGGCACCCAGGCCGAGGGCGAGCAGGAAGGCGGGAAGGGTCCGTTGAATCATTGCTTTTCTCCAGTACGATCGTGCTTGATAAGTAGTAGGACGCTCGGTGTCCATGCAAGTTCCTTCTCAGTGCAGCATAGCGGCATTACGCCGGCATTGACGGAGAACAATGCCGGCGTCGCGGCGTGCTGGGCTGTGATATAACAACCGCCATCTTTTACTCCTGCGACGCACTCTCATGAAAGCCAAGGCAGACATCCCCTTCGTTGCGCTGAATATCGCGGTGCTCACCGTCAGCGATACCCGTACTTTCGAGACCGACACGTCTGGCCAGCTGTTCGTCGACCGCCTGAGTGCGGCCGGGCATCGACTGGCAGAGCGTGTGCTGCTCAAGGACGACCTCTACAAGATTCGCGCGCAAGTCGCCACCTGGATCGCCGATGAGCAGGTGCAGGTAGTGCTGATCACCGGCGGTACCGGCTTTACCGGCCGGGACAGCACGCCGGAGGCCGTGGCGTGCCTGCTGGACAAGCAGGTCGAAGGATTCGGCGAGCTGTTCCGACAGATCTCCGTGGCGGACATCGGCACCTCTACCGTCCAGTCCCGCGCTTTGGCTGGCTTGGCCAATGGCACCCTGGTGTGCTGCCTGCCGGGCTCGACCAACGCAGTGCGCACCGGATGGGACGGCATTCTTGCCGAGCAGCTCGATGCGCGTCACAGGCCGTGCAACTTCGTGCCTCACCTGAAGCAGGCAGCGGCCTGTGACAGCCGTGGTTGAGGTCAAGCAGGCCCGGCCCCTGATGCCGGTTGAAGAAGCCCTGGAGCGCTTACTGGCGCTGGCCGAGGCCGCGCCGATCAAGGACAGCGAAGCAGTGGCCCTCGCGGACGCCGAAGGCCGGGTATTGGCCCGCGACGTGGTGGCCGGCCTGGACCTGCCGCCTTGGCCGAACAGTGCCATGGACGGCTATGCGTTGCGCCTGGCCGACTGGCAAGGCGAACCTCTGCCGGTGAGCCAGCGCATTTTTGCCGGCCATGCCCCGGCACCGCTGCAGCCGGGCACCTGTGCGCGGATCTTTACCGGGGCGCCACTGCCTGAGGGCGCCGATTGTGTGCAGATGCAGGAAAACGCCGAGGTCCTGGAAGACGGGCGGGTGCGCTTGCTCGAGCCGCTCAAGATCGGCCAGAACGTGCGCCCGCAAGGGCAGGAGACCCGCATTGGCGAGCACGTGATCGCTGCCGGCACGCGTCTGGGGCCGATCGCGTTGGGCCTGGCGGCCACCCTGGGCCATGCTCGGCTTGAGGTGGTACGCAAGGTCCGTGTGGCTGTGCTGTCCACCGGCGACGAGCTGGTGGAGCCGGGCCTGCCGCTAGGGCCAGGGCAGATCTACAACAGCAACCGGCGTCTGCTGGTCAGTTGGTTGCAGCGCCTGGGCTGCGAAGTGCTGGACGTGGGGATTCTCGCCGATGACCTGCAGGGTACTCGTGACTGCTTGGCCGGACTGGGCGAGGTCGACCTGATTCTATCCACCGGTGGTGTCTCGGTGGGCGAGGCGGACTACCTTGGCATGGCCCTTCGCGAGGCCGGCGAGCTTGCGTTGTGGAAGCTGGCGATCAAACCGGGCAAGCCCCTGACATTCGGGCACTTCCGTGGTGTGCCGGTGATCGGCCTGCCGGGTAACCCGGCTTCGACCCTGGTGACCTTCGCCTTGCTGGCCCGCCCGTATCTGTTGCGCCGCCAAGGCGTCGAGAAGGTCACGCCGCTGCGCTTCACCGTTCCAGCGGGGTTCGAATGGACCAAGCCCGGCAGCCGCCGCGAATACCTGCGCGCGCGAATCGAAGAGGGCACGGTGCGAATCTACAAGAACCAGAGCTCCGGTGTGCTGCGCAGTGCAGCTTGGGCCGAGGGGCTGGCGGAAGTGCGAGAAGGCACCACGGTGCGCGAGGGCGACAACGTGGTGTTCATTCCCTTCAGCGAGCTACTTGGCTGACCGACCAAGCCACACGTTGCCCAGGGGCGAGGCATCTGCCGGCCCCAACTGGCTCAAGCGCATGTGCACGTTCATCAGCTGCTGCGCCGCGACGCTCCAGTCGTGGCGCTGGCGTGCGAACTGCCGGCCAGCCTCGCTCAACTGGCACATGCGCCAGGGCTGGTTGAGCAGTTGAGTGATCAGCAGCGCCAGTTGGCCACTGTCATCGCTGCCGAGGTAATGCTCGCCATTGTTGGCTGCCAAGCCTGACACACCTTTGCTGGTGGTAATGACCGGCAGCCCGGCGGCCATGGCTTCAAGGATTTTCACCTTGGAGCCACCTGCGTAGCGCAGCGGTGCAAAGAACAGCGCCGAGCGCCGCTGCAGTTCGCGCAGGTCCGGGCGATAGCCGATCCACTCGATGCGCGGGTCGTTCCAGTGCAGTTTCCAGCTCGCTGGCAGGGCATGCCCGGCGATGGCCAGGCGCACGGCCGGGTTGCTCATCCAGACCTGAGGCAGGATTTCTTCGAGTGCCCATTCGATGGCTTCGAGGTTGGCGCCGTATTCGAAATTGCCAACGAACAGTAGACGCTGGCTGTGGTAGGCAGGGTGCACGTCCTGGTAGAAGTCACAATCCACGCCATTGACCACCACGTTCACCGGCCGGCCGCTGATGTGGCTGATCAGCTCTGCATCATGGGCGCTGACGGCAACCACTTCGCTGGGTTGACGTAGAACGCGTTGCTCCCAACGCCGATAGCGCCAGCGGTCGAAGGCATTGAGGGGACGCAACCACAGTGGCAACCGGTCATGACAGGCCGCGCCCATCACCGATTCCAGATTATGCTCACTGAGCACAAAGGGCAGGCGGCGGGTCTGCAGGGCCTTTTCGAAGGGCTGGAAGCTGTAGCTATGTTCGATCTGGATGATGTCCCAGGGCTCGTCCAGCAATTGCTCGAAGCGATGGCGCAGACAAGGCGCTAAACCGTTGATGATGGCACGCATCGGGTAATCGATGATGGGGGAGGCCAGCAGGTTGAGCGGGCTGTGCAGCGGGCGCCTGGGCAGGACGATCAGACGTTCAACCACCGCCTCCAGTGCTTGCCGGGCGGCGTCACCAAGCGGGACTTTGGACTGCACCAGCAAGGTGATCCGGTGGCCTTGGCGCGTCAGTTCGCGCATGAGGTGATATTGCCGGGTCTTGCTGCCGCTGGTGGTGGGCCAGGGCAGGTAGGGCAGTGTCCAGAGTATACGCATGGCCCCGCTACCTCATCGTCGGCTGGTGTGGTCGGTTCGGTGTATTGCAGTAGCTTAGTCAATAAAATGGCCTGGTGGCCGTGCAGGTGGTCAGATAGCCAAGTATCTGGCGGAAGCTGCATGCAGCAATGAAGCGCTGCCGATGGTCGAGATTGAAAACCGCAGGTTTCAAGGAGTGGCGTGATGGGCGAACGCAAGGCGATGTTGATCCTGCATGGCAAGCAAGCCATGAACGAGGAGGTGCGCAGCGCCGTGGGCGGGCTGCGTGAGCGCGGTTGGACACTGGACGTGCGCCTGACCTGGGAGGCCGGGGATGCCCAGCGGTGGGTCGCACAGGCATTGGCCGCAGGTTTTCGGCAGGTGGTGGCCGGTGGTGGAGACGGCACCTTGAGAGACGTGGCCGAGGCCATGGCGCAGGCTCGCTCGGATGCCAGCCTTGCACTGCTGCCCTTGGGCACGGCCAATGACTTCGCCAAGGCCGCAGGTATACCGCTGGAGCCTGCGGCGGCTCTGGACTTGCTCGAGCAGCCGGCACGGCCGGTGGATCTGGGCAAGGTGGGTGATCAGATGTTTCTCAACATGGCCACCGGTGGGTTTGGCAGCCAAGTTACGGCCAATACATCCGAAGATTTGAAGAAAGTACTAGGCGCCGCGGCCTACCTGTTCACTGGTCTGTCTCGTTTCAGCGAGCTGCAGGCGGCATCGGTGGAGCTTCAGGGGCCGGATTTTCATTGGCAGGGCGAGTTGCTGGCGCTGGGTATCGGCAATGGTCGTCAGGCGGGCGGTGGGCATGTGCTGTGCCCCGATGCTTGGGTGGACGATGGCTTGCTGGATATCGGTATCTTGCCTGCCCCCCAGGAAATGATCGGTGCTTTGCGCGATCTGCTTGCCGGAGAGGGGTTGTTCGTGAGGGCTCGGCTGCCTTGGGTCGAGATCAAGAGCTCACAGGGGGTGGACATCAACCTCGATGGCGAGCCGTTGCAGGCCGACAGTCTGCGCTTCGAGGCGTGTCCGGCCGCGTTGCGCCTGCATTTGCCGGCGGACTCGCCCTTGCTCAGTCGTCCAGGCTGATGATCTTCTCGCGAACGGCGAACAGCACCAGGCCGGCCACGTCATAGATCTGCAAGCGTTTCATGATCTGCGAGCGGTGGGTTTCGACTGTCTTGATCGATAGGCCCAGGCCGTTGGCGATTTCCCGGGTCGACTTGCCGCGCACGATCAGACGCAGGATCTCCAGTTGGCGAGCGGTCAGGTTGTGGCGCTCGCCCGCCGTTTGCTTACCGTCCTGGGCGTGAAGCAAGGCTTGGTTGATCACGGTATGGGCAATCGCCGGGCTCAGGTAGCGCTCGCCGTTGTGCAGGGCGGCCAGGGCTTGTTCCAGTTCGTTGGCCGTGGTGTCCTTGAGCAGGTAGCCATGGGCGCCGCTTTCCAAGGCGCGCATGATCAGATCCGGATCGGTGTGCATGGAGAGGATCAGTACTTTGCACACGAAACCGTTTGCGCGCAGTTGGCTGAGAGCGTCCAGGCCGCTGGTCGAGCGCATGGAGATGTCCAGCAGGACAATGTCTGGCGTCACGCGCTGCACCATCTCCAGTAACTGGCTGCCATCATCGGCTTCGCCTACTACCGAATAGCCAGGAATATCGGTCACCAGCGCGCGGACGCCCGCGCGGATCAGCGAGTGGTCGTCCACCAGCAGCAATCTACAGGTCATGGGAGGCGGGAGTCCTGGCGCGCTCTTCGGTGCGCGGTGGCCATGGGAACAGCGCGTCGATCCGGGTGCCCTGACCCGGTTGGCTGGAGATGCTCAGCGTGCCTTGCAGGGCCGCCGCGCGTTCCAGCATCCCAGCCAGGCCTCGTTGGCCGGCTTCGGCCGGGTTGGCGGCGGGCTCGAAGCCCTGGCCGTCATCCTGGATCGACAGGCTCAGGCCCGCAGGCGTGCGGCGCAGGCTGATCGTGAGATTGCACGCATGGGCGTGACGCAGCATGTTGGTCACCGCTTCCTGGGTGATCCGGAATGCGGCCATGGAAACCGCTTCGTCGATACCGCCGAGGCGCTGATGGCACTCCAGGCTCCAGTGAACATCGCTGCTCTCCAGGGTGCGCACCAGATGGGCCCGCAGGCTCGCCTCCAGTCCCAGACTGGCCAGTTGACGCGGGTTGAGAATCGCCGAGACGTCCCTGACATTGCTCAATGTGCTTTCGAGGGTCTTGCGCAGGGTCTGGCAGTGCTCTTGAAGCTCTGCCGGAATGCGCCGCTGTAGCCAGTCGAGCTGAAGCTTCGCGGCCGTGAGCGATTGGCCTATATCGTCATGCAACTCTCGGCTTAGGCGCTGGCGTTCGCCTTCCTGGACCTTGAGCATACGGTCGGCCAGTTCCGCTGGGCGCAGGCTGATCGATCTTGCCCACTGGCGCCAGTGCCAGAGGATCCCGATCAAGGCAATCGATTGCAGCAGTAGCAGGCTGGCGGGCAGGGGGAGGGCGCGCACGGCAAACGTTAGGTTGGCGAGCAGTGATCCCACGCACAGCAACGCGGTCGCCCAGCGCAGCAAGGTGGCGCGGGAGCGGCAATGCTGAGGGAGTTTCAAGCGTGGAAGCATAGATAGAAAAGCCACTGAATTGTTGCTGTTGGAGGCCTTGCATGGGACTGGTCAGAGGCTTTGGCGTCCTGCTTTCAAGCACTTGCCGACGACGGTTCACTCAATTGAACAATACCTGCGGCGCGTGCATTCAACTGCGTGCATGGTATCACTTCAAGTTGATTTGGTCGCGGTGGCCGGTGGCTTGAAACCTCAGGTTTTTCGGGGCCATGCAGGGGCATAGCCCAACTCGACAGATATCAAAACGCCATTATTCATTGAAATGGTTTTTCTTCAAGCGCAACTAATACGTACATGCCTGCTAGAGCGTTTTCCGAACTAAGAAAAACTTTGCGCTTTGTATTTTTTATTGTTTGTTCGTCACAAACGCTCAGTGCCGGTGACCGGGCACCACGACGGACGAGGCAAGATGGGTTTGGGATAGGTGAGGGTGGGTGCACAGGTCGCCGCGCGACTGGCAGGGCCCGCACAGTTCCGGACGAGGTTGCCCCAGGGCGTTCGCCAGTTCTTCGAGCAACAGGGACTGCTCGGCGGTATCCAGGTTCAAGCGGCCTGTCGTCGCATCGACCAGCTCCAGCTGCCAAGCCAGTAGATTCATGCAGGCATGCAGCGTGCTCAACGCCTGCTCGCCCAGATGATGTTGCTGCTGGCAGACGGGGGCCAGCAGTTGCTGGAGCGCGGCGGTGTAGCGGGCGACTTCAAGCAGCCCAAGCGCGTCAGCACGACGGGCTAGGGTGTCGAGCGTCTCGTTCAGGCATTGGCATGCATCGGGATCGTTATCGATCAGCTCCAGATGCTGAAGGCATTCCTGGGTTTTGGTCAGCCATACCTGTGCATCCAGCAGGAAATCCTGCAGGGCGCCGTTGTTCAGTGGTGCGCTGTCCATCATGAAACGCCTGCGCACGGGGCAGGAGGATCTGCGCTTGGCAACACCGAGACCGTCGCTAGCAAAGCCTGACTCCATTCATGCATTGAGAATGGCGTCACATTAATGGCTATTGGATACGGGGAACATCAGGTCGCACCCGATTGCTACTAGGGGATTCCCTGATGGCGGTCGGATAAATGATGAGTCGGCAACGGATATGTCCGCGCAGGCAGTAAAGCATGATGTTAAAGTGATATCAAATGTCGGCAATACAATTTCCCTGAGGGGTCAAGCTGCGCGCAGTTGCGCCGATACAAGACAGATGAATTCACATTCCTGACTCAAGCCTGGGGGTTTTCCAATGGCTGGTATTCTCGATACGGTCGATCAACGTACACAACTGGTAGGTGAGAACCGCCTGGAAATCCTGATGTTCCGACTGGCGGGGCGCCAGTTGTTCGCCATCAACGTGTTCAAGGTTCAGGAAGTGCTGCAACTGCCGAAGCTGACCTTGATGCCGCAGCGCCACGCCTTCGTGTGTGGTGTGGTCAATCTGCGTGGCCAGACACTGCCGGTGATCGACCTCTCTCAGGCGATCGGTATGCGGCCCCTGCAGCCCGGCCCGGACAGCACCATCATCGTCACCGAATACAACCGCTCGGTGCAGGCCTTTCTGGTGGGCGGCGTCGACCGCATCGTCAACATGAACTGGGAAGCCATCATGCCGCCGCCGTCCAGCGCCGGTCGCCAGCACTACCTGACAGCGATCACTAAGGTCGATGAGCAGTTGGTGGAGGTGATCGATGTGGAAAAGGTCCTGGCCGAGATCGTGCCCTACAACACACGCGTCTCGCGGGACAAGCTCGATGACCCGGTCCTGGCGCGCGCCCGCGGTCGTGAAGTGTTGTTGGTGGATGACTCCAGCGTGGCCTTGGTTCAACTGCGCGAGACTCTGTCTCAGCTCGGCATGAAGCTGCACGTGGCAAGCGATGGCCTGAAGGCATTGCGCATGCTCAAAGGCTGGGCGGATGCTGGAGAAGATGTCTGCGAGAAACTGCTGATGGTGTTCACCGACGCGGAAATGCCCGAGATGGACGGTTACCGCCTGACCACCGAGATCCGTGGCGACGCGCGCCTGCGTGGGCTTCACGTGGTGCTGCATACGTCGCTGTCGGGCAGTTTCAACGAATCAATGGTGAAGAAGGTTGGCTGTGACAACTTCCTTTCCAAATTCCAGCCTGACCGCCTGGTGGATGTGGTGCGACAGCGCCTGATGCTGGATCACGCCACAGCCTAGTGGCCTGCCGTGGCCGGGTATAAGCTTGGCATTTTCGGCTGGCACGAGGCGGGCAGGGATGTTTTTGAGTGCGTTGTATCGATACCCGGTGAAATCGGGGCAGGCCCAGAGCCTGGTGGACTCGCCGGTTGACCTTCTGGGGTTGCGGGGTGACCGGCGCTGGATGGTGGTGGAGCAGGACAATGGACGCTTCCTCACCCAACGCGCCTGGCCAGGCCTGGGACAAATCAATGCCAGCTACGACGAGCATGGGCAACTCTTGCTCCAGGCCCCAGGGCAGGCGCCTTTGGCCGTTCCCGTACCTGGAGTCGATGACGACCTGCGTGGTGTTACCATTTGGCGTGACACACTGCGAGTACCGGACGCCGGCGATGCCGCCGCAGCCTGGTTGAGCGAACTGCTCGGCAGGTCGGTTCGCCTGGTGTATTGCCCAGAGCAGCGAGCGCGTTATCTACCTAATGGCTATGGCCTGAACAGCGACCGGGCGGCGTTCCCGGACGGGTTTCCGTTGCTGCTGATCGGGCAAGGGTCGCTTGACGAGCTGAACCGGCGGATCGGACGCCCCATGGAGATGTTGCGGTTTCGCCCGAACCTGGTGGTGGAAGGGGCTGCGCCTTTTGCCGAGGACGGCTGGAAGCGGATTCGCATCGGCGAGTTGACCTTTCGGCTGCTCAAACCTAGCGTGCGATGCATCTTGACCACGCTTGACCCTGCCACGGGGGAGCGCAGCGCGGATCGTGAGCCTTTGACGACACTGAAGACGTTCCGGGAGAAAGAAGGGGACGTGTTGTTTGGGCAGAACGTGGCGGCCGATGGACCTGGGGCGTTGCGGGTCGGGATGGCGGTCGAGGTGATCGAATAATACGTTGTGGCTGGCTTGTTTGTTCGTTTGTGATGGTTTGAGGGGCGTGGGTGTATCCGTTTGATTTATTGACGGTTAGTCACCTTTGCGCGTACGCCCCGCAAGACACCGCAGCGAGGGGACTCCGGAACGTAGCGCAGGGGCCGGATGTGGGAGCCAACGGTTTTTGCCTACTTTTGCCCAAGAGCAAAAGTAGGTCGCCGTAAAGGCGAAAAGCGTCGGTGGCGCCCCACCCAGAATGGATATTCACACTATCTGAAAGCCCAAGCCCTCACATATCGTCGAAATACCGTTCGTGCCAATCCACCAACGGCTGCGGTGAGTTCAGCTTCTGTCCGTAGATCACCGAATAAGACAACACGTTCTGCACATACTGGCGTGTTTCGTCGAATGGGATCGACTCCACCCACACATCGAAGCTCAGATGCTTGGCCCCTTTGAGCCACTGCCGCACCCGCCCGGGACCTGCGTTGTACGCCGCCGAGGCCAACACCCGATTGCCATTGAACTGCCCATGCACCTGGCTCAGGTAAGCCGCACCAAGCTGGATGTTCTTGTCCGGATTGAGTACCTGCGAAGGCGAGGCCAGCGGAATGTTGAATTTGCGCGCTGTCTCCTTGGCCGTGGCCGGCATCAGCTGCATCAGACCACTGGCTCCCACACTGGAGCGGGCGTCTTCCATGAAGGCGCTTTCCTGGCGGGTGATGGCGAATACCCAGCTCGAATGCAATCCGCGCACCTTGGCTTCGCGCACCAGCGTGTCGCGGTGAGCCATGGGGAAGCGGATGTCCAGATCATCCCAGTACTGAGCCTGACTGATCGTACGGATCGCTGGGAAGTACCAGCGCAGGTCGTAGGCCAGGCGGGCCTGGGCGACCATCTCGTCGCGGTTGAAGTGGCGGCTGACGTGGTACCACTCACGACGACCCTCGACGATCTGGCCGCGAGCATGGAACTCCAAGGCGCGACGCACTCCGGGGGTGTTGCGTACCTTGTTGATCACCTGCTGGCTCAGCATCAACGGCTTGTTGTTGAGCTGGTAGGGCGTCTGTGCCCGATCGGCGGCGAGGAATCCATAGAAATCACGCTCGCGGGCCACTGTCTTGTACAACAGTGGGATTTGGGGGTTGTTCGGCTGCGCCAGCTCCAGGCTACGGGCCTGCCAATAACGCCACCGGTTGCTGCTGGCCAAGTCCTGAGGCAAACGCTTGGTCAACTCGTAGGCGTCTTCCCAGCGACCCAGGCGCAACAGCAGGCGCAGGCGCCACTCACTGACGGTATTGTCACGCAGCTCGGGGTCGTATCGGGTCATCAGGTCCAGGGCGCGCGGGTCGTAACGGCGTGCCAGGGTCAGGCCGATTTCGCGGGCGATGGCGACCTTCTCGTCGCGCGAGAAGTGCATGCGCTGGGCGTAGTCGTCGAGCAGTGACATGGCCCGCTCTGGGTCCTGACGCGCCAGGCGACGCAGGCCCAGGCTGACCACATCGGACATGGCTTCGTTGACAGGCGTAAAACGCGACGGCTGGTTGAGCAGCTCCGGCTTTTGCGCCACATCGATCAGCAGTCGGCCCTGGGGGGCGAGGGTGGTCAGGGTCTTGACCAGGTTATTGGCCAGGCTGTAGTTGCGCGCCTGGGCCGCGAGCTTGGCCCGTTGCCAGCGTTTGGCCTCGGTCAGCTGGCCTTCGGCCGCCCACAGGCCGAACAGGGTGTCGCAGGCGGCAGGTTGCGACTTGCCGACGTTCCACAGTTTTTCGGCGCTAGCAAAACCTTCGGCGCGCAGGCCGTGGGTGAGCTGGTACTGGCCGTGCAGGCAATCCAGTTCTGTGAAGTTGAGCTTGGGGTCGTAGTATTTGACGAAGGTGTTCCATTCGCCGCGTTCGGCCAGCCAGCGTAGCCAGCGCAGTTTCATCCAGTTGGCCTGGGGCAGGTCGCCATGCCGGGCGAGGAAGCCTTCGATTTCTTCGTTACTGGCGCTCTTGAGGCGGGCGGTGAGCTCGTCATAGGCCAGGTAAGGTGTCAGCGGATAATCACGAAGCGCATTGGCGTAGCGCAGGTAAGGCCCCTTGTCGCCCTTGGCCAGGGCGCGCTTGGCCTCATCGTAATATTGACGCTGCTGAGTGATATCGATGGCCTGTGCCGCGCTCGCGGTGGTGGCGGTGAGCAGCAGGCAGGAAACGAGTTGGAACAGGCGGCTGCGCATGAGACGTCCGGGCAAGTGAACCAAGGAAAAGTGACGGCGAAGCCAGCACTGTTGGGATCTATTGCCTTAGCTTAGCCGTTTGCCGGCAGCGGGTGAAAGCACTGTGCTTGTATCCAATCATTATCTTCGACCGGATGTCGCAACGTCTGCGGGGTGCAGTCTGGCTAATGCCCGCAAGGGGCAAGTCAGGTAGAATGCGCGCCCGGTTTTTGGAGAAGATTATGACCCTGCTCAAATTCAGCGATGTGTCCCTTGCGTTCGGCGCCATGCCGCTGCTGGACAAGGTGTCCTGGCAGATCGCGCGTGGCGAGCGGGTGTGCATCATCGGCCGCAACGGCACTGGCAAGTCGAGCATGCTGCGCCTGGTCAAGGGCGAGCAGAAGCCTGACGACGGCGAAATTTGGCGTGCTCCGGGCCTGAAGATCGGCGAATTGCCGCAGGAATTGCCGGTTGCTGACGAGCGCACAGTGTTCGATGTGGTGGCCGAAGGCCTGGACGGCGTCGGCGCGCTGCTGGCCGAGTATCACCACTTGAGCCAGAACATTCAGGGCGATGCCGACCTCGAGAAACTGATGCACGTCCAGCATGAACTCGAAGCGCGCGATGGATGGCGACTGCAGCAAGTGGTGGAAAGCACCCTGAGCCGTCTGCAGCTGCCCGCTGACAAGACCCTCGCCGAGCTGTCTGGTGGTTGGCGTCGGCGTGTGCTGCTAGCCCAGGCGCTGGTGTCCGAACCGGACCTGCTGCTGCTCGACGAGCCGACCAACCATCTGGACATCGGTGCCATCGCCTGGCTCGAGGAGGCCCTCAGCGGGTTCAACGGGGCTGTGCTGTTCATCACTCACGACCGTTCCTTCCTGCAAAACCTGGCTACCCGCATCCTGGAACTGGATCGCGGCGGTCTGATCGACTGGAACGGCGATTACGCCAGCTTCCTGGTACACAAGGAGGCCATGCTGGCCGCCGAGGAAACTGCCAATGCGCTGTTCGACAAGCGTTTGGCTCAGGAAGAGGTTTGGATTCGCCAGGGCATCAAGGCCCGGCGTACCCGTAACGAGGGTCGTGTGCGCGCCCTGAAGGCATTGCGTGTCGAGCGCGGCGAACGTCGCGAGCGCCAGGGTAAGGCGAACATCCAGATCGAGGTTGCGGACAAGTCCGGCAAGCAGGTCATGACGCTCGAAAATGTGAGCTTCGCGCACGCCGATGGCCCGATGCTGGTCAAGAACTTCTCCATGGTCCTGCAGCGCGAGGACCGTATTGGCCTGCTGGGCGCCAACGGTACTGGCAAGACGACCTTGCTCAAGCTGATGCTGGGCGACTTGGAGCCCACTTCGGGCAAAGTCGAGCGCGGCACCAAGCTTGAGGTCGCCTACTTTGACCAGTTGCGCCATCAACTGGACCTGGAGAAGACGGTAATCGACAACCTCGCGCAAGGGCGGGACTTCATCGAGATCGACGGCCAGAGCCGGCACGTGCTCAGCTACCTGGGCGATTTCCTGTTCAGTCCACAACGTGCCCGTACGCCGGTCAAGGCGTTGTCCGGGGGCGAGCGGGCGCGGCTGTTGCTGGCCAAACTGTTCAGCAAGCCGGCCAACCTGCTGGTGCTGGACGAGCCGACCAACGACTTGGATGTGGAGACCCTCGAGCTGCTCGAGGAAGTGCTCTCCAACTTCAAGGGCACCGTGCTGATGGTCAGCCATGACCGGGCATTTCTCGACAACGTGGTGACCAGTACCCTGGTGTTTGAAGGCGAAGGCCGGGTGCGTGAGTATGTCGGTGGCTATGAGGACTGGATCCGTCAAGGTGGCTCGCCAAAGTTGCTCGGCGTTGCCGAGAGCAAGGGCGGCAAGGCCGAGCTGGGCAGCGCCGTAGTGGAAAAGCCTGCGGAGCAGGCGGCACCGGCTGCAAACCTTGCGGCTGCTGCGTCGGATCCGGCCAAGAAGAAGCTGAGCTACAAGCTGCAGCGTGAGCTGGAGGCGCTGCCAGGGCTGATCGATGAATTGGAGCAGCGCATGGCTACGGTGCAGGAAGAGGTCAATGCCCCGGGCTTCTATCAACGACCGATCGGTGAGACCTCGGCGGTGCTGGCCAAACTTGAGCAGATGCAAAGTGAGCTGGATACGCTGGTCGAGCGCTGGGCTGAACTGGAAGGGTAAGGCTGTCTCAGGCCATCAGGGCGCCTGGCGCCCTGCCGCAGGCTTCGCCAGCCCAGGACCAAGCTGGTGAAACCTGCGAGTGGCTGTTGGATGCCCCTGGGGGCGTTTAGCCTTCTTTTTTCTGCAGGCGTACGGCCAGGACGTCACAAGGCGCGCCATGCAGCACATCGTTTGCGGTGGAGCCAAGCAGCAAGGCAAGACCGTGGCGGCCATGGCTGCCAACTACGATAAGGTCGCAGTTCTGGTCCTTGGCCAGTTGATGGATTTCCTGACGTGGCTGACCGTAGGTCAGGTGCGAGTCGCCACGGTTGATGGTCGGATACTTGTTGAACAGGCGATCCATGCGCTCCTTGGCCTGATCGAACTGTTGCTGCTGCAATTGCGACAAGTCCATCGGCACGTCGCCACCGAAGGCCATGGCCATGGGTTCGACGATGTGCACCAGCGAGACCTTGGCTCCAGTAGGTTCGGCGAGCTTCATGGCGCGCTTGATCACCGGGTCGCATTCTTCGGTCAGGTCGACAGCAACCAGAAGATGTTCGTAGGACATGGTGGTACTCCTGACATTTGCGATAGTAGAAGTATGGTCGCTTTCGGGCCGAGTGCCGAGAAACCTGGCTAACCAGCTCATTTGCAACGCTTTATGGAATCTACAGATATGACGGTATGGCTGGTGGTGTCAATCCTTGCGCTGATTCTGAGCCCTATGGCCTGGTTGCGCCCTTCGCGAAAACAGAGCGAGCAGATGAATCTACGTCTGGAAGGCCGGCGTATGGGGTTGGCCATGCAGCTGGCGCCTCAGCAGTGGCCTCATTGGCTGGAAAAAGAGCCTCCCAGCCCCTGTCCGCAATACCATCGAGCCCGGCGCAAGGGGAGCGACGATACCTGGTGTTATTGGCAGGTCACGCCGGGGGTTTGGTGGAACCAGTGGCGCGAGCCCTGCGCAGACCCGCGCCTGAATGAAGCCTTTGCGCGCCTGCCGGCAACGGTCTACAAAGTCGAAGCCGACAGTCGCATGCTGGCCCTGTACTGGAGCGAGCGGGGCGACAAGACTGTTTTGCAGGATATTGCCCGCGTGCTCGAAACCCTCGCTTGATCTCTACCCTCCCTGGGCCGCTTTTCGCGGCCCCAATAGCGTAACGCCTCTGCCTTGTGCCCCATTTTCCTCATTTACCAGTGCATTTCTGGGTGTATGGGGTGTCTATCTTCCCGATGAATGTGCCGCAATCACCGTCATCATGTTTGGTACCTGTGCGGTGCAAAATGACCGGAAAGTCGCGTTTTAAGGGTGCTTTCGAGCATTTGACAACGCCGATCTTTTCGGTGAATGTGTGCATACCCAAATCAAACGGGCGTATGAATTGAGCGTTTGTATGTCAGATCGCTCTTACAGAATCCCGACTATCGCGCTGACGGGTGTGCCTGGAAAGAAGGCTTGATCGGCCTTCGCACCAGCGATCGGCGTGTACAGTTCAGCTTCCATATCGTGGAGATCAGTTGATGATTTACGAAGGTAAAGCCATCACGGTTAAGGCTCTTGAAAGCGGCATCGTCGAACTGAAGTTCGACCTCAAGGGTGAGTCCGTCAACAAGTTCAACCGCCTGACCCTGGAAGAGCTACGCCAGGCCGTGGACGCCATCAAGGCCGACGCCGCCATCAAGGGCGTGATCGTCAGCAGCGGCAAGGACGTGTTCATCGTCGGCGCCGACATCACCGAGTTCGTCGACAACTTCAAGCTGCCCGAGGCCGAGCTGGTCGCCGGCAACCTGGAAGCCAATCGCATCTTCAACGACTTTGAAGACCTCGCCGTGCCGACCGTCGCTGCCATCAACGGCATCGCCTTGGGTGGCGGCCTGGAAATGTGCCTGGCGGCCGATTACCGCGTCATGTCCTCGAGCGCGAAGATCGGTCTGCCCGAAGTCAAGCTGGGCATCTACCCAGGCTTCGGTGGCACCGTGCGCCTGCCGCGCCTGATCGGTTCGGACAACGCGATCGAGTGGATCGCCTCCGGCAAGGAAAACCGTGCCGAGGACGCGCTCAAGGTCGGCGCCGTGGACGCCGTGGTTGCCCCTGAACTGCTGCAGTCCGCTGCTCTGGATCTGATCAAGCGTGCCATCAGCGGTGAGCTGGATTACAAGGCCAAGCGCCAGCCAAAGCTTGAAAAGCTCAAGCTCAATGCCATCGAACAGATGATGGCCTTCGAGACCGCCAAGGGCTTCGTCGCAGGTCAAGCCGGCCCGAACTACCCAGCACCGGTCGAAGCCATCAAGACTATTCAGAAAGCCGCCAATTTCGGTCGTGACAAAGCGTTGGAGGTCGAGGCCGCAGGTTTCGCCAAGCTGGCCCGCACTTCGGTCGCCGAAAGCCTGATCGGCCTGTTCCTGAACGATCAGGAGCTCAAGCGCAAGGCCAAGGCTCATGACGAGATCGCCCGTGACGTGAAGCAGGCTGCCGTGCTCGGCGCCGGCATCATGGGTGGCGGCATCGCCTACCAGTCCGCCGTCAAGGGCACGCCGATCCTGATGAAGGACATCCGTGAGGAGGCCATCCAGCTGGGCCTGAACGAGGCCTCCAAGCTGCTCGGCAAGCGTGTCGAGAAGGGGCGCTTGACCCCGGCGAAGATGGCTGAGGCGCTCAATGCCATTCGTCCGACCCTGTCTTACGGTGATTTCGGCAACGTCGATATCGTCGTCGAAGCGGTGGTAGAGAACCCCAAAGTCAAGCAAGCGGTGTTGGCGGAAGTGGAAGGGCAGGTCAAAGAGGACGCGATTCTCGCCTCCAACACCTCCACCATCTCCATCAACCTGTTGGCCAAAGCCCTCAAGCGTCCCGAGAACTTCGTGGGCATGCACTTCTTCAACCCGGTGCACATGATGCCGCTGGTGGAAGTCATCCGTGGCGAGAAGTCCAGTGAAGTCGCGGTCGCTACCACCGTCGCCTACGCCAAGAAAATGGGCAAGAACCCGATCGTGGTCAATGACTGCCCGGGCTTCTTGGTCAACCGTGTGCTGTTCCCGTATTTCGGCGGTTTCGCCAAGCTGGTCAGCGCCGGTGTCGACTTCGTGCGCATCGACAAGGTGATGGAAAAGTTCGGCTGGCCGATGGGCCCGGCCTACCTGATGGACGTCGTCGGTATCGACACCGGCCACCATGGTCGCGACGTCATGGCCGAAGGCTTCCCGGACCGCATGAAAGACGATCGCCGCTCCGCCGTCGATGCCCTGTACGAGGCCAATCGCCTGGGCCAGAAGAACGGCAAGGGCTTCTACGCCTACGAAACCGACAAGCGCGGCAAGCCGAAGAAAGTCGCCGATGCCTCGGTGCTGGATGTGCTCAAGCCGATCGTCTTCGAGCAGCGTGAAGTGACCGACGAGGACATCATCAACTGGATGATGATCCCTCTGTGCCTGGAAACCGTCCGCTGCCTGGAAGATGGCATCGTCGAGACCGCCGCCGAAGCCGACATGGGCCTGGTGTACGGCATTGGCTTCCCTCCCTTCCGTGGTGGTGCGCTGCGCTACATCGATTCGATCGGGGTCGCTGAGTTCGTCGCCCTGGCCGACCAGTATGCCGATCTGGGGCCGCTGTACCACCCGACCGCGAAGCTGCGCGAAATGGCCAAGAACGGTCAGCGCTTCTTCAACTGAGCGCCCAACGAGTTAGAGCGAGAGTATTGATATGAGCCTGAATCCAAGAGACGTGGTGATTGTCGACTTCGGTCGCACGCCGATGGGTCGTTCCAAAGGTGGCATGCACCGTAACACCCGTGCCGAGGATATGTCCGCGCACCTGATCAGCAAGCTGCTGGAGCGCAATGACAAGGTCGATCCGAAAGAAGTCGAGGACGTGATCTGGGGCTGCGTCAACCAGACCCTGGAGCAGGGCTGGAACATCGCCCGCATGGCGTCGCTGATGACCCAGATCCCGCACACTTCTGCGGCCCAGACCGTGAGCCGCCTGTGCGGCTCGTCGATGAGCGCGCTGCACACCGCCGCCCAGGCGATCATGACTGGCAACGGTGATGTGTTTGTCGTCGGTGGTGTCGAGCACATGGGTCACGTCAGCATGATGCATGGCGTGGATCCCAACCCGCACCTGTCCCTGCATGCCGCCAAGGCGTCGGGCATGATGGGCCTGACTGCGGAGATGCTCGGCAAGATGCATGGCATCACCCGCGAGCAGCAGGACCTGTTCGGCCTGCGTTCGCACCAGCTGGCCCACCAGGCGACGGTCGAAGGCAACTTCAAGGACGAGATCATCCCGATGCAGGGCTATGACGAGAACGGTTTCCTGAAGGTCTTCGACTACGACGAGACCATTCGCCCGGAAACCACCCTTGAAGGCCTGGCGTCGCTCAAGCCAGCGTTCAACCCGAAAGGGGGTACCGTCACCGCTGGTACTTCGTCGCAAATCACTGACGGCGCTTCGTGCATGATCGTCATGTCCGGCCAGCGTGCCATGGACCTGGGGATCCAGCCTCTGGCGGTCATTCGCGCCATGGCGGTGGCCGGCGTCGACCCGGCAATCATGGGCTACGGTCCGGTGCCGTCGACCCAGAAAGCCCTCAAGCGTGCCGGCCTGACCATGGCCGACATCGACTTCATCGAGCTCAACGAAGCGTTCGCCGCGCAGGCCCTGCCGGTACTCAAGGACCTGAAAGTGCTCGACAAGATGGATGAGAAGGTTAACCTGCACGGCGGCGCGATTGCGTTGGGTCACCCGTTCGGTTGCTCGGGAGCGCGGATTTCCGGCACCCTGCTCAACGTCATGAAGCAAAAAGGCGGTACCCTCGGCGTCGCCACCATGTGTGTCGGCCTGGGTCAAGGCATCACCACTGTCTTCGAACGCGTCTGATCGCGTCGATGACAGCAACCGGGGCCTTGTGCCCCGGTTTTTGTTTTTTACAGGATTTGTTTCAAGAGGTGGGCGACATGCAGATACAACCCGGTGTGTACCGGCATTACAAAGGGCCTGAGTACCGTGTGTTCGGCGTTGCGCGGCACTCCGAGACCGAAGAATGGGTCGTGTTCTACCAGGCGTTGTATGGCGAATTCGGGCTTTGGGTAAGGCCGTTGTCGATGTTCCTGGAGTCTGTCGAGGTTGACGGCGAGCAGGTGCCACGCTTTGCTTTGGTCAAGGCCGAAGAGGGACGGTTCGAGCAGCCTGGTGTAGCGCAAGGCTGAACCTGAGCGCTTGACCTCACCCTGTTGCCACTATATATAGCGGTGCCGCGTCTGGCACCTGACGCGTTTTTCATCTTCAGATTCAGGAATACTCCGATCCATGGGCAAATCGCTGGTCATTGTGGAATCCCCGGCCAAGGCCAAGACCATCAACAAGTACTTGGGCAGCCAGTACGTGGTGAAGTCGAGTATCGGCCATATCCGAGACCTCCCCACCAGCGGTTCGGCCAGCGCCACCAAGGAGCCGGCGGCCAAGCGCGGTAAGACCGCGTCCGAGGCCCCCGCGCTGTCGCCGAAGGAGAAGGCGCGCCGCCAGCTGGTCGCCCGCATGGGGGTCGACCCGGAAGCCGGCTGGAAAGCCAAGTACGAAATCTTGCCCGGCAAGGAAAAGGTCATCGACGAACTGCGTCGCCTGGCCAAGGATGCCGACACCATTTATCTCGCAACCGACTTGGACCGTGAAGGGGAAGCCATCGCCTGGCACCTGCGCGAGGCTATCGGTGGTGATGACAGCCGCTACAAGCGCGTGGTGTTCAACGAGATCACCAAGAAGGCCATTCAGGAAGCCTTCTCCCAGCCAGGCGAGCTGGACATCGATCGGGTCAACGCCCAGCAGGCCCGGCGCTTCCTCGATCGCGTGGTCGGTTACATGGTCTCGCCGTTGCTGTGGGCCAAGATCGCCCGTGGCTTGTCCGCCGGTCGGGTGCAGTCGGTGGCCGTGAAGCTGGTAGTGGAACGTGAGCGGGAAATTCGGGCCTTCAATCCTGAAGAATACTGGGAAGTGCATGCTGACCTGGGGACCGCCAAGAACGCCAAGGTGCGCTTCGAAGTGGCACGTGAGAAGGGCGAAGCCTTCAAGCCGTTGAACGAAGCCCAGGCCATGGCGGCGCTTGAGAAACTCAAGGCTTCCAGCTACAGCGTTGCCAAACGCGAAGACCGCCCGACTAGCAGCAAGCCGTCGGCGCCGTTCATTACCTCGACGCTGCAACAGGCCGCGAGCAACCGCCTGGGCTTTGGTGTGAAGAAAACCATGATGATGGCCCAGCGTCTCTACGAGGCGGGCTACATCACCTACATGCGTACCGACTCGACCAACCTGTCGGTCGATGCGCTGGATATGGCGCGCAGCTACATTGAGCGCGAGTTCGGCAAGCAGTACCTGCCGGAAAAGCCAGTGGTGTATGGCAGCAAGGAGGGTGCCCAGGAAGCGCACGAAGCGATTCGCCCTTCTGATGTCAACACTCATCCGACCAAGCTCAGTGGCATGGAGCGTGACGCCGAGCGCCTGTACGAATTGATCTGGCGCCAGTTCCTGGCGTGCCAGATGCCTCCTGCGCAATACCTGTCCACCAGCGTCACGGTCAATGCCGGTGACTTTGAATTGCGTGCCAAGGGCCGCATCCTCAAGTTCGACGGTTATACCCGTGTACTGCCTCAGCAGAGCAAGCCGGGCGAAGATGACGTGTTGCCGGAAATGGCCCAGGGCGAGTCGCTCAAGCTCATCCAGCTCGACCCGAGCCAGCACTTCACCAAGCCGCCGGCGCGCTACACCGAAGCCAGCCTGGTCAAGGAAATGGAAAAGCGTGGGATCGGTCGACCATCGACTTACGCGGCGATCATTTCTACCATCCAGGACCGCGGCTATGTGACTTTGCACAATCGCCGCTTCTACTCCGAGAAGATGGGCGACATCGTCACTGAGCGTCTGTCGGAAAGCTTCTCCAATCTCATGGACTACGGTTTCACCGCCGGCATGGAAGAGAACCTCGATGACGTCGCCCAGGGCGAGCGCGACTGGAAGAACGTTCTGGACGAGTTCTATGGCGATTTCAGCAAGAAGCTGCTGGCTGCCGAATCCGCCGAGAACGGTATGCGTGCCAACCAGCCGACCCTGACCAACATTCCCTGCAAGGAATGTGGTCGACCCATGATGATCCGTACCGCCTCCACTGGCGTGTTCCTGGGATGCTCGGGTTACAGTCTGCCACCCAAGGAGCGCTGCAAGGCCACCGTGAACCTCGTACCGGGCGATGAAATCGCTGCCGACGATGAGGGTGAGTCCGAGTCCTTGGTCCTGCGTGGCAAGCACCGTTGCCCGATCTGTTCCACGGCGATGGATGCCTACCTGCTGGATGAAAAGCACAAGCTGCACATCTGTGGCAACAACCCGGACTGTGCCGGTTACGAGATCGAGCAGGGCAGCTATCGCATCAAAGGCTATGAAGGGCCTAGCCTGGAATGTGACAAGTGCGGTAGCGAGATGCAGCTCAAGACTGGCCGTTTCGGCAAGTTCTTCGGTTGCACCAATCCTGCGTGCAAGAACACCCGCAAGCTGCTCAAGAGCGGTGAGGCAGCGCCACCGAAGATGGACAAGGTGGACATGCCCGAGCTCAAGTGCGAGAAGGTCGATGACACTTATGTGCTGCGCGACGGCGCCTCGGGGCTGTTCCTGGCTGCCAGCCAGTTCCCGAAGAACCGCGAAACACGCGCGCCACTGGTGCTGGAGATCATCCCGCACAAGCACGAGATCGATCCGAAGTATCACTTCTTGTGCGATGCCCCGCAGAAAGATCCCGATGGGCGTCCGGCGGTGATTCGCTATAGCCGCAAGACCAAAGAGCAGTACGTGCAGTCCGAGGTCGACGGAAAGCCGACCGGCTGGAAGGCATTCTTTAACGGCAACAGCTGGAAAATCGAAGACAAGCGCTGATCCAAAGTGCTGAAAGGGGGCCGCGAATCGGCCCCTTTCTTTTGACATTGTCCCGTCCTGAATAAGGTTTACACCTTTCCCCCGAGAATCTGGAGACCTCGATGGTGCATGGTGTGAAGCGAACACAGCGTGATTACT
>NZ_VSJH01000005.1:0-39085 GCF_008124495.1 Pseudomonas sp. CK-NBRI-02 | reverse complement strand
TCGCGCAGCGCCCTTCGGCGTGAGCCGAAGTCGCGAGATGGAGGCTGGCGTAGCCAGCCGGAGGCCGCGAAGCCCCGTAAGACACCGCAGCGAGGGGACCCGGTGCGAAGCGCCGGGCCGGATGTGGGAGCCAGCGGTTTTTGCCTACTTTTGCCCAAGAGCAAAAGTAGGTCGCCGTAAAGGCGAAAAGCGCCAGTGGCGCCACCGCTAAAACCCGATATCCACACAACCTGAAAGCCCAACTCACCCCCGCTGCGCAATCACCCCCATCGCCATGAACAACGCTGCAATAGCCCGAGCCTCATGCAGCTCACCCGTGGCCACCAGCTTGGGAACGTCCGCCAAAGCCACCGCCAAACACTCCAAAGGCTCCGGCTCATCCCCACCGTCATTGCCGCAAGGACTGAGCTGCTCAGCCAGCACCACCCGACAACGGTGACACAGATGCCCCGGCGCCAAGGTCAGCTCACCCAGCTCGGTCAGCCGACCGGCCCGCAGGCCGACTTCCTCACCCAACTCACGCTGCGCCGCCTCCAAATAGCCCTCACCGGTATCGGCACCGCCCTTGGGCAAACCGAGAATGGTGCCTTCGACCCCCACCGCATACTCGCGCACCATCAGCACATGCTGCGGATCCGGCATGGCCACCAGCAGCACCGAGCGGTAGCCGGTACCACGCAGGCGCTCGTAGACGCGATGCTGACCATTGCTAAAGCGCAGGTGCAGGGCTTCGATCTGGAAGTGGCTGCTCTGGGCCAGCAGCTCGGTCTTGAGGATGGTTGGGCTCTGGCGCATGGCGGGGCCTCTGGCGACGGAAAGCGACAGGGCTACTGTGCGCTGCCAGCCGGCACCTGCCATCGTCCGAGCGGACGATGGCCAGGCAGGGGGGTAGGGCGGGGCTTCAGCCCAAGGTGGCGACGCTGCGCAGAATCAACCGCACGAGCATGGTCTGGCGTGTGACGCCGGTCTTGGAGAAGGTCGAGCGCAGGTGCGCACGCGAGGTATTGCGGCTGATGCCCAGTTCCTCGGAGGCTTCGTCGAGGGTCAGGCCGTTGGCCAGCAGCATCGCCAACTGGGTTTCGGCCGGGGTGAAGTCGAACAGGGCGCGGACGATCTCCTGGGGCGCCGAGGATTGCTGCTCCGGGTCGCTGATGAAAATGACCACGGTCGGGCATTGTTTGCCCTCGCTCCAGGCCGACAGCGGTACTGAACGCACGATGATGCCCAGGTCGGCACGCCCGGAGGGGCGCTTGACGCGCATGGCCTCGACCACCGACGCCAGGTTGCCCTTCTGCGAGAGCATGGCCTGGCGCACCAGGCGACGAAACTCCTGGGTATCCCGGGCGCTGCCGACCTGCAACCCATCATTGACCTGCTTGATGCCGTCCTTTTCCTGCAGCAGGCGCTCGGCCACCTGGTTGGTCTGCAGCACCTTGCCGGTGTCGTCGAGGATGATCGTGCCCACGGCCATCTGGTCGACGGCGCCGGCGTACAGGTTGCGTTCAGTCTCGATGCGGTTGAGCTGCATGTGCAGCTTGATCGAACGTTCCAGGTGCGGGATGAACCGCGCCAGCAGGTGTTTTTCCGATTCGACGAAGGGCGCATCGTCACGCCCGCGGCTGATACGCAGGCGGCACTGGGCGCCGTCGTTGGTGTTGATATCCACCCCCAGGATGTGAAACACATCCACCGGCTCCAGGAAATTGCGGAAGAACTCCGACTGCTTGAGCTCGGCCTCGGGCATGAAGTCGGCCAGGGCCACCACTTCCCGGTTGGGCAGCCCGACGAACGGGTCCAAGGCGAAGAAGTGTTTGTTGTAGGACGCGGTGGCGTCGCTGGAGCTGCCGGTGGTGCTGACCATCAAGCCGTCGACCTGGGTGCTGGGCGGGCGCAGGATGAAGGTGACGTACTTGCTGTGCAGCAGGCTGTTGAGCTGATTGAGAAAGGTGACCCAGGGGATGGATTCCAGCGGGCCCTCGTAGAGCTGGCCGACCAGCTCGCTGAAGTCTTCGAAACTGAGAGTCTGCATCGGTGGTTACCGCTTCTTATTATTAGCATTGGCGCCGCGAGCATATAGGCAGCCCTTGTCCGCGCGCAATGTCCTGTTGCGGGGGCCCGACAGCCGCCCGTTCGGGCGGTTGCCAGGTTGTGCCAGGCGGTGTAACGGTCAAGCGCGCTCGCGGCTGCGCACGACGAATTGCTTGCAGTCGCGGGTCTCATCGGCCAGCAAGGCGACGTCGGTGTAGAACTGCTCGTACCAGCGACGCAGCTGGTACACCGGGCCGTCGCCGTCGCACAGCAGCGGGTTGTCGACGCGGGTCTTGGTGTGCCAGATGGCCACATCCTCGTAGAAGGCTTCCTGGGCCTGCTTGACGTAGGCCTTGGCGATGGCCTGGTTTTCCTCCTCGGACAGTCCTGGGATTTTCTTGACCAGCACGCCATAGCGCAGGGTGAAACTGTTCAGGTCGATCGGTACGTGGCAATTGAGCAGGATCGAGTGGATCGGCTGCCCGCCCATGGCACCGGTCATTTCCGTGATCTGGTAGGCCGGGCCATAGTAGGTGGCCACGGTGGTCAGCTCGCTGTCACCGGACAACCGCTCGCTGCGCGCCCGCATGATCTGGGCGGCGGTGTGGCCCTCGAAAACGTTGCTGAATTCATCGACCGGTGCGCCATGCACGCTGCCGAAGTGCGCCATGTCGGCGACGTTATCGATCAGTTCGCGGCAGTTGGTGTCGATCTTCAGATCGGCGATTTCCCAGTGGGCCCAGGCGTCGTCGAAACAGGCGTCGATGCGTGGGATGGCCTGCTCGGCGATCGGCGGGTTGCCTTCGGGATCGTTCCACACGAACAGCAGATGGTTCTGCTCCATGATCGGCCAGCGCTTGATCTTCGCCCGTGGAGGAATGCGCTTGGCGTAGGGGATGTCGTCGCACACGCCGTCGGCGTTCCAGCGCCAGCTGTGGAAGGGGCAGCGGATGGCGTTGCCTTCGATGCAGCCGGTGCTCAGGTCAGCGCCCATGTGTGGGCAATAGCCGTCGAGAATGTTGAGCTGGCCGTCCTCGCCCTGGAAGGCCACCAGGCGGGTGCCGAAGACATCCAGGCGGTGCGCCTTGCCATCACGGTATTGCGCCGCCAGGCCCAGGCAATGCCAGCCGCGCGCGTAGCGGTCCTCCAGCAGTTTGGCTTCGATACGGTGCAGCGTGCTCATGTTGTTGTTCTCCGGTCTTTGTTGGGGCCGCCGGCCGTACCACGCCACCTTGGTCACTGGCAGCTCGGTTGGCGGTACTGATGCACCCGAGTGATTCTGCCGCGCGTGACGCATCGGTCATCGTCTGAACGGACGATGGCCGCCGTCGACGGTGCCGATCTACTGGCGTGCATGCCTACCTCGCAACGTTCAAGGAGAGCGCCATGCCCCTCGATAACCAGCTGGCCGCCGTGCTCCAGGGCTTCACCGCCCAGGTCGAGCCGGACTACGCCACCCTCGATGCCGTGCAATACCGCCTGCACGCCGACAACCTGATGCCGCCGCTGCCGGGGACGGACATGGCCGAAGTGCGCGACCTCCAAGTGGCCGGGGCGGCGGGCCTGCTGCCGGCGCGCCTGTACCGCCCGGTGGCCCGCGAGGACTTGCCGCTGCTGGTGTTCTTCCATGGCGGCGGCTTTGTCATCGGCACCCTCGACACTCACGACAACCTGTGCCGCGCCCTGGCCCTTGAGACCCGCGCGGTGGTGGTGTCGGTGGGCTATCGCCTGGCGCCGGAGGCGCGCTTCCCGGCGGCGCCCGAGGACAGCTACGCCGCCACGTGCTGGTTGGTCGAGCAGGCCGATGCGCTGGGGGTGGACGCCCGCCGCCTGGCGGTGGCCGGGGACAGCGCCGGCGGCAACCTGGCCATTGCCGTGAGCCGGCTGGCCCGGGAGCGCCAGGGCCCGGCGATCCGTCACCAATGCCTGTTCTACCCGGTGACGGACGCGGCGTGCGACAGCGCGTCCTATCGCGACTTCGCCGAGGGCTACCTGTTGTCGCGGGCAATGATGGGGTGGTTCTGGGCGCAGTACCTGGAGCGCCCGGAGCAGGGCGCCGACCCCTTGGCCTCGCCGCTGCGCGATGACGATTTGCAGGGCCTGCCGGCCACCACGCTGCTGACCGCCGAGTACGACCCGCTGCGCGATGAGGGCGAGGCCTTCGCCGAGCGCCTGCAGGCGGCCGGGGTGGCGGTGCGTTTGCAGCGCTGCGACGGCATGGTGCATGGCTTCGTCAGCCTGGCGCCGTTCGTCGAGGCGGCCGCCCGAGCGTTGCAGGGGGCTGCGGCGGACATCCGTCGGGCGCTGTCGTGAAATTGATCCGCCTCGTCCGTTTGGACGAGGCGGGCCGAGAACGTCGCTTCTAGTCTGGCTTCACAACGTCTCCCTCGCGCATAGAGGCATGGCCATGAAAACAACAACAAGATTTTGCCTGACCCTGATCGTGTGTGCCTTCGCCGCCGCCTATGTGGCCGCGGTCACACGCCCCTTGCCCATGCCGCTGAGCATGGCCTACTACTGCCAGCCCAATTACCAGCCGTGCTACATGCCGGTGCCCAGTTCCATGCGCCTGTTGCCCTGACGGGCTCAGGTACCGATGTGGTGCAGCAGGCGCAATTGCTTGCGGATCTGCTCGGGCGCCTCGGGCACCAGGCAGTAGGCCAGGCATAGCCGGCTGATCAGGGCGATGCTGTCGTCCAGGCTGACGCTGGCGCCGTGGCGCTGCACGTGCCGCTCGAAGGGGCCTGCCAGCACTTGCTGCCACAACGGCGCGATGTCCTCGAGGATGTAGGCGAACACCTCGGGGCTGGCCGCCTTGGCCAGGTAGCCCTGGTGAAACCCACCCCGGTGCTGGTCGCGGTAGCGCACGGCAAAGCACAGGCATTCCTCCAGGTAGCGCTCGAAGTCGTCCTCGAAGCTGACCAACTGCTCCTGCATGGCACTGAAGAATCCGGCGTTCTCGCTGCTGATCACTGCCTGTACCAGTGCCTGCTTGGTGGCGAAGTAGCGGTAGAGCGTGCGTCGGGAGATATTCGCCCGGCGCGCCACGTCGTCGATGGCAAACCCCTCCGGGCCCATCTCGCTCATCGCCGCCAGGGCGCATTCGAGGATCTGCTGGCGCCCTTGCTCGGCACTGTCCATACGGCTGGCATCGCCCCAGCGCAGTTGTCGGGTCATGGCGGAACCTTCTGTGATCATTGGAAGTGGCGGCGATTGTCGCACTTAATGGCACGGCTGCAAGTTTTTGTGTCATCGCAATGGCTCATAAATAAAAAAATGTGACATAGTGCGATCTCCATGGAATCGCGGCCAGCGGCCGCCAGCGGGGAGGTGCATCGATGAACAATGACAATCAGCAGGCTGTGCACTGGGACGCCGTCTACGACGTGGTCGTGGTCGGTTCAGGCGCTGGGGCCATGACTGCGGCGCTACGGGCCCACGACCAGGGGCTGTCGGTATTGATGGTGGAGAAGGCCGCCGAGTACGGCGGCACCACCGCCATCTCCGGGGGCGGGATCTGGATCCCCTGTAACGACCAGATCGAAGGGCTCGGTGGCAACGATTCGCGGGAAGAGGCCCGGGCCTACCTGCGTGCCACGGTCGGCGAGGACTACGATCCAGCGCGCATCGAGGCTTATCTGGAGCATGGCCCGCGCATGGTCGGCTACCTGGCCGCCCAGGCGCAGACGTACTTTCGCGCCGTGGAGCGCTACCCGGACTACTACCCCGAACGCGAGGGCGGCAAGCCCGGCTACCGCACCATGGAGCCGGCGAGCTTCGATGCGGCGCGCCTGGGGGATGAATTCCAGCGCCTGCGCGCGCCGTCGCCTGCGACCTTGATCGCCGGGCGCATCGCCATGACTCAGGTCGAGGCCCACACCATTCTGGCCAAGGAGCCCGGCTGGCTGTGGCTCACCGCGCGCCTGGGCCTCAAATACATGGCCGACTTTGCCTGGCGCCGGCGCACGCGGCGTGATCGGCGCTTGACCCTGGGCAACGCCCTGGTCGCCAGCCTGCGCGTGGCGATGCAGGCGCGGCAGATCGAGTTGTGGCTGCAAGCACCGATGCGCAGGCTGTTGAGCCACGGGGGCAAGGTGACGGGGTTGGTGGTCGAGCGTCAGGGCCAGCCGTTGAACGTGCGCGCGGCGTTTGGAGTGATCCTCGGGTGCGGCGGCTTCGAAGCCGACCAACCAATGCGCGAGCAGTACCTGCCCAGCCCGACCCGCGCCGAATGGACAGCTGCGCCGCCGATCAACACGGGCGACGGCATCCGCGCAGGCCTTGCGCAGGGGGCGGACGTGGCGCTGATGGACCATGTATGGGGCGCACCCACCGTGCGGGTGCCGGGCGAGGAGAAGCAACGGGCGCTGTTCGTCGAGCGGGCGTTTCCGCGGTGCATCCTGGTCAATGGCCGGGGCGAGCGCTTCGTCAACGAGGCCGCGCCGTACCCGGACATCATCTACGCCATGTACGCCGACCAGGCGCGCACCGGCGCCAACGTGCCGGCCTGGCTGATCTTCGATGCCGAATACCGCAAGCGCTACCCCTGTGGTGTGCTGCTGCCAGGCTCGGTGCAGCCGGACAGCAAGATTCCCGAGGGTTGGCTGGACAACGTCATCTACCGCGCCGACAGCCTGGCGGCGTTGGCGGGCAAGATCTGCGTGAGCGCGGCGGGGCTGGGGCAGAGCGTGCAGCGCTTCAACCAGATGGCAGCCCAAGGTGTGGACACCCAGTTCGGCAAGGGCGACAGCCTGTTCGACCGCTATTACGGCGACAGCAATTGCCGGCCCAACCCGTGCCTGGGGCCGGTGGAGCGGGGGCCGTTCTATGCCCTGCGCATCGATGCCGGCGAGCTGGGCACCAAAGGCGGCCTGCGCACCGACGCCGACGCCCGCGTGTTGCGCGCGGACGGGGCGGTGATCGAAGGGTTATATGCCATCGGCAATACCAGCGCGGCGTTGATGGGCAAGACCTACCCAGGGCCAGGGTCGACCATCGGGCCGGCGATGACGTTTGGTTTCATCGCGGCCGATCATCTGGCTCGGCGGGTGCCGATTGAGCAGGGGAGAGGGGTAGAAAGATCGTGCGTTAAATAGCGGGGATACTCCTGGTCTAGGCTGGTCAAATAAAAAGCCCCGGTAAGAACCGGGGCTTGTTTTAGAGTCGCCAGCAAAGGAGGCGGACCGGTTTGGTCAAGTCTCCGGGATCGTCAGGCGAGTTGTTGAATTTTGTTCCTGGCAAACGGTTCCAGCCACCAGCCGCATGAATCAAGAAATAATCATCTGGTGTCAGTTCCTCCCATTCTCTGAGCACGCCCTTCATTTTCGGGACTCCCACCTCTCCCGTATAGGCTCTATCGCCCACAGTTATCATCGACATTGCGCGGCACTGGTCCTCAAGTTCGGCGGGTGTTAACGACATACTTTTTTCGCCTATATGGAACCAACCTGTATGAGTGAAATTATAGGTCAGCTCCACATTGCTGGTCTTTCGCTTGGCCTTGAGAGTCACGCCTATGATACCGATTGGTGGTTCGGAAATGAACTTGAACCGGCCTGCTCCTTGGGAGGCCAACCAACTCACACTAGATGTCCATTCATAGTCGTCAGGGTTGGCATTCCCCGAGATCTTCAAAGTGAACTCCGCACCTAAGTAGCCTGTGTTTGGGAACCCACTGTGTTCCGGGAAGGAGAGAATCGTGCCATACGCATTAACAGCGCCGCTAAATGCGATACTCAACAATTCGAATGCGGCGTATTTGCTCCACTGTTTACCCTCGATATGCGGCACTACCTTGTATTGCCCGTTTAATTTTCCATTCACATCACCTGACACCCAGGAAGTGTAGACACCTGAGGTTCCTGATTCAGTAATGTCGCCGAATGAGATGCTGGTTTCTGGGTTATTGCCCTTATCCAAGGCTACAAATGTGATTTTATCCGCAATTCCACTGACCGGCTGGCCGGTATCGTCCGCCACGGTGAAGGTAATCTCGCTCTTGTCGACACCATCTGCACGGACCACGTCCTTGCTTACTTGGATTTTAGAATGAGCCTCCGATGGCGGGCCGGCAGCGTACAACTCGAAAGGCTGCGCTAGAGCCGTCAGGTCCACCGAATCGGCCTGTGGCGTCACGGTATAGGTGCCTACCCGCGTGCCACCCAACGATGCCTCGTACACACCAGTGGTGCCGATTTCCGTGATCGCGCTGACATCGACATCGCCTGGCGCTGGTGTGCCGGCAGTGCCTTCGACAATGAACTTCAGCTTGCTCGCGATGCCGGTGACCGGATTGTTGTGCGCGTCCTGGGCCGTGAAGGTCAGTTTGCTGGTATCTCCGCTGCCAGCGTGTACGCGGGGTGGATTGGCGGTGAAGCTCGACGTACCCGGTGCGACCGGGCCGGCTATCAGGGTCACGGTTTCGCTCAGGCTGCCGACAGCGGCACCCTCGAACACTGGCCTTACGGTCCAGGTATCGACCTTGGTCCCGCTCAGCTTCGCTTCGTACACGCCCGGTGAGGTTTCTTTCACCTCGGTGACAGTGATATCAGAGCCAGCATCGCCGCCGCTGCTGTCCTTCACGCTGAAGGTCACTTTGTCGGCGCTCTTGGTGACCGGGTTGTCCTTGGCGTCCATGGCGGTGAATGTCAGAACCGAGTAAACGCTGCCGCTGGCTTCGATGGGGGTCGGTGCGGCGGCAAAGCTCGACCGGCTGGCGTCCGGTGCATCGGGCGTCAGGGTCACCTTGGCTGCGAGGCTACCGATGGCGCTGCCCTTGAGCTGTGGGGTGACGGTCCAGACATCGGCCTTGCTCCCTTTGAGCGTCGCGGTGTACGTACCCGGGGTGGTTTCCTTGAGGGGTTCCACGGTCACGTCGCTACCCGCCGCACCGCCAGCGCTGTCAGTTACGTTGAAGGCAAGGTCGCCAACGATACCGGTGACCAGGTTGCCTTTGGCGTCCTTGGCAGTGAAGGTCAGTTCGGACGGGGTGGAACCATTCGCTGTGATGGTGTCCGGGGCGGCGGCGATCGTCGAGGTGCCTGCGTCCACCACGCCAGCGATCAGCATCACTTTCTCGCTCATGCCGGTGGCGGCGCCGTCGAGGATGAGCGCCACGGTCCAGGTGTCGGCCTTGCTGCCTTTGAGGGTCGCGGTATAGGTGCCTGGCGCGGACTCGCTCAGGTTCTCGATGGTGACGGCTGTGCCGGCCTCCTGGCCATGGTCGTTCTTCACGGTGAAGGTGAGCTTGGTTGCCAGGCCAGAGATCGGGTTGTTCTTGGCGTCCTTGGCGCTGAGAGTGAGCTGCGAGCTGTCGCCGCCGTTGGCAACGATAGGGTTTGGTGCGGCGGTGAATTTGGACAGGGTAGTGTCCAAGGTACCGGCAACCAAGGTCACGTCGGTGGCCAAGCCGCTCAAGGCGCTGCCTTCGAGCTGTGGGGTCACGGTCCAGACTTCGGCCTTGGTGCCGCTGAGCTTGGCGGTGTAAATGCCTGGGGTGGTTTCCTGCAGACGGGTGATGGTCACTTCGGAACCCGCCGGTGTGCCGAAGCTGTCGCGCACATCGAAGCTCAGGTTTGCCGCGATGCCGGAAACAGGATTGCCCTGGGCATCTTTGGCCTCCAGTTTAAGGTCGGATTCGCCAGTCCCTACCACGACGGAGGGTGGGTTGGCAGTGAAAGCCGATTTGCCGACGTCCACTGCGCCCGGCTCCAGGATTACCTTCTCTTCGATACCCAGGGCGGCACTTTCAAAGAGTGGCGTTACTGTCCAGGTGTCGGCTTTGGTCCCGCTCAGGTTCGCCTTGTAGACGCCTGGCGCGGATTCGGTCAAGGCGGTGACGGTGACGTCGGAACCTGCATCCGCGCCGCTGTCGTTCTTCACGCTGAAAGACAGTTTGTTGGCGATGTCGGAGATCGGGTTGTCTTCAGCGTCCTTGACGGTGAGCGTCAGGACCGAAATGGCGCCGCCGCTCGCTTCGATGGGGTTCGGCGCGGCGCTCAAGCTCGAGCGTATCGCCGCGATGGGGCCAGCGGTGAGGGTGACGGTGCCTTTGAGCGTGCCGAGGGCGCTGCCTTTGAATTGCGGGGTGACGGTCCACACACCGGCCTTGGTGCCGGAGAGGCGTGCGCTATAGCTGCCAGCGGTGGTTTCGGTGACTTGACCGAGGGTGATGCCGGTGCCTGGCGAGGTGCCGGCAGCATCCTTGATGGCGAAAGTCAGTTGGTCGGCGATGTCCGGGACCGGATTGCCGTCGGCATCGTTGGCCGTCAGGGTGAGGGTGGCCACGGTGGTGCCGCTGGTGTCGATCTCGTCGGGAGCGATCTTGAAAGTGGAGGTGCCGGCGTCGGGTACCCGGTCCATGATCGCGATGTTGGCTTGAGCCAAGGCGGTGTTCTGGACCGACGGCGTGAGGGTCAGGGCCTCCGGCAGGGTGCCGGCGGTGACGGTCACTTCGTACACCCCGACCGATTTACGGCTGAAGTCCGAGACCTTGGCGCCGGTGCTCGCGGTGCCACGGGTCACGGCCATGCTCAGGTCGCTCAGCGGCACATCGATCAGGCCGTCCTGGGCGTCGCGCACGGTCAAGGTCACCACCTGGACGCCACCTTTGGTCGGCACGACGCTGTCGGTGGGCAGGAAGGTGCTGCGCGCGGCATCGAACACCGGCGCGTTGACCGTGACTTGTGTTTCGCTGCGGTTGGAGCGGTTGCCTTGCTTGTCCACGGCCACGCCATGCAGGGTGTAGGTGTTCACGGCCTGGGCACCGGTGCGGTATTGGGGCAGGGTCAGTTGATAGTCGCTGCCGCCCAGGTGCTCGATCTTGCCACCGGCTTGCAGCAAGGTGGCGGCGCTCCAGTCGATGCGCTCCAGGCCGTACTTGCTCTGCACCGTCACTTGCAAGGACTTGCGTTCGCCACTGGCCCCGGCCAGCTGGCGGGCGACGTTCAGGCGAATGACTTCTTTCTTGCGGTATTCGAGCACGATGTTGTTGTTGCGCTCGACCAGGTCGTAGCGGCTGCCGGCCAGGGTGCGCATGGCGGCGACTTTGCTTGGGTCGGTCTGCTTGCTCCAGCTCTGGCCCAGGCTCCAGTTGAACTGCATGCCGAACTGGGTATCGCTGGCACCGGCGTTGCCCCGACGTTGCTCGGCGCTGAAGGTGAGCAGGGGGATCGGGGTGTAGGTGACGCCGGTGGTGATGGCGTGCGGGTTTTTCTTGCGGTTGTCCTTGCCGAACAGGCCGACTTCGCTGCCGTAGTATTTCTCGTAGGTCAGCTTGCCGCCCAGCTGTGGCATGGACGGCAGCCAGCCTTCGGCGCGCACGTCCCAGCCGTTGGCTGGACGCTCTTGGTAGTCGTCCAGGTCCGGCGAGGTGCGCCAGCTGCTCAGGCGGTGGTAGCCGTTGGCGCTGAGCTTGAGGTAGTCGCGCCAA
This sequence comes from Pseudomonas sp. CK-NBRI-02, assembly GCF_008124495.1. Classification (NCBI taxonomy): domain Bacteria; kingdom Pseudomonadati; phylum Pseudomonadota; class Gammaproteobacteria; order Pseudomonadales; family Pseudomonadaceae; genus Pseudomonas; species Pseudomonas sp. CK-NBRI-02. Next base: position 27,627 of record NZ_VSJH01000005.1, on the reverse strand, counting down.
TACTCAACGCCCACGCCCAGGCGCGAGTGGCTGCGCGAGAGGTCGTGATCGAAGAAGGTGTTGGCGCCGAGCATGTAGCCATCGTTGAAACGACGCACGCCCACACCCAGGTTGGCCTGGTTGCGGTCGTCGGTGCGGTGGATGCTGCCTTGGGTGAAGAGCAGGTGTTTCTCTTCGTCCCGGACCGGCAGCAGCAGGTCGAGGGAGGAACTGGCCAGGGAGAGCTTGTCATCGACGTCGATCTGCACGCGGGCGGTGCCGAAGCGGCTCAGCCATTCCTGGGTCTGGGTGCTGACTTCGCTGGCCGCCATGCCACGGGCCATGGACGCGGCGGCGTCGGCCTTGTTGACGTCCGAGGTGAGGAAGTTGGCGGTGCCGTTGGCCAGGCTGGCGGCCTTGCGGGCCTGTTCTTCGTCCTGGTTGTCCAGCGTCTCGCGGGTCACACCGTTGGAATTGAGCTCCGGCAAGGGCATGCGCTGTGCGCTGAGTGCTTTCAGACGGTCACTGTCGGCACCGGCGTGGGTGGAGGTAAGAGCAACGGTCAACGGCAAGGTGGCCTGGATGGCGATATTCATCCAGGTCAATGCTCGAGTGGTAGATGACAGTTGCGAGGGGACGCGTTTAATCATTAGAGGTTCCGAAAGTTCTCCAAACGCCGAGTACAGGCGAACGCCTGCATCACCCGTCGTGAATTACAAACGGCAAGGAAAGTTGCAGGGGAAACTTCGCCCCTGACTTTCTATCGGGTTGATGAGCCAGCGTTGTTATTCGCCATGGCGATGCAGGCAAATGTCTGGAACCCACAAAAAACAAGCCATCCAGCGATGCGGCGTCGAACTTGAAGTGTCTTGTGAGTTACAGGTCTGTTAGTCGAAAGACCGCAGACACGTTAGGCGTTGGAGTATTCGAAGAGTACGGGACGAACCGGCTGGAACTGTGGGAATGATCCACTTTTGTTGAGTTTGATAACTTTTGGAAGTGGAGGTGTAGGGCAACGCTATAGGTGGCGGTGAAGGGGCTGAAATAGGCGGGTGAAGTTGCCTTACTCAGCATAGGGCGGGGTAACTGTAAGTGCCTGGGCGCGCAGCGCGCACCCAGGGGTTGGACTCTCAGCCAAAGGAAGTACCAGCGAGCATCCCGCCGTCGATGATGAACTCGGAGCCGGTGCAATAGCTGGACTCGTCACTGGCCAGGAACAACACCAGGTTGGCCACTTCCTCGGGCTGGCCGATACGCGGAATCGGCAGGCCTTTGTAGACCTGCGCCGGGTCGAAATCGGCCATTTCCGGTGGACGTGACATGACTGTGTCGATGCCGCCCGGGTGCACCGAGTTGACCCGGATCCCCGAGGCGCCCAGCTCCAGGGCGGCTGCCTTGGTCATGCCGCGCACGGCGAACTTGCTCGAGGAGTAGGCCGTGCCATAGGCCACGCCTTCCATGCCGGCGGTGGAGGACACGTTGACGATCGAGCCGCCGCCGGCCTGGCGCATGGCTGCCAGCACCGACTTCATGCCTAGCCAGCAGCCAACCTGGTTGACCTCGATCACCCGCCGGTAGTCCTCCAGCGAGCAGTGCTCCAGCGGCGCCATGCGCAGGATGGCGGCGTTGTTGACCAGCACATCGAGTTTGCCGAACTGCGCCTGGGTCACCTCGACCGCCGCCTGCCACTGCTCGGGCTGGGTGACGTCCAGCGGTTGGAAGCGCACGGCATCACCCAATTCGGCGGCCAAGGCCCGGCCTTCGGCTTCCAGTACATCGGCGATCACAACTTTTGCGCCCTCGGCGACGAAACGCCGAGCTTCTGCTGCGCCCTGGCCGCGTGCGGCACCGGTGATCAGGGCGACTTTGCCTGCCAATCGACTCATCGTGTAGCTCCTTTTGTTGTTATCAAAGGGCCCCGGTGCTCGCACCGGAGCAGGGGAATGCTCAGCCGGCGAACACCCGCACTGGCTGCTCGCCATTCCAGTCGCGGGCTTGAGCGATGCCGTGGTCGATCATCTGGCGCAGGCCTGCGCCTTCGATGACTTCGAACAGCACGCCTGGCTCATTGGGGTTTTGCAGGTAGCAGACGCGGGTGGTGGCGTTGCCGGCTTCGAATACCGGTTGCAGCCCACGCTCGCGCAGGTTGGCGACGGCGCTGTCCAGCTCGTCCACCAGCCAGGCCATGTGGTGCAGGCCCCGGGCGTCGCGGTAAGGGGAGGGGCCGTCGCTGGTGGTGTGGATCAGCTCGATCTGCAGGCCGCCCTGATAGGCCAGGCCCACGTTCATGCGAACCTCCACGGCCTGGCCTTGATAGATGCCCTCAAGCTGGACATCGCGAAACACCGTCCAAGGTCCGACGCCCAGTTGCAGCCAATGGTCGATGCTCTGGTCCAGGTCCTGGACCACGAATCCGAGCTGATCGAAGGCTTGCGGAGCAGGGTGGTGCATGGCGCGCGTCCTCTCTATGTCACGTATTTATTATTTTGTGTCGGCATAATGGCACAAAATAATAAATGTGTGTCATTTAGGCAACGAACTTCGTCGCCTCGCGACATGATCCGGCTGGGGGCCGCGCTGCAGCCCATCGCAGGCCTCCCCAGCTCCTACAAAATGCGACATAGGCCGCAGTGGGATTAGGCGAAGCCAGCGATGGGACACCCGCAGCCCCACGTTTCTCGCCCTTGCCCCCGTCCCCGAACCTTGGCACCCTTTGCCGGCCATTGCGTATCGCCAATACAGCAACAAAAGGAACCGCCAAGGTGAGCTGGGAAAAAGTCGGGAAAGCCCTCGTGGGCGTGCTGGTCGTCGCGACCTCGGTTGCTGCGCTGTCTGTGGCGCTCAAGGACGACAGCGGTCTTGAGGCGCGTCTGACCTACGCCTACCTGACCTATCCGAGCCAATTCAGCGAACGCATCAGCACCACCAACGATCTGCTCAAATACGAGCGCCTGCACGCCCAGGTGAGCGCCATCGGCAAAGGCGCGTTGAACCATCAGCAGGTCGACAAGCTGGTCGACCTGGCCCAGGCGCCTTACCTGCAACTGTTCGCCAAGCCCTTCGAGGCAGGGTTGGTGGACCATCGCACCGGCCTGCTCATCGAGCTGCGCAACAAGGGCCAGACGCCGCTCAAGAACGTGCACATCCGTCTGCCAGCCAAGGGGCTGGTACAGATTCGCGACGACGCCGGCAACGACAACATCCTTCAGGCGCCGACCAGCACGATCGATATCGACGCGATCGGGCGGGAAGGGGCGTGCAAGGTGTGGGTGTACTTCGACTCCGACTACTCGCTGATTCGCCAGGGCGGGATCAGCATTCGCCATGCCGGCGGGGCGGCGGATGTGCAGGTGTACCGGGAACTGGTGGGGTTCCCGGCCTGGGTCGGGCGCTATAGCCGCGAGGTCAGTGTGCTGGTGGCGGGGCTGGCGGTGGCTGTGCTGGGGTTGTGTGCTGTGTGCCTGAGGCAGCGGCGCAAGCTGGCGCGTCTTCGCAAGGCTGTCTGATTCGCGGCGCCTGCTTCGCGGGTAAACCCGCTTCCACAAGGGCTGTTCCGAGCCCGCTTCTTGGGTGAGCCCACTCCCACTGGCACTAGCGCAAGCCGTGTGGGAGCGGGTTTACCCGCGAATCGGCCGCTACCGGCACACACTCATATGTAGCCGATCAACAACAACACCAACAGCACGACCAGCACCACGCCGATGATGCCGGAAGGGCCGTAGCCCCAGGCGCGAGAGTGGGGGAACACAGGCAAACCACCAATCAACAGCAGGATCAGGATGATGATGAGGATCGTGACCATGGTTGAATCCTTGCGTCAGTGGATGGGAAGGGGCCCGGCAATGTTGGCCTCTTGTTAAGTCCGACTGTTGCGTGAACGCAAAGATTCCATCGAATCCCGGATCTTCGCTTCAGGTGTTTTCCTCGTGCAGGTCCAGGCTCTGGCGCAGCAGCTCGAGCATGGCACTGCGCAGCGCCTCGGGCGCCTGAACGCGGATCGCGCCAGCCTGGGACAGCAGCCAGCCCATCAGCGTGGCGTTGTCCTGCACTGTGGCGGTGAGTTGGGCGCCGCCATCGGGCAGGGCGTTCAGGCGCATGTCCGCGGCCAAAGGCTGTCGTTGCAGGCGCAGGGCCAGGGCATCGTCGACCCAGGCCTGCAATTGCACCGATGGTGCGCTGGCCAGCTCGTTCGGTTGCAGAGGGCGAACCTCGCCCAGGGTCAGGCCCGGCTTCCAGTGCCAGCCATAGGGCATGCCTTTGGCATTGCATTGCAATGGGAACAGGGTCGCCAGTTCGTTGAGGTCGCGTTCGACCGTGCGCTTGGTGGTCTTGTGGCCGATCCTGGCCAGTGCCGCTTGTAATTGGGTGGCGCTCATGCCGGGGTGACGATGGGGCAGCAGGTTGAGCAGCTGCCATTGGCGAGCGACGGTGTGGCGGGTGGTATGGCTGGGCAACGCGGCATCCTTGTCGGGCAGTAGGCTGATCGCTCAGCTAGTGGCGATTGGCTATGCCGGGTAGCATACACAAGCTGGCAGATCGGATCCAACTTGTGGCGATGGCGGCGGGGGCGATATGGGCTGAGGGTTTGGGGCCGTTGTGCGGCCCATCGAAGGCGTCCGCCAGTTCCTAGGGGAGGCTACGCCGTCCTTGTGCTTACGCCAGGCTTTCGCACAGCCCCTCGATGAAGGCTTGCTCGGCCCTGCTCATGCGCTGGTCGCGGTTCCATAGCAGGTGCACATCCACGTCGGCGATGCCGTCGAGCGGCGGCAGTTTCCACAGCAGTCCGGCGGCCACGTCCTCCTGCACACCATGTTCGGGCAGGCAGCCGATGCCGAACCCGGCGATCACCAACCGGCGCACTTCCTCGAAGCTGGGCGAGGAGGCGACGATGCGGCCGGTGAAGCCTTGCTGGTCACGGAAGATGGTCAACGGCGAGAGCATGCCGCCGATCTGGTCGCTGCTGAAACTGACGAAATTCTCCTGCTTGAGGTTGCCCTCCAACTGCCCGAACAAGCGATGGTGCTTGCCGCAGAAAAATGCATAGCGCTGGCGCTGGAGCAGGCGCTGCTCGAGGCGGGCATGGCGGTGGCGGCTCAGGCTCAGGCCGGCGGTGGCGGTCTTTTCCTGCAGCGCGGCGACGATGTCGGTGCTGCGCATCACCTCGATCTCCATCTCCACCCGCGGGTACTGCTGGTGAAAGCGCGCCAGGAAGTCATCGAAGCGCTGACAGCACAAGCGGCTGATCATCAGCAGGCGTACCTTGCCGACCACCTCCGCGCTCGGCTGCTCCAGCAGCCCGCTGATCTGCGCGACCTGCCCATACACTTCGCCCGACAGCTCGAACAAGCGCTCGCCCACCTCGGTGAGCACGAAGCGTGGTCCGCGGCGGGCGATCAGCGGGCGACCGAGCTGCTCTTCCAGGCGCTTGAGCGCCTGGCTCACCGCCGGTTGGGTCAGGTGCAGGCGCGCGGCGGCGCGGCTGATGGAGAGCTCCTGGCCGATCACCCGGAAGGTGCGCAGCAGGTTCCAGTCGAGGCGGTCGTTGAAGGGGCGGTTGGGCATGGTGGGGTTCGATGATCAACGGGAGAGACTTGAGTTTAGCGGCGCGTGGCAGGGCCGGGGGCTACAGCCCGCCCCGGCGCACATGCTTGACCAGCACCTTCTCCAGCAATTCCCACATGGCCGGCTCGGTGCTGAAGGCCACGTTGAAGCGCATCCAGCCGGTGGCCTTGGCGTCGACCATGAACAACTGGCCGGGCCCGAGCATGATGCCTTGCTCCAAGGCATCGTCCAGCAGCGCGGCGCTGTCCGGGATGGCGGGATGGCGGGTCCAGATGTACATGCCTTCGTCGGACTCGGTGAACAGCTCGAAGCCCAGCCGATGCAGGTGCCGGCCAACTTCCTGGTGGGCTTCGGCCAGGCGTTGGCGCAGGCGCTTGAGGTGCTTGCGCCAGCGGCCGTCGATGATGGCTGCATACACCACGCGCTCCATCACCTGGGAGGTGGTGAGCCCAGAGCGCATCTTCAGGTGCAGCAGCTGTTGCATGAGTTCAGGGTTGGCCAGCAGGTAGCCGACCCGCACATTAGGCGAGATGCTCTTGGAGTAGCTGCCCACGTACACCACCTGTTGCAGGTGATCGAGGCTGGCAAGGCAAGGTTGCGGCTCGGCGATCATGTCGGCGTACAGGTTGTTCTCCACCAGACGCAAGCCATGGCGGGTGGCCAGTTGCAGCAGGCGATGCAACTGGGGCAGAGGTGTACGCGAACAGGTGGGGCTGTGCAGGTGCGGCTGGGTGAAGAACGCCGTGGGTCGGTGATGGGCGAGCAGGCGCTCCAGGTGGTCCAGGTCGTAGCCGGCCGGGGTGCGCGGCACGCCCAGCAGGGTTGCGCCCTGGGTGCGCAGGATACTCATCAGGTTGGGGTAGCCGGGGTCGTCCACCAGCACCACATCGCCTGGACGTACCAGGGTGCGCACGGCCAGGTCCAAGGCTTGGCTGGCGCCGTGGGTGAGCATCAACTGTGCAGGATTGGCGACGATCGACAGCTCTTGTTGCAGGTTCTGCGCGGTCAGCACACGCAGCTCGGGCAGGCCCATGGGGTCGCCATAGCCGGACAGTTCCAGGGGGCTGCCGGCCACCTGGCGCAGGCCACGACGCAGGCCGTCTTCGTACATCCAGTCGTTGGGTAGCCAGCCGCAGCCGGGTTTGTACGGCAACTGGCGGGTTTCGAAGATCTGTTGCAGATACCACTCGGAGTTGAACGTCGGCCGGGTGGTGTCGGCCTCCTGATGCTGGGTGTCGAGCAACTCGCTCGCTGCACGGTTGACGAAGAACCCCGCGTTGCCGCGACTGACCAGCAGGCCTTGGGCCACCAAGCGGTCATAGGCTTCGACCACGGTGAACGTGCTCACCGAGTAGGTGGCGGCGAAGGCGCGGATCGACGGCACCTTGGCGCCAGGCTTGAGGGTCTGCTTGTCGATCAGCTCGCGCAATCCATCGATGATCTGGTTGACCAGCGGCGTGGAAGAGTCGGGGTGTAGTTGCAGCATTCGGGTGCCTTCAGGGGTGCGTATCGCCAAGCGCCTGCAGGGTGTTGCGGGTGTATTGCATTGGCGGCCTGTACAGTGCAGTGCGTATTTCGTGCCACTGTGCATGGCTCTGGGTGGCAGACATTTTTACATTACGTGTCAGTTATCGCCACCAGCGTACATGTCAGCGTCATGCACAATCACAAATTCGCTGCTTTGCCGTCGAGGTTTGCCTCGCACCTTCATTTCGTCGCACCGAGCCGTTGCCGCTCGGCCAGCACAGGTTTCAGTTCGTCCGGGGGCCAGCCTTCGGACGCGTAAGCAGGCCGCCATGGAAGGCCTGCGTGTGCCCCAGAGCACACCTTCCTGCCCGCATAAGTACTGATGTTAGGTGAGACCGATAGCCATCGGGGTTTCACAGTTTTTCCTTGGATAAAAAGAAGCACGGGGTACACAACTGATGGACGCAACATCCACATCCACCACCGCGAAGGGAGCGCACGAGAGCAAACTCAGTGCCTCGCTCAAGTCGCGCCACCTGACGATGATGTCGATCGCCGGGGTCATCGGCGGCGCCTTGTTCGTCGGTTCCGGCAGCGTGATCCACAGCGCCGGACCTGCTGCGGTCCTGGCCTACCTGGCCGGCGGCATCCTGGTGGTGCTGATCATGCGCATGCTCGGCGAGATGGCGACTTCCTCGCCAGACACTGGCTCGTTCTCTACCTACGCCGACCGCGCCATCGGCCGCTGGGCCGGTTTCACCATCGGCTGGCTGTACTGGTGGTACTGGGTCATCCTGATGGCCTGGGAAGCCTACGTGGCGGGCAAGATCCTGCATGGCTGGTTCCCTGGCGTCAGTGTCAACGTGTTCGTGCTGGCCACGACCTTGGTGCTGATCACGGTCAACTTCTTCAACGTCAAGCACTACGGCGAGTTCGAGTTCTGGTTCGCGCTGATCAAGGTGGTGGCGATCGTCTGCTTCCTGACCGTGTGCACCGCGGCGGTGTTCAACATCTGGCAGTTCGGTGAAGTGCGTGGCATGAGCCACCTGACCGCCGAAGGCTTCATGCCCAATGGCATTACCACGGTGATCGGAGCGCTGCTGGGGGTGATGTTCGCCTTCCTGGGCGCGGAGATCGTGACCATCGCGGCGTCCGAAGCCAAGGATCCGTCCACCCAGATCGTCAAGGCGACCAACTCGGTGGTCTGGCGTGTGTGCCTGTTCTATGTGGGTTCGATCTTCCTGATCGTCTGTCTGGTGCCGTGGAACGACCCGCACCTGGGTGAGTCCGGCTACGGCGCCTACCGTCGTACGCTGGAGCTGCTGGGTGTGCCGTACGCCGAGCTGTTGATGAACTTCGTGGTGCTGACCTCGGTGAGCAGCTGCCTGATCTCCGGCCACTACACCGCCTCGCGCATGCTGTTCTCCCTGGGCCAGCGTGGCGATGCACCGTCGATGTTCAAGATCACCCGCGCCGGTACCGGCGTGCCGGTGTACGCGATCATGGGCTCGTGCGTGGTGGCGATCTTCTGCGCGCTGATCAACTTCAGCGAGACCCTGCGTCCGAAGGACGTGCTGGAAACCCTAATGAACACCACCGGCATGATTGCCCTGCTGGTGTACCTGGTGATCGCCTTCTCGCAGCTGCGCATGCGTCGCAAGCTGCAGGCTGAAGGCAAGGAGATCCGCCTGAAGATGTGGCTGTTCCCGTGGCTGACCTACCTGGTGATCGCCTTCATCGTGGCGGCCCTGGTGACCATGGCGTTCATGCCTGACTACCAGATCCTGGTGATCTCCACCGGTATCGCTGCGGCCATCGTGGTGGCCATGGGCGTGGTGCACCAGATCCGTACCGGCAACCGCCACTAAGGCGTTCTTGCTGCATGACGCGGCCGGCTCCCCTCGGGGACCCGGCCGTTTTCATTTTTGCGCGTCCGACCGGCTCACCACGGTCAGCCAGCGGGTGTAGGTGTCTACTTTGATGGGCAGCTCGGCACGCAGCTCGGCCAGGGCCTGGTCGCTGTCGTCCAAGGGCAGGTCGCGCCAGACCCGCAGGCCTTGTAACGCCTCGGCGTCGAACCACAGCAATCCCTGACGGTGACGGGCCAGGCGCTCCAGGGTCTCGCTCAGGGGCTGGCCGTCTGCGGGCAGGCGCTGCAGATGCCAGGCCGCCTGCAAGGTGCCGCTGTCCACGCTCCCCAGGGTGCCGGGGCCGCTGGCCTCCAAGCGCAGGTGCTGGCCTTCGTGCAATGACAAATGGCCGGTGTCGCCCTCGAGGTCGGCCTGGCCTCGCAGCACACTGACCTCGCTGACATCGCCCAGGCACTCGACGATCAATTGCCCCGCCAAGGGGCGCAAGGTGCCCTGCGGGGTGCTGATCCGAAAGGGGCGCGCATCGTCTGTGGCGATCTCGATCAATAGCTGGCCCTTGAGCAATTGCAGGTGCCGCTGGAGGGCATCGAATTCCACATCCACCGAAGAGCTGGCGTCGAGGGTCAGCAGGCTGCCGTCTTCGAGCTTGCGGGTCAGGCGGTGCTGGCTGTCGGTGGCAAGGTCGGCCAGCTCGAAGCCTTGGCCCATCCACGGAGAGGCGAGCAGGGCGGAGGCCGCCACCAGGGCCACAATGGCCAGGGGCAGGGCGAGGCGTGGAAACAGGCGGGGTGGGATCATGGGCGTGGGGCGTATTTCTGGCTGAGCTCAGTTCAAGCATAGCCCCCTGCGCAAGCCCAGGCCCTGCGCGGCGTCAGTGGTCTGGCGGGTCTTCGTGCTGGCGGCGATAGGCGCCGGGTTGCACGCCCACGGCCTTGGCGAACGCCCGGGTGAAGGCCGCCACCGATTGATACCCCACCTGGGCCCCGACTTGCTCCACGGTATTGCCGGCCTTGAGCAATTGACAGGCATGGCGCATGCGCAGCGCCAGCAGCACCTGGCCTGGCGATTGGCCGGCCAGATCGTTGAAGCGTTTGAAGAATGCCGAGCGCGAAAGGCCCGTGCAGGCGGCCATGCTTTCCAGCGTCCATGCCTGGCCTGGGCTGGCGATCAGTTGCTCCAGCAGCGTGGCGAAGGCTGGCTGGCGGGCGAGGGCGACCAGCCCGTGCAAGGCCTCCCCGGCATGCACCTGCTGGCGCAACACGTACAGGAACAACAGATGAGTCAGGCGCTCGAGCAACGTCTGCGAGGGCGCGGGTGGGCGGCGGCACTCTGCCAGGATCAACTCGAACAACGCCCGCGCGGCATGCCCGGCCGGGTCATCGGCGCGCAGCAGGATCCAGTCGGCCAGGCCGTCGACGATCAGCGTCGACAGCCCCGATTGAAAGTGAAAGAACCCACACACCAACCCGACGCCTTCCTCGGCCTGGCTGTCCAGAGGCTGCATGGGCTGTCGCGGCTGAGTGCAGGCGCTGGCCGGGTCGGCATCGCTGGAAAGCCGGTAGCCCAGGTCGCGCAGCAGGAACACCGCATCGCCACGTTCCAGGCGCACGGCCTCGGGATGGCCGTCGACATGCAGCCAGCAATGCCCCTGCACCACCAGGTGAAAACTGGCTCGGCCCATCCCCTGGGTGCTGGCATGCCAGCCGCCACAGTAGCGGCCCACATGGAACAGGCTGGCATCGAGCTCCAGGCGCTCTAATAACCAATCGACAAGATGGCTGGATGAAATCATCTAATGCAAAGACTCAGGAGCAAGGAAAGGCGACTGATGAATATGGAGGGGAATTCTTATAACCAACAGACTATAAGCACACCTACCCAAGGAGACCACTCCATGACATCGCGCATTACTCTACACACTCTGCAAAGCGCCCCGGAAGCGGCACGGCCTTTCCTGGAAAACGCCCTGAAGAACTCAGGCTTCATCCCCAACTTGCTGGGCGTGCTGGCCAATGCGCCGGCGGCCTTGGAAACCTACGTGACCGTCTCGGCACTCAATGGCAAAGCCGAGCTGACCCTGGCCGAGCGCGAAGTGGTGCAGTTGATCGCCGCGACCGAGCATGGCTGCGACTTCTGCGTCGCCGGTCACACCGCTGTGGCGCTGAACAAGGCCAAGCTGCCTCAGGAAGTGGTCGACGCCCTGCGTGCCCGCGGCGAGCTGCCCAATGCCCGGTACGAAGCCCTGGCCGCGTTCACCCGCGAAGTGATCGCCACCCGTGGCAACGTCAGTGAGGCTACCTACGGCGCTCTGCGCGAGGCCGGCTACAGCGAAGGCAACGCCCTGGAAGCGATTCTCGGCGTGAGCCTCGCGACCCTGTGCAACTTTGCTAATGTGTTCGCCCAGACGCCGCTCAATGACGAGCTGGGCCAATACCGCTGGCAGCCTTCGGCCTGATCCGCCTGGTGCCGGCCTGGCCGGCGTTTCGAACAAAGGAGTAGGGACATGCTTGATTGCGCATTTCGACAATGGCTGGATGCCAATGCCGAAGCCATCGACCAGGGCCAGTGCGATCCGCACCTGGTACTGGCGCACATCGCCGAATCGCAGCTGCTGCGGGTCGGTATCGAGCCCGCCCTGGGCGGCTCGGGCGGGCGGGTCACCGACGCCGTCGAAGCCATCGCCGCCATCGCCAGCCGGTCCCTGGCCGCGGCCTTTGTCTGCTGGGGCCAACGCTCGTTCATCGAGTACCTGCTGCAGAGCCCCAACCAGGGCCTGCGCGAGCGGCTGCTGCCTAGCCTGCTCGCCGGTGAGCTGGCCGGTGCCACCGGCCTATCCAACGCCATGAAGTACCTGTCGGGCATCGAGGCCTTGCAAGTCTGCGCCCAGCCCGCGACAAACGGCTGGGCCCTCGACGGCCGTCTGCATTGGGTGACTAACCTGCGCAAAAGCGGCTTTGCCGTGGCTGCGGCGATCGAAGACGCCACCGGCGGCCCTCCGTTCGTGGTGGCAGTGCCTTCGAACCTGGCGGGCCTTGAGCGCTCCGACGACCTGGCGTTGATGGGCTTGCAGTCGAGCAACACCGCCGCGCTGGCATTCCATCAGGTAGCACTGGGGCGCGAGTGGCTGCTGCATGACAATGCCCGTGAGTTCCTGCCTAAAGTGCGTCCGGCGTTTCTGGCACTGCAGTGCGGCATGGCCATCGGCCTTGCGCGGCGTGCACTGGAGGAAGTGAGCGGGCACCTGCAGGGGCGCGGATCGTTCCTCGACGAGGCCCGGCAGGTACTGGCCGAGCGCTTGGAAAATACCGTGGACGAGCTCAAGCAGGGCTTGCTGGAAGGGCGCTTCACTCAGCAGCCGGCGGCGTTGTTCAAACTGCGCATCCTCCTAGCTGAAAGCGCAGCCGATGCCGTGCAGTTGGAACTGCAGGCCAGCGGCGGCAAGGCTTACCTCACCGCGTATGGCGAAGGTTTCGCCCGGCGCTGGCGCGAGTCGGCGTTCGTGCCCATCGTCACCCCGAGCCTGGTGCAATTGCGTGCCGAGCTGCAGCGTCAGGCGGCTGCAGCATGACCCAGGCGTTACTCCAAGCCCGCGACATCAGCCTGGGCTACCCTCGCGATGGCGGCTGGCAGACTGTACTGGAGCGCTTCGACCTGGCCCTGGCGCCGGGAGAAGTGGTCAGCATCCTGGGGCCCAGCGGAGTGGGCAAGTCCAGCCTGCTGCGCGTGCTGGCCGGGTTGCAGCAACCTTGCGGCGGCAGCGTGACCCTGCACGGCGAGCCGTTGCACGGGCCGCACCCGCGTCTGGCCGTGGCGTTCCAGGACCCGAGCCTGCTGCCCTGGCTGAGCCTGGAGAAGAACGTCGCTTTCGGCCTGGACTTCGCCCGCCAGCCCAAACTCAATGCAGCCGAGCGACGCGCCCGTATCGACCATGCCATCGAGGCGGTGGGGCTGGACCACGCGCGCACCCAGTACCCCGCGCAGCTCTCCGGTGGCATGGCCCAGCGCACTGCGCTGGCCCGCTGCCTGGCGCGTCAGCCCCAGGTGCTGTTGCTCGATGAGCCCTTCGGCGCGTTGGACGAGGTGACCCGCGCCGACATGCAGCAACTGCTGCTGCAGCTGATCGCCACCCATCGCACGGCGGCGGTGCTGATCACCCACGATATCGACGAAGCCCTGCTGTTGTCCGATCGCGTGTTGCTACTGGGCGACCACCCGGCGCACATCCTCGGGCAATGGGCTGTCGACCTGCCGCAGCCACGGGCGCAGCGGGTCGAGGAGCTGGGCACGTTGCGTATCGAGATCCTCAAGACCCTACGGCGGGCGAGCCGCTGCCCAGACCCTGTTCCTTCTCCCTTGCCGCTGCCGTCGGAGGCTCGCCATGTGCATGGATGATTGCTGTTCTACTACTTCCCGTCGCGACTTCATCAAGCTCAGCGCCATGCTCACCGCGGCAGGCGCCTTGCCACTGCTCTCGAGCTTGCAGGCGCGTGCCGCCAGCGAACCGGACGCCCCGGTGCGCATTGGCTATCTGCCGATCACCGACGCCACGCCGTTGCTGGTGGCGCACAACAATGGCCTGTTCGAAGCCGAGGGCATCAAGGCCGAGCGTCCGGTGCTGCTGCGTAGCTGGGCCCAAGTGATCGAAGCGTTCATCTCGGGCCAGGTCAACGTGATCCACCTGCTTTCGCCGATGACCATCTGGGCTCGCTACGCCAGCCGAGTGCCGGCCAAGGTGGTGGCCTGGAACCACGTGGGCGGCTCGGGCCTGACCGTGGCGCCGGACATCACCGACATCAAGCAACTGGGTGGCAAGACCGTGGCGATCCCGTTCTGGTATTCGATCCATAACGTGGTGGTGCAGCAACTGCTGCAAGCCAACGGCCTTACACCGGTTTCCAAGCCGGCCAACGCGTCGCTGGCGGCCAACGAGGTCAACCTTTTGGTGCTGCCGCCGTCGGACATGCCGCCGGCCCTGGCCAGCAAGCGTATCGCCGGCTACATCGTCGCCGAGCCCTTCAATGCCCTGGCCGAGGACCTGAAGGTCGGTCGCGTGCAGCGCTTTACCGGCGATGTGTGGCGTAACCATGCCTGCTGCGTGGTGTTCATGCACGAGCACGACCTGAACAACCGCCCCGAGTGGTCGCAGAAGGTGGTCAATGCCATCGTCAAGGCCCAGCTGTGGACCCGCGACCATCGGGCCGAGGCAGCCGCGCTGCTGTCGAAGGCCGGCCCCAACAAGTACACACCACATACCCCGCAGGTGCTCGCCAAGGTGTTGGCACCGGCCGCCGAGGACCACGCCGGTTACATCGCCAGCGGTGCGATCGCGCATCAGCAATGGGATGAGAAACGCATCGACTTCCAGCCGTATCCATTCCCCAGCTACACCGAAGCGCTGGTCAAGCACCTCAAAGGCACGCTGATCGAGGGCGACAGTGGCTTCCTGGCCGGGCTGGACCCGGCCCAGGTAGCGCGCGACCTGGTCGATGATCGCTTCGTGCGTACAGCCATCGAGGCGGCCGGTGGTTTGGCGGCGTTCGGCCAGCCCGACAGTTTCGAGCGCCATGAGGAGTTCGCCGTCTGATGGGCAAGTCTGTCATGCATGGCCTCTTAGGCCTGGCGGGGCTGTTGGGGCTGTTGCTGCTGTGGTGGGCGGGAGTGCAGGTGTTTGGCGAGGCCGACGGCCTTTCGGCGCGTTTTTCGCCCCAGGCCACGCTGGCCAGCCTGGTGCAATTGCTGGGCGAAGGCGAGGTCTATGGGCATGTCTGGGTCAGTCTCAAGCGCATCCTGGTGGGGCTGTTGCTGGCGCTATCGGTTGGCGTGCCCTTGGGCTTGCTGGTGGGCAGTTACCGCCACCTGGAGGCTGCGACCACACCGGCGTTCCAGTTCCTGCGAATGATCTCGCCGCTGTCGTGGATGCCGGTGGTGGTGATGTTGATGGGGGTGGGCGACCAGCCGATCTATTTCCTGCTGGCTTTCGCCGCGCTGTGGCCGATCCTGCTCAACACCGCCGCAGGTGTGCGCCAGCTCGATCCGCGCTGGTTGCAGTTGTCCCGTAGCCTGAGCGCCACGCGCTGGGAAACCTTGTGCAAGGTGATCATCCCTGGGGTGATCGGCCATGTGCTGACCGGTGTGCGTCTGGCGATCGGCATCCTGTGGATCGTGCTGGTGCCGTGCGAAATGCTTGGGGTCAGCGCAGGGCTAGGCTATTTCATCCTCGATACGCGTGACCGGCTGGCCTATTCGGAGCTGATGGCCATGGTGCTGCTGATCGGTGCGCTGGGGTTCATGCTCGATGCACTGGCCCGTGGGCTGCATCGGCGGTGGGTACACGCCTGAAATCGCCGGGACCGCCCAGCGGTCCCGTTCAATGCACGGTCTTGCGCTGCTTCACACAGGCCTGTGCCTGCAAGGCCAGGGCATCAAGGCGTTCGTCGCGCTGTTTTTCCGCCGCCAGCATGGCCTCGTCGCCATGCTGCTTGAGCAGGTAGGCGTGAATCTGCCGCACTTCAGTGGTGCGATAGATCGGGGCGATGTCCAGACGGCCGACCAGTGCGCCACTGGCGTGCCCGGTGCTGCTCATCAGCACCTGCGGCCCGGCGGCGGCGGCCACCTGCAAACCCATCGCCTCGAACCATGGCACTTGCCCTGCAAAGACATTGAGCTCGACACAGGCATAGCGTGACTGGGCATCGGCCAACAGCGCTCGGGCGATGCCTTGGCGGCGGTGGTCTGGGTGCACGGCCAGAAACGCCAGCACGCAGGCCTGATCGTCATCCTGGGCCGGCAGGGCAAGGGCGAAGCCGAGCAGTCGGTCCGGTGCTTCGGCATCCAAGGCCAGGGTCAGTTCCACGGCCAGACCTCGGGTGCCGTCCATGGCCTGCAAATACTGATGCACCTCCAGGCCGACGCCGTACTGGTACAGCGGGTACAGCGGGTTGTCCGGGGTGATGGCCACGCTGCTCAGTTCACCGACATGGTCGATGACCAACTGACGGATCTGATTCTGGAAGGATTCGGGGGGCACACCGTCGAGGTGGCTGAGAATGAACATCGGGCAAGCTCCAGCAGGGTCGAACCGTCCCGCGCCGAGCGGCGCGGGAGGCACAGTCTAACCCAGGGCGGCGAGCATCAGGTCGAGGTTCTGCACGGCGGCGCCCGAGGCGCCTTTGCCGAGGTTGTCGAACACGGCCGTGAGCACCACTTGGCCGTAGGCCGGGTTGGCGAACAGGGCCAGGCGCAGGTCGTTGGTGTCGTTGAGCGCCTCGGGGTCCAGTTTGCTGGCCGGACCCTGCTGATGCAGTGGCATCACCTGTACATGGCGTGCACCGTGGTAGTGCTGCTCAAGGCAGGTTTGCAAGTGTTCAGCGGTGATGCCGCCGGCCAGCAGGCGCAGTTGCAGGGGAATGCTCAGCGCGATGCCCTGGCGGTAGTCGCCATAACCCGGCAGGAACACCGGGCGTGCAGCGAGCCCGGCGTGTCGCTCGATCTCCGGTACATGCTTGTGGGCCAGTTCCAGGCCATAGAGTTGAAGGGCAGGCACCTTGACGGCGCTAGTTTGCTCATGAAGTTCCACCGCCGCCCGGCCACCCCCGGAATACCCCGAGATTGCATGGATGCTCAGCGGATAGTCCGCCGGCAGCAGCCCAGCCTGGATCAGCGGGCGCAGCAGGGCGATGGCGCCGGTCGGGTAGCAACCGGGGTTGCTCACCCGCTTGGCCCGGGCGATGCGCTCGGCTTGTTCGGCGTCCAGCTCAGGAAGCCCGTAGACCCAGCCGGGCGTGGTGCGGTGGGCGGAACTGGCGTCGATCACACGTACTGCCGGGTTGTGGATGGCCGCCACCGCTTCACGGGCTGCGTCGTCAGGCAGACAGAGCAGGGCGATGTCGGCGTCGTTGATGGCCTCGGCGCGGCGTTGCGGGTCTTTGCGCTCGGCGTGCGGCAGGGTCAGCAGGCGCACGTCCTGGCGGCCTTGCAGGCGGGCATGGATCTGCAGGCCGGTGGTGCCTTGGTCGCCGTCGATGAAGACGAGAGGGGTGTGCATGGTCGGGATCCGTGTGCGAGAGAGATGGCCTATGCTCGCCTGCGGCTGGACGAAAGAAAATTTGAATATCATGATGCTTGGATTCAGAAAAAATGAATGACCGTGTCAGTCTTTTCGCGGGTTTACCCGCGAACAGGCCAGCCCCCAGAGGACCCCCATGCGCGAAATCAGCCTCGACCGCCTGCGCACGCTGGTGGTCATCGCCGACCTCGGTTCCTTCGCCGAGGCCGCTCGTCAGCTCAACCTGGCTGCGCCTACCATCAGCCTGCACGTGGCCGAGCTGGAAGCGCGCGTGGGGGCGCCGCTGCTCACCCGCACCCGAGGCCAGGTGCGCCCCACCACCGTGGGCGAGACGCTGCTGGGCC
This sequence comes from Pseudomonas sp. CK-NBRI-02, assembly GCF_008124495.1. Lineage (NCBI taxonomy): Bacteria > Pseudomonadati > Pseudomonadota > Gammaproteobacteria > Pseudomonadales > Pseudomonadaceae > Pseudomonas > Pseudomonas sp. CK-NBRI-02. The sequence continues at coordinate 10,339 of NZ_VSJH01000005.1, read as the reverse complement.
GCGCCCGTCGCCTGCTGGCCGATGCCGACCTGGCCCTGGACGAGGTGCGTCGACAGGTGCAGGGGCTGACCGGGCGTGTGCGTCTGGGGGCCTCCACCGGGGCCATCGCCCATCTGCTGCCCAAAGCCTTAGCGCATCTGCGTGAGGCGCATCCGGGCATCGACGTGCAGGTGCAGGTGCTGACCTCCCAGGCTTCCCTGGCGCGCCTGCGTGAGGGCACGCTGGACATCGGCCTGGTGGCGCTGCCCCAGGTAGCGGGCAGAGGGGTGAAGCTCACCCCCTGGCGACGCGATCCGATCATGGCCTACCTGCCGGCCGACTGGCAGCCGCCCGCTAAGGTCACGCCGGCCTGGCTGGCCGAGCGAGCGCTGATACTCAACGACAACACCACCCAACTGTCGCGGGTGACGGCGGAATGGTTCGCCGCAGCGGGGCTGTACCCCGAGGCGCGCATCGAGCTGAACTACAACGATGCGATCAAGAGCCTGGTGGCGGCAGGCTATGGCGCGACACTGCTGCCCCAAGAAGGCGAAGCGGAGCGACTGAACCCGCGGATTGCCCGTCGGCCCTTGCGCCCTGGCCTTTGGCGTCAGCTGGGGATCGCCTGCCGGGAGGGGCAGGTGGAGCGGGCAACCGGGTACGTGCTGCAGGCGCTGGAGCGCTTGCGTCAATGAACTGTGGCTGAATCTTTGAGCAAGGCTATGCTTTTGGCTGCGTCGGGCCCGCCGACGTGCCTGTCAGAAGTCCGGCTTTTCTCACGGAGAACACACCATGAAATCCCTGACACTGCTGCTGATCGCTTCTGCATTGAGCTTCACCGTTCACGCCGAAACCGGCCCGGAAACCAACTGCGCCGCCAAGATCAAGGAACTTGAGGATATCCACCGGACCGATGGCCAGGCCCTGCATGGCGGCATGGCCAAGGACTATCAGAACCTGCTCAACCAGGCCAAGGAGGCTCAGGCCGCAGGCAACATGGCTGAATGCCAGGCTTCAGCCGACCGCGCCAAAACCATCTACAACAAGGCCCGCGGCAAGTAGCGCGCCGACCGCCCGGGCCTGGTCGCCACCGGTGCGATGGGCCTGGGTAGGCGAATGTGATCGTGGCGTTCGTGTCTCTGGGGTAAGCTTTGCGCCGGCAACCCAACGAGACCCTGGCATGATTCTGAACAGCCTCATCCTGGACAACCTGCTCACAGGCTTGGCCCAACCTTTCACCCGCCCTGGCTCGCGCAGTGCCATTGCCAAGCACCCCCGCCAAGGGCCACTGGCCGTAGGACGGCTCGGGCTCGAAGGCGACGAGCAGGGGGATCTGCGGGTCCACGGTGGTGTGGAAAAGGCCATCCACCACTATCCCCGCGAGCACTATGCAGCCTGGGCGGCAGAGCTTGGCGAGCATCCATTGCTGGCCGAGCCCGGCGCATTCGGCGAGAACTTCAGCACCACCGGTTGGCGCGAGGCGGATGTCTGCCTGGGCGACCGGATTCGTGTGGGGTCGGCGCTGCTGGAGGTGTCCCAGGGGCGCATGCCCTGCTGGAAGCTCAACGACCGCTTCGACGTGGCGCAGATGGCCCTGCGCGTTCAGCAAAGTGGGCGCACCGGTTGGTATTACCGGGTGCTGGAGGAGGGCGTGGTGCAGGCGGGCGAGCGCTTGGAACTGGTCGAGCGCCCGCACGGCGAATGGTCGGTGGCGCGCCTGTCGGCGGTGCTGTTCGATAAACACCTAGAGCCTGAGCTGTTACGCGAATGCCTGGCATTGCCGCTGGTGCCATCCTGGCGCAAGACCCTGCAACGGCGCCTGGAGCATCGCCAGGTCGAAGACTGGGCGCCGCGTCTGCACGGCGCCTGAGGGCTGTTGTCAGAACCAGCGGTCGTTGCGTTTACGACCGCGGGTCAATGCCGGCAGGATCAATCCCGCGAGCAGACCGGCCCCGGCGATGCTGCCGCCGTAGACCATGTAGCGCATCATCACTTGCTTGTTCTCGTCACCCAGGCGCGCCTGGGTGTCACGCAGCGACGACTGCACCTGGTCGAGTTGTTCGTTGAGCGACTTGTTGCGCGTTTCCAGTTCGTCGATCAGCGCCTTGCGCGAGTCGAGGGTTTCCTGCATGCCCTGGACGCGATTCTTCCAGCTGTCGTCGATGGTCTTGAGCTGTTCGGACAACTGCGTCACCTGCGCGTCGAGTGCCGGCAGGCGTTCGGCCTGGCCCGGGACCGATTGCAGGTCGCTGCTCAGGATCCATACCAGATCACCGTTTTGCCCGCGGACCTGGCTGTATTCCCCTTGGGTGCCCACCAGCGTGACCTTCTGCCCGGCCTTGACCGAACCCACTATACGGTGGCCGTTGGTGGGGCCGCTGCGCACATAGGTGCTCAGGCTGTCGCTGACCCAGCGTGCGTCGCTGGCCGGTTCTTCGGCATGCGCGGGGATAGCCAAGGCAAGCAAGGAGGCTGCGAGGAGGGGGGCAAGGGCAAAGGAGGCTGGTCGGGAATCAGGCATGGTGATCTTCGCTGGAGCTGGACAAAAGTAGGCCCGATGACTGGGCCGATGAACCGGTCGGTGAGTTGACCGTCAGCGAAAGACCGTTTTTATCGAAGCAGGTTCACTGCTTGTTGTAGGAAATGTCTGCAGGATGTTGCGAGTAGCGGCTGTGGCGCTGGCGCGAGCTATGTAGTGTCCGCTTTGCGGATAAACCCGCTCCCACAAGGGCCGTGCGGACCTGTTGGGCGCGAGTTCAGCCGCTCAGCGGTCGCGACGGGTTAGGTCACTACCTGATAGCAAGGCACATACGCTGCCCCACCGGGCAACTTCATCCGGTGCTGATCAACGAAGGCCTGCAGCAAGCGCCCAAGCGGGTCGAGCACCGCGCTGTCGCCACGGATCTGGTACGGCCCGTGCTCTTCGATCAGGCGAATGCCCTTGTCCTTGACGTTGCCCGCCACCACCCCGGAGAAGGCCCGGCGCAGGTTGGCGGCCAGCTCATGGGGCGGCAGGTCCCGGCGCAGCTCGAGGTTGGCCATGTTTTCATGGGTGGGGTCGAACGGGCGCTGGAAACCTTCCTCGATCTTCAGCAGCCAGTTGAAGTGGAAGGCATCGTTGCGCTCGCGGCGGAACTGCTTGACGGCCTTGAGTCCCTCGACCATGTGCCGGGCCACTTCGGCCGGGTCGTCGATGATGATCTGGTAATGCTGCTGGGCCGTCTCGCCCAGGGTCGCGCCGACGAAGGCATGCAACTGCTGCAGGTACGCCTCGGCGCTGCGCGGGCCAGTGAGCACGACGGGGAAGGGCAAGCCTTCGTTGTCCGGGTGCATGAGGATGCCCAGCAGGTACAGGAACTCTTCGGCCGTGCCTGCGCCACCGGGAAAGATGATGATGCCGTGGCCGACCCGCACGAACGCCTCCAAGCGCTTTTCGATGTCCGGCAGGATCACCAGCTCGTTGACGATCGGGTTGGGCGCTTCGGCGGCGATGATGCCCGGCTCGGTCAGGCCCAGGTAACGGCTGCCGTGCATGCGCTGCTTGGCATGGGCGATGGTCGCGCCTTTCATCGGGCCTTTCATCACGCCCGGGCCGCAGCCTGTGCATACGTCCAGCTTGCGCAGGCCCAGCTCGTGGCCGACCTTCTTGGTGTACTGGTATTCCTCGCTGCTGATCGAGTGGCCGCCCCAGCACACCACCATCTTCGGTTCCACGCCCGGACGCAGCGTGCGGGCGTTGCGCAGCAGGTGGAAGACGTAGTCGGTGATGCCCTGGGAGCTTTCCAGGTCGATGCGCTGGCTGGCCAGCTCGCTTTCGGTGTAGACGATATCGCGCAGGGCGCTGAACAGCATTTCGCGGGTGCTGGCGATCATCTCGCCATCGACGAACGCGTCGGCCGGGGCGTTGAGCAGCTCCAGGCGTACGCCGCGGTCTTGCTGATGGATACGCACCTCGAAGTCCTTGTAGGCCTCGAGGATGGTCTTGGCATTGTCGACATGGGCGCCGGTGTTGAGGATGGCCAGGGCGCACTGGCGGAACAGGGTGTAAAGGCTGCCGGTACCGACTTCACTCAGTTGCTGGACTTCACGTTGCGACAGCGTCTCCAGGCTGCCTTTGGGGCTGACGGATGCGTTGATGACATGGCGTTGGGGCATCTAAGTCTTTCCTGTGCAATGAAACTTCCTACTTGGACACCACCATACCGACAAAAACGCACGGCAACGAGGGGGGCGCAGAAAAAGCCTCGTTGCCGCTTGCCAAGCGGTTACCCCAGCCCTGCACGATCGTGGGCGGCGGCATAGCCTGCGATGGCGCACGGCGCTCCGGGATCAGCCGCTGCCATTCATCCGAAAAGCCGTTGTACTCCCAGGGTGATGGCCAGACCGCCGCCGATCAGCCACAGGTTGAGGATCGCCCCGGTGATCAGCGCGCGCGGGCCAGCCTGGCGGATCTGGCTCACGCGGGTTTCCATGCCCAGCGCGGTCATGGCCATGGTCAGGGCGAAGGTGTCGAGGCTATTGATGGTGTTCACCACCGCCGCCGGCAGGACTTGCAACGAATTGACCAATACCAGCAGCAGGAAGCCAAAGGCGAACCATGGCACGGCGATACGCCCGCCGCCCTGGGCCTGGCCTTGCTTGCGCGAGCGGCTGACCCACAGGCCCACCACCAGCAGCACCGGCACCAACAGCAACACACGGGTCATCTTCACGATGGTGGCGATGTGGGTGGCCTCGGGGCTCACGTTGCTGGCCGCACCCACTACCTGCGCCACTTCGTGCAGGGTGCCACCGAAGAACAGGCCTACGCCGAGATTGTCGAGTTGCACCCAGCCGGCGCTGACCGCCAGTGGGTAAAGGAACATCGACAACGTGCCGAACAGCACCACGCTGCCCACCGCCATGGCCGCCTTGTGTGGCTGCGAGCGCAGCGCCGATTCGAATGCCAGCACCGCAGCTGCGCCACAGATCGCGCTGCCCGCAGCGGTCAGCAGCGCCGTGTCGCGGTCAAGCTTCATCACCTTCATGCCCACCAACAGGCCCACCAGCAGGGTGCTGACCACCACCAGCAGCGAGACTGTCAGACCCGACCAGCCCACCTGGGCGATCTCTTGCAAGCTCACCCGCAGGCCAAAGAACGCCACGGCCAGGCGCAGCAGGTTGCGCGCCGAGAAGTTGACCCCCGCCGCCCAGCTTTCCGGCAGCCCATAGCGCAGAGCATTGCCATACAGGGCACCGGCGACGATGCCGACGATCAGCGGGCTGATCCCCAGACCGGCGATGGCCGGCAGGGCCGCCCCCTGAGTGACGGCGAGGGCGAACAGGGCGACGAACAGAATACCGTTGAGCCGCCCACGGGTCGCGTGGGAAGGCGCAAGGGCGGGAGTAGGGTGGGCCGTGGCCATGGTAAGACCTCCGATGTGTATTGATGAGGTCTACGTTAATTCAGTTATAAGCTTATAAAAAATCGTGATTTAGGATGGCAAGTATCCGCTTAGCTGATATTTTGAACGTATGACCCCTGAACAACTGATAACTTTCGCCACCGTCGCCGAGCACGGAAACATCAGTCACGCCGCCGCCGCGCTGCACTTGTCGCAGCCGGCCGTGTCGGGTCAGCTGAAGTTGCTGCAGGAAGCGTTCGGTGAACCGCTGTATCAACGTGCCGGACGCGGGGTGCGCCTGACGGCCGCCGGCGAGCAACTGCTAGGCCACGCCCAACGCCTGCGCGAGACCTTTCTCCAGGCCCAGGCCCTGCGCGACGCCATGCGTGGGATGGAGCGCGGCACCTTGCGCATCGGCGCCAGTACCACCCCAGCCAGTTACCTGTTGCCCTACCTGATCGCGGACTTCCACGCCCGCTACCCGGATATCGCGATCACCACGACCCATGGCAACACGGCGGAAATCGTCGCGGCTCTGGGTGAGCTGGACATCGCCTTGATCGAAGGCCCGCCAGGCCAGGAACTACCGCTTGGCACCAGCGTCACCGCCTGGCGCGAGGACGAGATCGTCGCCATCGTTCCGAGCGGCCATCCGCTGGCCGACGGCGTTCAGGTGCAGACGCTTCAAGCGCTGGGGGCGTATCCGTTGGTGCTGCGCGAAAGTGGCTCGGGGGTACGGCAGTTGGTGGAGCGCGCCTTTGCCCGGGAGGGTGTGCCGATGCGCGTGGCGTTAGAAATTGCCGGAGTGGAGGGGGTCAAGGAAGCGGTACGGGCGGGGATGGGCATTGGCTTCGTGTCGGCGATGTCCATTCGCCATGAAGACAACGCCTTGTACCGGCTGGGCATTGCACCGCAGCCATTAGCGCGGCATTTCTCGATACTGATGCCCCATGCCGCCGCGCCGTCGAGGGCGGCGCGGCGGTTCTTGGGGTTGTGTTTCGCGGACGTACCAGTCGTTGGCCGTAGTGCTGTTTAGGTTTTGTACGAAATGTAACCGGGCTCGGTCGTTTATTACTTTAAGGTTCTGTAGCAAATTGCTTTGCCATCGACTGAGCCTTCAGGTGCCACCTCGGTTGCCCCGTCCATGAGAAGCAGGCGCAGATAGTGGCCTGCGCCAGCGGGGTCGGACAGCCACGTAGAGTTGGCCAGAAAAGAATAGCCCACGAAGCCGTACTCTGAAGCTGGGGTACCGACTCCTATTACGCCTTCTCCTTTTGTGGCGTCGGCCTTGGACACTGGCTGAAGTCCAAGAGCGGAACACCTGTTCATCGCGGCAGCCCAATTCCTTGATAATGAGTTATCGATATAAAACCATTTTTTTATCCTGAAGGTGTAGCTGTGTGAGACGTGGCTGCCCTTGCGGGTTCCCGTAATGGTGATTTCGCCTGAAGCATCATCAGGCGGAGTGGAAAATATAAAAAGGCCGGAGGAGCGATGGGTCAACCAGCTGACACTGGATGACCAGTTGTAATCTTTGGAATGGGCGCCGTTTGCAAGTGTTGCGGAAAACCCTACGCGATCGTAAGCCGTCGTGGGGAACCCGCTATCGACAGCGTGTGAATATTTACCAGGATACGAGTAACTGTGGAGTTCGGTGATGTGAGTACTCATCAGGGACAGGCGCGCATCCGCTCCCAAAGGTTCGTTATCGATCTTGGGCGTCATGGTGTAAAGATCGGGTTGCGAGCCGCTCAATGTAGCCTCGTACACCCCTGTGTTTCCAACTTCGACGATACGGCTCAATTCAACATCCGACGCAGGATTGCCCTTTGAGTCGGTCACGGTAAATGACACTTGGCCGACAATGCCACTGATTGGCTGCCCAAGCGAGTTCTTGACAATGAACGATGCTTTCGCCTCGTCCACGCCATCTGCCAGGATATCGGTCTTGCTTAGCACGAGCCGGGAGCTTCCTGCCGCAGGCGGTAAGACCTTCAGCTCCACTGATTTTGCCAGTGAGTCCATGACGTCACCGTCGACTTCAGGTGTGAGCGTAAAGTCCCCAGCTTGAGTACCACGCAGCGTGGCGCTGTATTCCCCTGTCGTGCCTTTTTCTTGAATAGCCGTCACGGTGATCTTGCCGGGTTCAGGCTGTTTGCCGCTGTCATCGGTCACGTTGAAAATGAGTAGGTTGGCCAGGCCGCTCACGGGTTTGTTGTCGGCATTCCTTGCTATGAACGTCAAGGTTGTTGAGTCGCAGCCATCTGCGTCGATGGACGGTGGCATAACCTTGAACGCTGAGTTGAGCTCCGCGGGCGGCAATGCCTGTAATTCCACGCTGGCTTTCAGGGTACCGACGGGCTTACCGTCAAAATGAGGCGCAACGGTGTAATGGCCTGCCAGGAGGCCGCGCAGCTTCGCGGTATAAGTGCCTGCGCTTTCCACGATGGCTTCAACGGTGACATCCGGTGGCGAGACATTGCCACTGGCGCCATTCACCACGAACGCCAAGTGTTTGCCGATGCCCTCGAGTGGCAGGCCATTCGCATCCCTGGCGTCAAAGGCCAAGGTGGTGGTGGCCTTGTTATTAGCTGGAATGGTGGGCCGACTTGCCGAGAATCGAGAGCTGCCTGGGTTCGGTAGCACGCTCGTTGTGGAAACCAAGGCTTGCGCCAGTGCCGTGCCCTGAACCGTCGGTGTCAGGGTGACCGTCAGCTCGGTCTTGCTGGCAGTGACCCGGATCTCGTATACGCCAGGCGAGGTGCGTGTTGGATCCGAGACCTTGATGTCGTCCCCGTGCTTGCCTGCGCGTACGTGGTCGCTGGTGATCTTGATATCCGCCAAGGCGATGTCCACCGGCTGCTGCTGCTCGTCGCGGATGGCGAGGGTCAGGGTTTGCTGAGTCTTGCCATCGGCCGGCAGCACGGTATGGGCAGGGGTGAAGGTCGAGTGGCGCGCGCTGACCGCGGGAGCGTTGACGATCACGCGGGTCTCGCTGCGCCCGGAGCGGTTGCCTTTGCTGTCCACACAGCATGGGTTTTGTCGTCCGCCGGGAGTGAGCTGCGGTCTGCGGCGAAGGCGGATTTGCCGTCGTCCGGCACAGAGCTGACCGTGCTGACCTGCGCTTGCGACAGCGCAGTCCCTTGAACGGACGGGGTCAAGGTAATCGATTGCGGCGCGCTGCCCGCGGTCACCCGTACTTCATAGTTGCCCGCCGAAACACGCTCAGGCTTCGAAACCACGATGCCGCCGGCGCGCGTTTGCGTCTCGGCGACAGCGATCTGAATATCCGCCAAGGCGATGTCCACCGGCTGCTGCTGCTCGTCGCGGATGGCGAGGGTCAGGGTTTGCTGAGTCTTGCCATCGGCCGGCAGCACGGTATGGGCAGGGGTGAAGGTCGAGTGGCGCGCGCTGACCGCGGGAGCGTTGACGGTCACGCGGGTCTCGCTGCGCCCGGAGCGGTTGCCTTTGCTGTCCACGGCCACGCCATGGAGGGTGTAGACGTTGGTTTGCTGGGTTTGGTAGTCGGGCAGCAGCACGCTGTAGTGGGGGCCGCCGTCGTGCACGAGCCGGCCGCCGGCCTGCAGCAGCGCCGGGGCTGTCCAGTCGATGTGCGACAGCGGGTACTTGCTGTTGACCCACACGCTCAGGGATTTGGTCTCGCCGCCCTGGCCGCTGACGTGGGCGGCGGCGGCCATTTGGATGACCTGCTTCTTGCGGTACTCGAGGACGATGTGGTTGTTGCGTTCGACCAGGTCGTAACGGCTGCCAGCCAGGGTGCGCAGGGCGCCGACGCCGGCGGGGTCGACCTGCTTGGCCCAGGGCTCGCCGATCTGGTAGCTGAACTCGGCACCGACGGTGGTCTCGTTGCCGCCGTTGCCCTTGCGTTGGTCGGCGCTGAGGGTCAGCAAAGGGATGGGCGTGTAGGTGAGACCGACGGTGACGGCGCTGGGGTCTTTCTTGCGGTTGTCCTTGCCGAACAGGCCGACTTCATCGCCGTAATACTGCTCGTAGCTGAGCTTGCCGCCGATCTGCGGCATCGACGGCAGCCAGGCCTCGGTGCGCAGGTCCCAGCCGTTGGCCGGGCGTTCCTGGTAGTCCTCGACGTCGGGCGAATCCTTCCAGCCGGTCAGACGGGTGTAGCTGTTGGCGTTGACTTTGAGAAAGTCGCGCCAGTACTCGACCCCCAGGCCCAGACGGGCGTGTTGGCGGGACAGGTCGTAGTCCAAAAAGCTATTGGCGCCGAGCATGTAGCCGTCGTTGAAACGGCGCACGCCCAGGCCCAGGCTGGTCTGCTGGCGGTCGTCCTTGCGGTGGACGCTGCCCTGGGTGAGCAGCAACTGCTCGGGGGTGTCGTGCAGCGGGGCGAGCAGTTCGACCTGGGAGTTTTTCAGCGAGAACTTGTCGTCCACATCGATCTGCACCCGGGCGGTGCCGAAGCGGCTGAGCCACTGCTGAGCCTGGCTGCTGGCCTCGCGGGTGGCCAGACCGCGGGCCATGGCGGCAGCGGCGTCGCTGTCAGGGTTGTTGCTGAGGAAGTTGCCGGTGCCGCTGGCCATGGCGGCGAGCTCGCGGGCCTGTTCGTCCTGGGCGTCGGTGGAGGCCTGTGGGTCGGGCGAGTTCAGCTTCGGCAGCGGGTGCGCGGCGGCCGAAGGTACGACCAAGCGATCGCCGGGCTTGAGGGTATCGAGGTCGCGGCCGGGGTTGAGGCTGCGCAGGGTGGCGATGGTGGTGGCGTATTGGGTGGCGATCGAGGCCAGGGTGTCACCCATGGCGAAGGTGTGAAGACGGGAAGGCGCGGGTGATCGCTTGGCCGGTTCAGTGGTGGGGGCGGCGCTGGCTGAAGGCGTGGCCAATGCCAGGGTCAACGGAAGGACCGCCTGGACGCCGATGTTGAGCCAGGCAACGGTCCGGGTCGCGAAGGGCGGCCCGCCGTAAAAAGTATGCTTTTTCAATGAAGTTATCATTCCCTGAAG